>JAYEGX010000106.1:0-6447 GCA_034659295.1 Candidatus Altarchaeota archaeon | reverse complement strand
ACGCTTTTCTTTTTGTAGAAAGAAAGCCTACGTTATATCAAAAGAAAAACATTTGTTTTTTGGTGATGTTGCTGTTTTTTTTTTTTTGGGTCAGGCCTTTTTTAAAGGCTTGATTGTAGTGCCTAACTTTCTGATCCGATAGACTGGCGTTTGGTTTCGCTTTTCTAAAGCGAAATCCACCTAACCAGATGCCTTTTATGTGGTGGCAGGCTAAAAACCCCAAGTTATCATAAAAAGAAACAGATAGCGGGGGGTGGATTTGAACCACCGGCCTTCGGGTGTCCCGGAGTGCTTTTTCTCATGAGTTTTACCTCTTATGAGCTTCGCCCGCACGAGCGGTTAAACTCTATATGCGTCCGACGAGCACTCCTGGCTGCTCAACCCCGCTTAAAATATTAAGGCGCTGTTCAAGAGTTGTGTTTGGTGTGTAATAACCAAACCGCTGCCAAAGTTGATACTTACTTATATGTTTTTCATTATTAAATCCCACGACCATATCCCATTTATTAATCATCTTTTTACCATTCATCTGTATCCTTAAACCTTCATTGGGTTGGGGGGATACTATGTATCTAAAATGCAAACGTGAAAGAATATCGAATAGCTGGTCTCTCATCGGGCACGGCAGCATCTTTATTTCTATCCTGGGATAATAATGAACGTCTTTATGTTGTTTATCAAATACCAGGCACCCGTCTGTGTCAAACAATCCTCTCAGGAAATGCGCCTCAAGATTGTTTTCAAATATAAATGGAGGGATTACTGCGCGATTTCTTTTTGGTGATGGTGCCATACCAAGATTGATTAAAAACTCATAGACTTCTTTACCAAAAAACGCAAGTTCCACAGTCCGCTCTTTTCTTTTGAAACGCAGTAGCGGCTCCCTCCCAAATAATCCTGTCATCAGAGGAGATAAACACCCCTTGAAATATGGTAGATCCTCTGTTGCATCGCCAGTTATCTTCACTCTGTGTTGGATTTTGATTTTCTCTCCTGCACGACATTCGTATCTACCAATTGAACCATCTCCTAAGAGCACACCCACAAACTCTGCAAGATTGGCATCAAGTTCTGGTGTTTCCATGTAACTAATTAGATCTACAAAAATAAATATGGGATATTTTAGCACTCTCCCACGGAATTAAAAAGCAATATCCTTTGAGTCCTTCACTATATTTTCTATCTTCTCTATAAACCAGGGGTGCATGCCGGTGAGCTTGCAGACCTCATTTACGGAGAAATTATTGTTTAAGGCATCGACCATATAAAACAACCTCTCGTCATTGGGTACACTGAGCCTCTCTCTTATTTTTTTCTTATCTCTTTCTCCCATACCTGAAAGAGAGTCTTTTCCAATGTCCAGGGACCGGACCGCCTTCTGCAGGGCCTCCTCGAATATCCTGCCTATTGACATAACCTCTCCTGTAGCCTTCATCTGGGTGCCTAGTGTTCTGTCACAGTTTCTGAATTTCTCGAACGGCCACCGGGGTATCTTTACTACCACATAGTCTATGCTTGGCTCAAAGTATGATGTGGTGGTCTTTGTTATGGTGTTCGGTATCTCATCCAGAGTTTTACCTAATGCTATCTTGGCCGCGATTCTGGCAATGGGGTAGCCTGTTGCCTTAGACGCTAATGCAGAGCTCCGGGATACTCGCGGGTTTACCTCAATCACCATGTACTCCAGGGTATCCGGCTTTAGGGCGAACTGTATATTGCACCCGCCTTCCACTCCTAGGGCTCGTATAATCTTGAGTGATGCGTTCTTGAGGGTCTGGTTCACGTGATCAGATAATGTTTGGGCTGGGGCTACCACAATGCTCTCTCCTGTGTGTATGCCCATCGGGTCCAGGTTTTCCATGTTACATACTATGATGCAGTTATCGGCTCCGTCTCTCATAACCTCGTATTCGATTTCATACCATCCTGCGATGGATTTCTCAATCAAAACCTGGTTTATCATCGACAGCTGCAGTCCGTGGCGCACCACCTTATCTACTTCCTTGATGTTTCCTGCGATGCCGCTTCCCCCACCCCCGAGGGTGTATGCTGGTCTGATGATTATCGGATAACCCATTTCTTCCACAGCATCAAGGGCTTCCTGCAGGGAGTTAGCTGCCTTGCTCTCTGGTATTGGCTCGTCTATATCCCTCATCAGTTGAGCGAAGGATTCCCTATCCTCTCCTTTTTTTATGGTCTCGATTGGTGTGCCCAACATCTTCACACCGTATTCCTCTAGAACGCCCATGGCGGACAAGGCGGAGGTGATATTTAAGGCAGTCTGCCCCCCCATTGTGGGGAGTATCCCCTCTGGTCTTTCTTTTTCTATGATTTTAGCCACCACCTCAGGAACAAGGGGTTCGACGTAGATTATATCCGCTATATCGGGTTCTGTCATTATGGTGGCTGGGTTGGAGTTCACGAGAACGGTGGTTATACCCTCTTCTCTGAGGGACAGACAGGCCTGGCTTCCGGAGTAGTCGAATTCAGCGGCTTGACCAATCTTCACCGGGCCTGCGCCCAGAATCAGTATCTTTTCCATCAACAAGATTATTGGAGGGCGGGCTTAAATTATCGCTTATTTAAATCTCTGGTGTGTATATATGTATCTATTATCTTTCTTAGAAAAAATGGGCAGGTTCAAGGAGGCGGATGCCAGGATTTTTAAGGCTGTGTGCATGAAATGCAATGCAAGAAACCCTCTGGGGGCTACGAAGTGCAGGAAATGTGGGGCGGTCGGCAAGATGAGAAGGAAGAACAAGAAGAAAGCCACTAAGGCAGCAATTTAAAAACATTTTTTTTATATCTGGTTTGTTTTTTATATTCCTGGTCCATTATACTTTAGAGTCAAATAAAGTAAAAATGGAGTCAAAGTTCCTATACCTCTCACTTCTACTATCCATAACCGGGCTGCTGATACTGGCATATACAACAGAAACAATAGAACCCCCCATCTCAAAGATAGAAGATGTACACTCCTTCGCGCTGGGAAAAAACGTGCACCTGCAGGGTAACATAACCAGCATCCACAGATTCGAAGGGGGCTCAATGCTCATCAAGCTGGGGGATGGTGTGGGGGAAATAACGGTTTATCTACCCTACACAACCGCATCCCGCTTCAGGGAAAAGCTCAGAGTAAACACCTCCCTGGATCTGGTTGGTGTGGTGGAACTATATAACGGCAATCTTGAAGTGGTGGTTGAGAACCACGACGCTTTAGAGGTGTGTGAATGAAACACATGATTTATGCCTCAGACCTGAATGGCTACTCCTTCTGCCCCAGAAAGATTTATCTATCCCGTGTTCTAAAGCTGGGAGAGAAACCAACAGAAGCGATGTACCGGGGGATGATGGAGCACACCCTGAGAAAGGAACTCTCTTTCCGGTATTCCAGGATTCTAGAGTGGGCATCAGAACCCTGCAATCTGCGGGAGAGTATTGACCGGGAGATAGATTCCATCCTCCTGGGTTTCCCGTCCATATACCGCGAGCTGATTAACCAGGCGCCTGAGGGCATAGACTACAATACGCTACTGCAGGAATTGGTTGCGGGATTGCAAAAGGAGACGGCAGCACTCCACAGGAAACTTGAGTTCATGGTTAGGGAGGCTGGTTTACAGGAGGCAATAGAGGCAGTCACCCCCTGGAGGATAGAGTACGCGATTAAGTCTAAGGGGCTGGGGCTCTCAGGGAGGATAGACAAGGTCTTACAGAGAAACAATGAGTATCTGCCTGTTGAGATCAAGACGGGCCGGGTTCCTTCTAGCATCTGGTGGGGTGATCGGCTGCAGGTCACAGCGTATTCCATGCTCCTGGAGGGGGAGCTTGATTCTGTGGACATATTGTTTTCTATTGTAGAGTACGCCCCTGCCTTAGAAAGACGCCCCCTCAAGATCACACAGCAGCTTAGGGGAGCTGTCTTGGAGACACGGGAGAATATAGTCGGGATACTGGAGGGTTTTGTTCCAGAGGTCTGCTGCCACCACAACAAAAACAAATGCAGGGCGTGTTCTTTTAAAACAGAATGTTATAGTATATAAATACGATAAAAAACATATATTTAAGATGTCAAGTAACAAAGAGTTCAGCTTCAAGAAACGTCTGGCGAAAGGGAATCGCAGAAGGAAGAGAGCTCCTGTATGGGTTTTCGCGAAGACTAATCGGAAGGTCCGGGATAGCCCTAAATCCAACCGGAACTGGAGAAGAGATAAATTGTTTTAATTTAGGTGCATAATGGATATCAGCTTACTTAACCTCAACATGTTGTTGAGTTTATTGCATATCCTTGTTCTGCTTGTGTGTCTTTATATCATAAGGGATTCCGTGATTTTTATCAGGGAGAGCGTTTTAAGCCATTCAACAAGCGCTATACTTTATCTGAAGTCTAAAACATTCATCAAGGGTTTGCGGATTGTGATGCTTGCTATTATTGTGTGGTCGCTGAGGGAGGTGCTTAATTTCATGAGGAATTACGTGGATTTCTATTCCCTGCCTGCTCGTGTGGCGGGCATGGAGGGCACAGTCTATGAGGTTGTGGGCTTGTTTATTGCGATATTCCTCTCATATGGCTTGTATATCATCTCCATCTCCTTCAAGGCTCATCTAGCCCCCAATGGTGTGGCAGGTAAAGAACCTGCAGATATTTAAAACAAGAAAAACATATCCATAATGAAATGCGTTCCATTTTATCTCCCACCAACTCAGCGATAGGAAAGTTTCTGGCTGTTTTTTTGTTATTGCTGGTTCTCTCTTCTGTTGTTTTGGCTCAGGGGATTTCTGCTGAGATAGCTGATATCAGGGATAAGGTTATTGAGGTGGCCTGCTATCTCTTGGTCATTATTGAAGGGATTGTTGGTTTCCTGGCTGTTCTGGTGTTTGTCCTGGCTGCCTTGAAGTGGATTGTATCAGAGGATGCTGAGGAGCGGGCTGAGGTTAAGGAGAAGCTGGCTCACATCCTTGTTGGTGTTGTTATCGTTATACTGGCTTTGGAGCTGGCTAATGTCATTGGGATGGCGGTGGGTATAATAAGTGAGCGCCAGACGTGCAGCTGGGGTGATGCTATAACAGATACGGAGAATATTAGGGGAATAATCGGGGGGCCTATTTGTATCATTGTCCGGGTGTTCCAGTTTCTCTTTGCTATTATTGGCATGATTGTGTTCATGGGCGCCGGAATCAGGTGGATAACTTCAGAGGATCCTGAGGAGAGGGTTAAGGCCCGGTCTATTGCGGTGAACGTCTTGGTGGGGCTTCTGCTGGTCTTGATTGGACTTAATTTCCTTGGTGGCCTGTTTAACTTTAGTGGTTTAAGCTACGCGTCTCATTGGGACACTCTCTTAACCTTTAACTGCGCGGGTTATGAGAGCTTGGATATTGGGCAGCTGGATGATGTGGCCCAGTATACTGTTTGCATGGTTTTCCTTATAATAGATGCTATCGCGGGGGTTATTGCGGTGGTGGTGGTTGCTGTCGCCGGAATCCTGTTGATTATCTCGGAGGACTCTTCTTTGAGAAATAAGGCGAAGAGTCTGGCTTTCGCTGCTGTGGTGGGGATGATTATTGTTATTATCGGAGGTCAGTTTCTAGAGTCCTTATTCACCCCAGCACATGCTAGAAATCTGTCCTGGACTTGTGAGCTCGGGACTGAGAGCGAAATAGTCGATTTAATACGTTATACGATATGCACCGTAAAGAATATTCTGGCTGCGATAGTTAGTTTGGTTGCTGTTATTGCCTTGATGGCTTCTGCTTTTATCTGGATTACTTCAGGGAGCCCGGAGGCCAGGGCATCAGCTAAGATAGCGTCTATTATAGCATTAGTTGGGTTGTTTGTGGCCATCATCGGGCTCCAGTATCTTGGGAGCTTCTTTGGGGGTGACGTGATTAGCTTCACCTGCGGGGCCGCTGGTGAGGGGACGGATATAGTTGACTTGATAGCTAATGTTTTATGTCTTGTTTATAACATCCTCCGTTCGGTGGTGGCTGTTGTGGCGGCTATTATGGTGTTGTTCGGCGGCTTCATGTATATCGTTTCTGACAGCGACAGGGATCGGGCCCGGGGGAAGAACATGATTGCTGCTGCGATAATTGGTTTTATTATTGCCTTGATTTCGATACAGTTCATCACGGTTGTTATATCCGGCACAGGGCTTGCTGTTATCGACTGCCCGGATGAGTATGAGACGTGCGTGGAGGACTGTTTTGAGGGAGAGCCCAGCCCCGTGCCTGGTGGTGGAGGCACCACCACCACTGGTACTGTGACGACTACCACTGGTACTGTGACGACTACCACCGGTACTGTGACGACTACCACTGGTACTGTGACGACTACCACTGGTACTGTGACGACTACCACTGGTACTGTGACGACTACCACTGGTACTGTGACGACTACCACTGGTACTGTGACGACTACCACTGGTACTGTGACGACTACTTCCTCCACCA
>JAYEGX010000105.1:0-6500 GCA_034659295.1 Candidatus Altarchaeota archaeon | reverse complement strand
ATCAGGTAGTTTGCTACCCTGGCCGCAAGAATCGAGGCCAGTATTACCAGAATAAAAAGTAGGATATTGTTTTCCAGGCAGCCCCGCCCAAGAGAAAGCTGCTTCACCACATTATCCAAGAACGCGTTGACCGGGGTTTCCGTGAGGTTTCCTGTCTGGTTTACCATGTTAATCTATGGGTGGGGTTGAATAAATCATAACATTCATGGTTTCTCATGGATTATGTGAGAGACATTCATGCATTGTTTGTGTTTCTGTTGTGATTGTTCATGGAATGTGTCATGATTTCTGTCTCAAAAACCCTGCAATATTTATATAAGTCATGACTAAATCATAATACTCATGAACATGAGAGATAGTATCATACACAATGAAAGATCCGCTAACAGAATACGAAAGGGAATTCGAGGAACTCGTTGGAGATACACTAAATGACTCATATGAAACACTCGATCCCCTAACTGTCGGTAGAATGCTCTTCGCTCTCGCAGAAGAGAGAAAAAGCACAAATCTGGTGATGAAGAGCATCAACGGAAAATTCGACCACCTCACAAACAGATTCGATAAATTTGAATCCCTCATAGAAAAGCTGGATCTGATATCAAAACAGCTCAAGGAACTGAACGAGAAGATGGAGTCAGGGGATATGGACACTAAAACAATAGCAAACATATCAGAGCGGGATGAGGAAATCCTTGATTTCGTGAAGAAACACGCAAGGGTGTGCGCAGACGACATACAACAGGAGTTCAGATACAAGGGCAGAAACGCTGCAAGCGCCCGACTAAGCAAATTATTCGGCAGAAGCATTCTGGAAAAGGAATATATGGGAAGGAAAGTTTTTTATAAACTGAAGTCTTGACATTCAGCCAACCACCCCACCCACAACCCTGCCAAAAAAGGTTGTGGGTGGTTTACTCTTATTTTAAACAAAATGTTTTTCGAAGAACTTATTATCTCAGAAGACTTTATCGAGATTATTGCAGCAGCAATCATATTCTACATAACCCCCTACATTCTTTTGATGCTATTAATCGACTATACATACAGGGTAAAAGAAAAAAAAGGCTCCGTCTACGCCTACGCTGCTACCATATCCTTTATTACCCTAACAGTCATACACGTGATCTGGGCTATATCAACAGCCACCCTAGTTAACGAGTTCATAAGAAGGATACAGTTAACCATAACAGTTTTACCTGTATGTTGGGTTATCATGGAATTAGTAAGGTATCAGATATTCAATAGGTCTATAATACAGTTCCTAAAGTAGCTGGCTGATAAACCAGTCTTTATCGAACTCCATTAGGTCATCGTACCCCTGACCCACCCCAACGAATATCACAGGCTTTTCTATTTCATGTATTATGGATATGGCAGAACCGCCTTTCGCGTCAGCGTCCATCTTGGTCAGTATAACAGCATCTATCCCGACAGCGTTATAAAATCGCCTGGCCTGGTCTACAGCATCATTCCCGGTAAGAGAATCCCCTACAAAAACCTTGAGGTCTGGGTTGTTAACCCGACAGATTTTCTTTAACTCGTTCATCAGGTTAATATTCGTCTGCATCCTCCCTGCCGTATCAGCCAGAACAACATCGGTTTTTTTCGCCCTGGCATGCTCCACAGCATCATAGAAGACGGCGGCAGCATCAGCACCCTTCTGGTGTTTTATAACCTTCAGCCCGAGATTGCTGGCATGTTTCTCTATCTGTTCTATGGCCCCGGCCCTGAAGGTGTCTCCCGCAGCCAAAACAACAGATAAATTGTTCTCCACTAGATAGTGAGCTACCTTAGCAATGGTTGTTGTTTTCCCTGTGCCGTTAACACCCAGAAACATGATCTTGTATGGTTTCTCTGATTTCTGGATATCATCTAGCAGGTTAACCTCTTTTTCAGGGGTTAACGCTTCAGCAAGAACCTCTTTTATGGAGTCTCTCACGTAGTTCCCCAGATTGTTTTTTTCTACATCCCCCTCAAGAATCTTCTTCTTTAGGGATTCTGTTATGTGCTCGGCGGTTTCAACGGCCACATCACTTTGTATCAGGCCAATATTAAGATCCCATAGGATGCTCTCAACATCTTTCTCGGTAAGCCTTACCCTGGAAGACATAAGACCCTTGATGCGGGTGCTCTTAGAAAGCTTAACCTCGTTTTCCCCTTCAACTGCAGCCTTGGTCTCGGTTTTTCCTATAAAAGAATCGAGTTTGTTCTTGAGAGACTGGAACATTTTATCCCCTTGAGCACATCAATCCCCTGACTGCTCTTTAATCTGCCTTACCAGCATCTCGTATCTCTGGTTGAGTTTTTTATTCTTCTCTGTTATGTTGTTGCTTAGTTCGGCCAGTTTCCTGCCATCTTCCGTAATCTTTATGCCCCTATCCCGGAGCACTTTTTTGGCCTCACCCAGCGATTCCTCCATTGACACACCAGCCCCTATTCCAAGCACAAGCCTTTCGTTTTCCTTTAATTGTGCTTTTACATAGGATCCGGAGCCCAGTGGAACCAGTACCTCATCTCCTACCTTTGCCTTGCTCACATGTTCTATGGCCTCAATGGTCTGTTCCATCTCCAAGCGGGCTTCCTCAAGGAGGGTTCTCTGGGAGGACAAGGTCTCAAGCTGTCTCTTGGAGTTCTCGGCCTCAACCATCACCCTCTGCAGTTCCTCACGCAATTCGTTGTTCATTTTTCAATAATCTCGTATTTTTCACCCATACCCACTATCACTCGCTCAGGCCTCCTATGTGAGAAGATGCCGTTTTCTAAAACTCCGGGTATTGAGTTTATCCGATCCTCAAGTGTTAACGGATCATCTATATAAAACTTGGTATCAAAGATTAAATTACCGTTGTCTGTCTCAAAGTTTTCCCTGAATTTTGGATTTCCCCCAATCTGGTGCAGCTGGTTGGCTACCAGGCGTTTACCAAATCCTAGGAACTCAACCGCGACGGGAAATCCACCTATTTTTTCCACCATCTTGCTTTCATCAACAACCACGATAAATTTTTTGGATGCTGAGGCGATAATCTTCTCCCGGGTGTGTGCCCCACCACCCCCCTTTATCAGATTGAAGTCCCCATCCACTTCGTCTGCGCCGTCAATGCATAAATCAATGTCAGAGTACTCCATAAGAGATGATAGCTTTATTCCAAGAGATGATGCCAGTTCCTCTGTTGACTTCGAGGTTGGTAAGGCAACAACATCCAATCCCTCCCCTTTAATCCGCTCTGCTATTGCTTCGATAGCGTATTTCACAGTAGAGCCCGTGCCCAATCCCAGGACCATCCCGTCCTCCACAAACAAGGCACTTTGCTCCCCCGCAGTCTTCTTTGATTTCTCGTTCATTTTAGCGATTTCAAAACAGATAACTCCTTGAGTATATACCCTCCGGTACCGTTGTCTTTCCTCACGCCCTTATCTCTTTCCAGTCTGGAGAGTATGGAAATCAAAACCGAGGCCTGAGGCCGTAAATCGTCCCTTTGGGTGTTATCCCAGAGGTGGAGTTTGGTTTCGATAAATCCCCTCCGGTCCAGAAGGCCGCCTATCTGCCTCAGATATACTGAGTTAAACCGGGTTCCCATAAATCTACTGTCTCTGCGGATGTCAGCCCATATATCGTCCAAATCAATCATTTGTCACACAAATCTCGGTCTCGTAGACAGGTTCCTGGATAACGGCAGGGGCTTGAATGGCTCATCTCCCATCTCTTTCCTGACCTCAGTTATCAGCTCATCCAGGGATCGCTCCATCTGCTTGTTTTCCTCCCTTACTCTTATGGCGTATTTGCCGGATTCAGCCTCCTTCGCCCCTAAGACGATAATCCGGGGAATCCACTCCTTCTCAGCTGCCCTTATTTTTTTGCCCACGCTTTCGTTTCTGTCATCTATGTCAACCCTCACGTTGTTTTTCTCAAGCCTATCAGCCAGGTCGTTCGCCAGATCCATGAACTCATCCGATAGGGGTAAAATCCTTACCTGTGTTGGTGAAAGCCATAGGGGCAGCATGGGTTTCTTTCCTTTCTTGCTGTCCAGATATGCTTTTTCCAGCAACGCATAAACGTTCCGGTCTATGCTCCCTGAAAGAGAAGCATGCAACATAAGGGGGTGTTTTTTCTTTCCTTGCTTGCAGGTGTAGCTTATATCAAATCTTTCGGTGTTTTCGATGTCTATCTGCACGGTAGATAGGGCAGATGCTTTTTCCAGGGCATCCACTATATTGAATTCGAACTTCATCACGAAATAGAATGGCCTCTCATCCCATAGCTCCACAAGGGCGGGCTTTCCCACCACCGCAACCAGCTCATCTGCGAAATCCTTGTTTTCCTCATAGAATTCCCTCACAAACCGTATTCCAACCTCGTAATCCAGGCCAAGTGATTCCATCCACTCAACAGAGAGCCTGTATTGGGCCAGAAACTCAGATTTAGCCTGCTCAGTATCTATCACAAGGGTGTGCATGTCAGGCATAGTGAATGTTCTAAGCCGCCTGAGTCCGGCCAACTCCCCTCTTTGCTCATGGCGGAAGCTGTAGTGGGATAGCTCATATAGTTTAAGCGGGAGGTTTTTATAGGAGATGAGCATGTCCTTTTTCATTAGGTATTGCCCGAAGCATGCTGCGAACCGCAGGAAATAATCCCTACCCCCTGATTTAAGGCGATATTGTCTTGCAGGAAACCTGTCAAGGTACTTGGATAGCTGTGGATGGCCTATGTCGTACATTATCGGGGTCTCCACCTGCATGCCCCCGTAATCTGAAACCATGGATGATACCTTCTCCTCCAGAAGCCTTTTTATCAGCGATCCTTTAGGATACCATCTCAGATTGCCAGGATCGCTTCCCGGCTCATAATCGGCTATCTCATGCTCCCGCATGTATTTCACGTGAGGGGGTTCGAGTTCAACCGCTCTGGTGCCTGAAATCTCGTAGTCGGTGAATTTCTTAAGGTTCTTGTGTTCCCCGAAGTTAAAGTCTTCCACATTCACCAGACTGCCGTCCAGATCGAGAATGTGCCAGTGGGATTCTAATTTCTCCTCAGCCGCCAAGGCCTTCGATTCCGTATCATCAATCGCATCCTCAGGTAATATGGTCCTCGATAGCTCTGATAGGGGGTGTCCCTTGCATCTTAACTCGAAGCTCTTGTACCAGCCGAATGGAGCCTTAACTACATTATATTCATTACGCAGCTCCACGTATGTTCCGTCGATTATTTTTTTTGCAACATCAGGCGAGCTTAGGTTGCTGGATAGATGGGCGTAGGGATATAATGCAATGGATTCCGCGTTCACCTTCTGGTATAAACCCTTCACCTCAGAAACCAGCTGCTTGACAACGGATTCAGGGTTGCTCTCATCGGGTTTCTCTGAGGCGATGAAGACCACGAGGACATTATCTGTTTCGCCCTTTTTTTCCTCAAGCTCCTCCGCTGTCTTCAGGGCCTTCTTTTTAGCCTCAAACCGCAGATAATCGGAGTGTATAAGAAGAACGCGCATAAGATAAGAATTAGAATAGGGAAATAAATGTAATATATTCTTTTTTTGTTTCAAATCTAAGTAGATTAGACATGAAAGACATCGAATTGCCCATGAGGGTCATTGTGGGAGATGGGGCGATTGATAAAACAAAAAGCTTGTTAACGGAACTTGGGCTTAAAGGAAACTCTCTTGTTCTGGCAGATGAGAACACCTACCGGGTTGCAGGTGAAAAGATTGCAGCAGACTTGGGCTCCGAATCCCTGGTATTGGGGGGTTCAATGAGTGATGGTATCAAATCAGCTATCAGGAAGATTAGAGAGGATGGCATTGATTTCGTTGTCGGTGTTGGGGGTGGTTCCGTTATTGACTCCACTAAGGTGTGTGCTTTTAAGAGCGGGATTCCGTATGCCTCAATACCCACCTCAGCAGCCCATGACGGGATTACTTCCCCTCAGGCGAGCATACCAGGTGACAGGCCTGTTTCAATGAGGGTTCACAGTCCACTGGCTATTATAGCAGACACTGAGGTGATAAGGAAGGCCCCTTATAGGCTGCTGGCCTCCGGATGCGCTGACTCCGTATCCAACTACACTGCCGTGCTCGACTGGGAGCTGGCTAAAAAAGAGATAAATGAGTACTATGGAGACTATGCTGCTTCCCTGTCTATGATGAGCGCTAAGATTGTGATGGAGAATGCCAGGGAAATAAGGGATGATGTCAGCATTCTGGTGGAGGCGCTCATAAGCTCGGGTGTTGCTATGGGAATAGCAGGCTCTTCCAGGCCTTGTTCGGGGGCTGAGCACCAGTTCAGCCACGCTATGGATTTGCTTTGCCCGGGCAGTTCACTGCACGGTGAACAATGCGGCGTGGGAACCATAATGATGGCCTCCCTGCACGATGCCGGCTGGGAGAAAATCAGGGATGTTTTGCAGGTGATTGGAGCCCCAACAACAGCAAAGGATTTAGGTGTGGATGATAAATGTATTATCGAAGCCTTGATGAAAGCTCATGAGATAAGAGACAGGTACA
>JAYEGX010000104.1:0-22990 GCA_034659295.1 Candidatus Altarchaeota archaeon | reverse complement strand
TCATGGAAACCAGGAAAACGGTTGTAGCCCGCTTAGGTGAGGCAGGGACCTCCGGTGCATACTATGCTGCCTCAGCAGCGGACTGGATTATAGCATATCAGGACTCCATGACAGGTAGCATAGGGGTTATAATGACCCTACAGCACTACTATGGGCTATACGGTAAGCTGGGTGTTAACGTTACCGTGATAAAATCCGGCGACAGCAAAGACATAGGCAGTCCTTATCGTCCCATTCGGGAGGAAGAGAAAGAGGAACTAAAGCGTCTGGTGGATAAAATATACCATGATTTCATCTCTGATGTGGCAGCCAACAGAAACCTCTCTTATTCCTACACAAAAAATCTCTCGGATGGCTCAATCTATCTCGGAAGCGAGGCCAGAGAATACGGCCTGATTGACCAGCTTGGGGATATGGACGATGCGGTTGATAAAGCGAAAGAGCTTGGAGGGATAGTTGGTGAGCCTGATATAGTTAGGGTGGTGGAAAGAAAGAGAACACTGTTCGATGTTTTTAACTTCGGTTCTATATTAGATATCTATCAAAACCTCTGAACACAAAAAATGGGTCGAATAAAACAAACTTTCCTGAAGAGGATTGCAGAGGGCTTAGTGGACGAGTATCCTGATGAATTCAATATAGAATTCGACAACAACAAAGTGAAGGTGCAGGAATACACTGACATAAATAGCAAGTCCATGAGGAACAAGATTGCTGGACAAATAAGCCGTTCAATGAGGCAAAAGGAAACAAAGGTCCTGTAGTCTTCTCCCTATCGGATTCTCTAACTATGGAATCAGATAAAGCTCTTTCAGAGATAATCTCTCTTCTCAAAAAAGGTGAAATATCATCTAAGGATGATCTGAACAAGGTTAAAATCAGGGTCTCCCGCAGGTACAGTCTTGAGAGTATACCCCGGGATTCCGAGATACTTGACCGATTGGATCCTAGTGGAAGGAAGAGATTCCTTGAGCTTCTGAGGAAGAAACCCTCCAGGACACTCTCTGGTGTGGCTGTTGTTGCTGTGATGACAAGGCCGCATAGATGCCCTCACGGTAGATGCGGTTACTGTCCAGGTGGCCCTGAAATAAACACCCCCCAAAGTTACACTGGCAAGGAACCTGCTGCCAGGAGAGCAATCCAGTACTCCTTCCACCCATATCTGCAGACCACTTTCCGCCTTCATCAACTTAAGAGCATAGGGCATCCGGTGGACAAGGTGGAGTTGATTGTGATGGGGGGAAACCTGACTTCTCAATGCATAGACTATCAGGACTGGTTTGTGAAGGAATGCCTTAGGGCGATGAACGATTTCGAATCAAACCATGAAACCATAAAACGAAATGGGGAGGATGTTTTCGTTAAGGGATTCAATTCCGGAGAAAAAAAATTCAGATACAGGGAGGACATCCAGCAAGAGAATGAGAGCTCAATGGTCCGGTGTGTTGGCTTAACATTTGAGCCGAGACCTGACTGGGCTAGGGTGGAGCAGATTAACTGGATGCTTTCTTTCGGGGTCACTAGGGTGGAGACCGGAGTTCAGAATCCCTTTGATTTCATATACCATAGGTTGAATAGGGGTCATAGTGTTGATGATGTTGTTGAAGCTACCAGAGAGATGAAGGATTCGGGTTTGAAGGTCGCATATCACATGATGCCCGGTCTTTTGGGCAACAGACCTGAGCTGGATTTGAGGGGCTTCGAGATGGTGTTTAATGAGCAGAGATTCAAGCCGGATATGCTTAAGATATATCCCTGTCTGGTAATCAAGGGCACTGAATACTATGGGCTGTGGAAGGCGGGTTTATTCCATCCGCTGGAAACGGATGATGCTGTGGATTTGCTGGTTGAGGTCAAAAAGATAATGCCTCCCTGGATCAGGACTATGAGGATTATGAGGGACATACCATCTAATCTGGTGGAGGCTGGTATTAAGGCCAGTAATCTGGGGGAGCTGGTATATCGTAGGATGGGTGAGCTTGGCGTGAAATGCAGGTGTATACGTTGTAGGGAGGTTGGTAGATTCCTTTCCAGGGGGGTTGAGCCGGAAATAGACAACATAGAACTCAGCAGGATAGAGTATACTGCCAGCGGGGGCAGGGAGATTTTTCTATCATTTGAGGATGTGGAAAAGGATATTCTCATCGGTTTCCTGAGGCTTAGGATTCCATCCAAACCCTTCAGGCCTGAGATCGATGAAAACACTGCCCTGGTAAGGGAGTTGCATGTTTATGGGCCGATGGTTGAGGTGGGGGGGAAACCGTTGTTCGAGTGGCAGCACAGGGGTTATGGTAGCGAGCTTTTATCTGAGGCGGAGAGGATTAGCGGGGATGAATACGGGAGGAATAGACTCCTGGTGACCAGCGGTGTCGGTGCAAGGGAATACTACAGGAAACTGGGCTATGAGCGGGTTGGTGTTTACATGGGCAAGGTTCTAGATTCTGCTTAATATGTCTATAAACAAGTTGATGGCCTGGGTCACAAGCGGCAGTGCATTCAGGAGCAAAAGGAATAGTGAGAACGCTACCACACCCTTGACTATCTTCATAGCTTCTTTCTGGTTTACCTTAAAGGTTTTCGCTAATTCCTCAAGAATACGCCAGCCGTCAAATGGCACTATAGGCAGCAGATTAACGAGACAGATGTTGAGGTTGAAGAACCATATCCAGAATAATGCGGTGGTGATGAAGTCAATTATTCCATATCCAATAATGCGGTGATAGGGTCTTGCAAGTATCCCCATATATCCTCTGCTACTGTTTTCCGGGTGCTCAGTTAACGTTACTGTATATGAGCCCTTGTTTGTGAGGAGTGTGGCGTTATCACCCGGCATTAGCTGCGATGTAACCTCCTTGAAACTTGTTATACCCTTTACTGAATGATTGTTTATTGTATACAAGATCTCTCCCACAGCCATATTATCTCCAAGACTTGAGTTAGAGCCGAAGCCTGTTATTTCAACGCCATTGGAACCCATTGAAAGATAGACTTGGGGGATGAGAACCAGTAAGAGCACAGCCAACAGGGAAACCAGGAGATTAGCGAACGATCCTGCGATAAATATCTGGGTCTTCTGCAGGCTTGGTCGGTTCTTAATCTCCTCCTCATCCGGCTCTACGAATGCTCCAATGGGCAGGATGCCCAGGGTTAAAAGCCCAGTTGATTTAAGCTTTAGCTTGTGTACTCTAGCGATTATCCCGTGAGCGAATTCATGGGGAAATAGAACTGTAATTATAGCTATTAATGCATATACTACTGGGATGAATATGTCTGTCCCCGGGAAACTCAGACCCAGTTCACCATCCCTTACATCGGGCAGAGCAGGTGAAACACCCGGTCTCTGCGAACCCTCAAATACGATAGCATACGCCTGGTATATGAATGCGATGAACATCAGCGGTACTACTCCTAGCATCCCCTCGATTAATGCAAGAAGGTACATGTATTCTGTTGGAAGGTTTATTTGGAGTCCGAGCAGTGATAAACCCCCAAAAATCTTTAACGTGATGATGGTTATAAACACTGAGCCTGTGATGAAGTCAGCTGACGTGTTTCTCTTCTTCAGGCTATGTAGCCCAAATGCCAGCATTATGAGAGTTACCAGAAACGTTATGATGTCTTGGGATATAAGCACTGCAGCTATGAACCCGGTGAAATAAAATAGTATGTTCAGGTTTTTATGTGACTTCTCCTGCTTTGAGAGGTAGGCGAATCCTACGCCTCCAAAGAAGAGAGGCAGTGCTGCATCCACGAGAAAGAGCCAGAATCTTGGAGCTATTTTTGAGATAAAATCTATTGCGTTAATGAAGTGTTGTGTCCGTATGAGAAAGATTATCTTCAGATGTCTTTCATATTTGGTTTGCATTAACAGCGCAGTTCCTGCAATAAATGTTATCAGGAATATGATCCAGTACTCCATCTCTCAGCCTCTTTTTTTCTTTCTTATGGTTATGACATCCCCTAAGGTCATCTCTTTTCTTTCCCCGTTATCTGCTTTATTTATCTCTTTTTCCTCTATTTTTTCAATTAATTTTATTCCAAGGATACCTTCTATTCGTTTCGCTATTTTTATGCTTGGCTTCATCTTCTCTGACTCTATCTTCTTTACCAGAGATGCTGGTTCGTTTATCTTCTTAGCCAGATCCTCCTGTTTCATGTTTTCCATCTCCCTGGCTTTCTTGACCTTCATACCATAGTCTTCTATTAGCTCCTCCCGGATGTCCAGGCTGAAATTATAGCTCCTAGTTATCGCTTCCTTTACCGGCTTTCTTGGTTTATCTGTGGTTGCCTGTACCGGCTTAACTATCTCCCCGTATTTAGAGCACTGGTCGCAGACTGTTACAATAGAGCCCTCCACCTTCACCTTTCTACCTTCTATTATGCTTCTGCCGCAGAGTTCGCATTCCATCATCTATCACCTATCCTGCAAAAAGAAAGTTTTGGGGCTGGAGGGATTTGAACCCCCATCGGCAGGTCACTCCATCCAGTTTCTTCAAGACTTATAGCCTCTGACCTGTTTTTCGTCATCTCTCCCCTGCGGGAAATCAGCGCTCCATTGATTCTGGAGCCCGCTAGGATGCCTGGTTACCCCACAGCCCCTTCCGTTGAGTATATACTATATGGAATCCACACCAAAATATACGTGATTATTTCATTCCCTGAATCGTATATTTATGTTGAGAATGCACTTGGATGATATACCCATCCCCGAAAAATTCAGGGACTTGTTCAGATCCGAGGGTATAGTGGAACTATATCCCCCTCAGAATCTGCTCGTTGGAAGTAAGGCTATGCAGGGCAGGAACACTGTTCTATCGACCCCCACGGCATCCGGCAAGACCTTCGCGGCGGAGTTGTTGATGGCCGGGAAGCTTTCGGAGGGTAAAAAGATAGTCTATGTCGTGCCCTTGAAGGCCTTAGCCTATGAGAAATACCTGGAATTCAAAAAATACGAGAAACTCGGCTTCAGGGTCAAAATTGAGATGGGAGACCTTGATTCCTCAAGATATGGTAGGAGCCCGGACTTTGATGTTCTTGTTTCCACTGCAGAGAAATGTGATTCCATTCTGAGGTCCAGGCCCAAGTGGTTTGAGAACACCGGCATGCTGATCCTGGATGAAGTGCACTTGATAGCATCAAATCGGGGGCCGGTGTATGAGATACTGGCTGCGAAGTTCAGGAAATTGTTCGATGAGATACAAATTCTGGCGTTGTCAGCTACCGTAGGAAACCCCCAGGAACTTTCCGGATGGCTTGATGCAGAGCTCATATCCTCTGAGTGGAGGCCTGTTAAGTTAACGGAGACGGTTGCTGTTGGAGCAGATAAGAACCGGAAACTGGTTGAGCTTGTGAGGGGGTCGCTGGTGGATGAGGGACAGACTCTTGTTTTCGTCAGCTCCAGGAGGAGTGCTGAGTCTGTGGCCGAAAAGCTTGGGTCAGCTCTCAGCTTAGAGTGTGGTGTTGAACTACAGGGTCTGGGTGAAAAAATACTTAATGCGTTGAGCTCTCCTACAGAGCAGTGTAAGAGGCTTTCTGCGTGTGCCAAAAATGGTGTGGTATTCCATCACGCAGGTATTACCGGCAGGCAGAGGACGTTGATTGAGGACGCCTTCAGGGACGGCTTGCTGAAGGTTATTGCAGCGACTCCGACGCTTGCTGCGGGGGTAAATCTCCCCTCCAGGACTGTTATCGTGCGGGATTTAACCAGGTATACTGGCTCTGGATCGAAGCACATCCCTGTTCTAGAGTACAAGCAGCAGGTTGGCAGGGCAGGTAGACCTAAATACGACAGGGTCGGTTTGGCATATTCCATAGCTAGAAACGAGTCGGAGGCTGATTTTTTTTCCGAGAAATATGTTAATGGAGAGATTGAATCCATATATTCGGCACTTGGCGTGGAGCCGGTCCTCAGGTGTCACGTGCTGGCCTCAATTGCTTCATCATTCACGAGAACGCGAGATTCCCTTACGGAGTTCTTTCAGTCCACCTTCTTCGGGTTCCAGTATGGTATCGAGGGTTTTAGTTCACTGCTTGAGAAGGTGCTAGATAAGCTTGAGCTATGGGGTTTCATCAAGACTGGTTTGAATGGTTTATTGTTGCCTACGGATTTGGGCAGGCGGGTTTCTGAGTTATATATTGACCCCAAGACCGCGTTCAATTACATTAACCTGATGCGGAAGGCGGAGGATTCTGATATGTTTCCCTCTCTTGGTTTGCTGGAGATGTTGTGTGATTCAGCTGAGTTGCCTTTGTTGTACGTGAAGAAGGGGGATGAGCAGTTTCTGTGGGAGGATGCTTTCCAGAATTCTGGGCTGCTTTTAAGGGAGCTGGATGGCTTTGACCTGGATTATGGTTTCCTGGAACGGTACCGGACGGCCAGTCTTCTTCAGTCGTGGGTTTCTGAGGAATCTGAGGAGTTTATATACGAGCACTTTAATATTCCTCCCGGAATGCTTTACCAGAGGACTTCGGTGGCTGAGTGGCTTGCTTACTCCGCGTCCGAGATTGCGCGAATCCTTGAACTGAGGAAGTCAGCGGGAGAGATGGGCAAGATGGAGTTAAGACTCCGTAACGGTGTCAGGGAAGAGCTTGTTCCCTTAATAAGAATAAAGGGCATTGGCAGGGTCAGAGCTAGACGTTTATTTAACAGGGGATATCAGAAACCCTCTGATCTGGGGAAGGCAGACATCAAAGAGCTTGCATCTGTTGTGGGCAGGAAAACAGCCGAGAAAATATCAAAGACTTTCTAGTTCCTCCAATATCTGGCAGGCCCTGCATCTCTCCCTTGAGGTGGGGTATCCGCATATGACGCAGTGATTTATTTTACCGTATTCCTTTTCCGGATCTAGCTTCTCTATGAGGTTGTCGGTGGATTTAAGTATCTGGAATCTGCTGCCGGGGTGATTATTCTCCAATAAATCCACAACCTTTCTGATTGTTTGTCTGAACGCCTCCTCTGAGTAGGGGCAGCTTTTGGAATAGAAGGGTATCTCTTTTATCTTGGCGTATTCAAGGATTTCCTCCACAGGACATTCCCTTAACGGTTTTATTCTCGGAACAAAACCGGAGTCTTTCAGAACCCCGACGTTGGCTCCCATCCTGCCTATGCGATCTAAATCCCCCCTGATGTAGTTCATAAGCGATGTCTGCACTTCATCATCCAGGTTATGGCCTGTAACAATCTTATCCAGCCCTAAATCTTTACCCCCCTCGTTCAGAAGCTTCCGCCTTAAAACGCCACAATAACTGCATACGGGCGCTCTCTTATCCGGACCTAATTTCTCCAAGATCTCGTCTATGGTGAACCCGTAACTCTCCCTGAATGAGTAAACCCAATGCTCTACACCCAGCTGTTCACATAACTCGGATGCTGCCTTAATTGATTTATCCCTGAAGCCTTCAATACCCTCATCTATGCTGTAAGCAACCAACTCTGATGATGGAACCGGGTCCACCAGCTTTTTCATTATATGGAGTGCACAAGCAGAATCCTTTCCCCCTGATAAGGCAACACCTATTCTGTCCTCTCGCGCAAGTAACTTATTCAACCTTACTGTCTTCCTAACTCTTTTCTCAACCAGCCTGCTGAAGCATCTGCTGCAAAGCGATTCCCCGAGGTAGCTTAGTTGGGTAACAGAATCCCTTTCGCATCTGGAGCATTTATTTTTTGACTCCACATCTATCCTCTATCTCCTTTAGAAGGCGGTACATGAAGTCAGAGCTTTTATCTATGACCTCTGGCTTGGTGTAGTCCCTGAATGCCTGGCTTGGTTTCTTGTTTTTGGCGAACCTGTATCTTGAACCAAATCTTTCCACAAGCTCTATGTCCCTATAAAATCTCAACCAGATCTGGAGGTTCCTCTTGGTCAAACCCTTCTCTGTTTCCCCTCGCTTCCTTCTTAACTTGATTATTTCACCCCTTAATTCATCACTGGTTAATCCCATATCTCGTTTTTTAGCCTTAAGAAGTGCCTCGAATATATCAATCGCTGCCTTCCTGCTGACTCCTAGGGTGTCAAGGAACAGCGCTATAAGCTCTCTTTCGTCCTCGAGCATGAGGCTGCTGTCGTCATACCACCTGAGTCTTATATCAGCGAGTAGATTCATAGATAAACACCTATATATACTATTATGGTTGAGGTTTCTAAAAATGAGGCTTTTGGTTAGTCCCCGAAACAGGGCTGAGGCGATGGACGCAGTTCAGGGTGGTGCGGATATAATAGATGTCAAAAACCCGGATGAGGGTTCGTTGGGTGCTAATTACCCCTGGGTTATATCTGAAATCCGGGGGGTGGTTCCTAAAGCAAGGGAGGTAAGCGCTGCCTTGGGCGATTTCCCTTACCTGCCCGGAACAGCTTCACTGGCTGCTTGGGGTGCTGCGTCTCTGGGAGTGGATTACGTGAAGATTGGATTATATGGTGCTAAAAATCTCTCCCAGGGTTTGGGTATTGCATCATCTGTTGTAAAGTCTGTCAGGGAGTGTAATGCTGGTGTGAAGGTTGTTGTTGCAGGTTATGCGGATTATGAACTGATTGATTCAGTATCTCCTGTTGATGTTCTTAAGGCGTCTTTTAAGGCAGGAGCTGATGTTTACATGCTTGATACCGCCTTAAAGGACGGCAGGAATCTCTTTGACCACATTTCTTCCGGTGATTTAGCCAGATTAGCTAATCTAGCGCATGAGAAGGGTCTTCTGGTTGCTGTAGGTGGCTCGCTGGATGGAGCAGATGTTAAATCCCTTCTTGATGCTGGTATTGATATACTGGGGGTCAGGGGTGCTGTCTGCTCTCGGGGGGATAGGGTGGGTGGCTGCATAACACGAGAGCGGGTTAAGACTCTGAAGGGGTTGATAGAAAACACAGGATAATATTTTTATATTGAAATACAATACATTGAACAATGAGCAATGAACCGTTGATTGACAGGAAATTCAATGAAGACATTGATTTATCCAAGAAGCTGAGTGGGGGGTTTATTCTGGCGAGAGCATATGTCGAGGTTCAGGGCAACGACCGGGAGGCTGCTGAGAAGGCGCTTGAGACCACAATATTTGGTAATCTGGTGGGAGAGAAAAATGTTGACGTCTTGAGGGTGCGTTTTTTTGACATAAAAAAGGATGAATCGGGTGATTACTTTTCAGGTGTTGCAGAGATAAAATTTCTGGTGAGGGATTTCAGATGGTTCATCTCGATTGTTATGAGGTATGGGCCTTCTGCTGTTGAAATAATTAAACCACATAGTGTGAGTCTGTCATTGGATGAGATGCATTCCATACTAGCTGATGTTTCTGAGGTTAGCCAGTCTTATGCCTCGCAGATTATGGCTCTCTTAAAAGATGATGAGAGGAAACGGCTTTACCAAAAGATTCTCAGCGAGGCGGATGAAGGTCATAGAATGTAAACTTTATGAAGGAAATATGAAATTCATAATAAGATATTTCTTGATTGCGCTTTTTTTTGTGCACGTATCCTTCGCTCAGGTCTCTGAGTCTGGTGTATACTCTAATGAGTTTGGAATCTCTTCCGTTGATTACATAAGCCTTGATATTAAAGAAAACGGGTTTGTTGACGTGGAGAAGACCTTAACCTTAAGCGATGAAACAGCAGGGGTATTTATTTCCTGTCCTGTTGATGGTTTGAGATTGGTTGGGGTCAATGACGAGGAACTGGTTTATACTACTGAGAATATGGGTGGTGGGGTTTTTGTTAAGTTTTTGGGTGGTGCGGGGAATCAGGTGCGTCTTTATTATTCAACTGATCATTTAGTTGGAAAGAACGGTTCCAAGTGGACTGTGCGTTATTCAACATCAGCTAGTCAGCAAAACACATTGATCTACGTGTATTTCCCTCCTGCTACGAGGATACTGCCACTTTCGGGGGATCTTCTATTTTCTCCTGTAGAGAATGGTTTATTGTTGTATCCTGATTCTGATGTGTTCTCTTTCAGGATAGGTTATGGGCTGCAGCAGACGGATTCCACTACTTTGATAACCTTAGATGAGTTTTATATTGTTCTGGGTTTTTTGTTTTTGATTGTGTTGGCGTTGTTCTTCTGGATGCGAAGCAGGGGGCAGAGCGTTGATTCGGAGGATGCTCTGTTAGCTGACAGTGGGCTGGTTACTGGCTTTAGGGTGATGGATTCTATAAAGAATACGTTGGATGAAAACGAGGGCAGAATAGTCGAGATGCTTGAGTCCTCTGATGATGAGATAACTCAAGCCTACATCTATAAATCAACTGGAATACCTAAATCAACACTTTCAGAAATAATAAACCGTTTAGAGAGGCGTAATATACTAAAAAGACGCAAAGAAGGCAGGACTAACTGGTTAAAGCTTCAAAAATGGATTTTTGGATAAATAAAAGCTATATGAACGTTTAATAGGAAATTGAAGCCTATTAGAACGTTTAAACTAGTAAAAAACCAAATAAGCCCTCTATTGTTCGTTTCCACATATATATAACCTGAATACTTTCTTATTTAGTATAGATTTGATATACAAATCTATAACAAATGAAAAAAACAAAAGGTGATAAAAAAAATTGAAATCTATGGATTTTAAGAAGATAGGAACAGTGGCAGCTGGAGCAGCGATGATAGGAGCTTCACTTGTTACGCCAGTTCTTGCGGGAATGGATTCCACAGGAATAGATACCAGCTTTTTCTATGACAGCAGCTACATGCCCAAGGTGCAGATAGTAGTTGGAGATAAAGCCAATGCAGGCGGACCAGACGACTTTGTTACAGCAGGAAACATTGCTGCAACCGTCGGAAATCTGGCCTACATGGAAGAGACAGTTACTGCAGGAGGAGGAGCAGCTGGAGCAACAGGCAAGGTCTTGATTGAGACAGCAGCTCTTGGAGCAATCGGTGAATACATACAGGACACAGGTGCTGTAATACACGAAGACTTTTATTCACAGAATGATGCTTATGACGGAAAAGAGATAGACTACACCTTCAGCGACAGCGACAAGACATATGAGCCGGGCGACTTCACGCAGTACGCTATATCCTGCGATACTGAGGAGCTTTCTGAGGCAACAGTTCTACAGACCATGTCATCCAATAACATACACTGTTTGTTTTGTCATACATTGTGTCTGGAGGCGCTGGAGAACCCATCCCACACTATGAAGGAAAAACTCTACGTAGACCCCAGCAGCATGTGGTACTATGAGACCGGCATAGGTAAGGATGATCCCGAGTATCTGGAGATGGCAATTGAAGAACAGTCCATAAAGTACATACTGAAGGCTGGATGGATTCCCATGCAGAAGATGATTGGTAGTAGTGGAACAGGCAGCGATGCTTGGGTTGATTTCGAGTACAGGGGTAAGATGCTCTTTTTCGGCAAGGAGTACTACGTGAAAGAGATAGACGGTGAAGACAAGATAATACTGGCTGACGGTGCCAGGCTGGATGACATAACAAGCGAAGGCTACACCTCCGAGTACAACGGGTACAAGTTTAAGATAGACCACCTGATATACTCCGGAGAGTATGTTGTGGCAGGTATCCTGTTGACAGTACAGAAGCCAGATGGTACTGAGGTGCAAAGGCAGATATCCAAGATGGGTAATGCTGTGGTAGATCAGCTGGAGATTTCCGGAGTTTATGCGGAGTCCTCAGGCGGAGTTGAGACAGCATCCATCCTAGTCTACGACATAGAGAACCAGCTTGTTCTTGAGGATGATGAATTCCTTACCATCGGAGACGAGACCTGGACTGGTTGGAAAGTAGGCGTGGACGCTGTGGAATGCAATGGTTCAAACGACTGTGAAACCGATATAACTCAGTATAAGGGCTTGGCTGCATCCAACAATCTAGTATTGGATCAGGTTACAGTAACCCTGGAAGAGGATGTAGATGAGGGACAGGATGATGAGCTATGGCATGCCCTGAGAATCGGAGACGACTTCGATATTCCTGGAGACTTTAAGTTAACCTTCAAGGGATATATGAGTTCCGCGTTCAGGGAGGTTGTGTGCTCCGGTGACGGTGAAGGAAACATAGTGGTAGCACCCGGTGAAGAACCTTATCAGGTTGTTGTGAGCTTAACGGACGAGAAAAACAACAGATATGATCTGAGACTGGACAACGGACCATTCGAGGAAAGCGGTGATGAAGATGCCTTCCTGGTGGGTGGAAAGATGTACCAGTTTGTAGATGCGTCGTTCTCTGACGAAGGCAATGACAACGTTGATGAATGGGAGATTGATCTAAAGGCCGTGGGCTCTGGTTCGAAGGATGAGATCACATTGTACCGAATGTGTGACAATATAATCGACAACAAGAGCGATGCTATAAACCAGTGTGATCCATCGAAGACGAACGCAAGCAAACAGAACTGTAGCTGTGATGCTATAGATGAGGTGGTCTTCAGGACTGTTGCCTTATCTGACGCATTCGATGACGATGACTGTGGTGAACTAAGCAACGACGAGGAAGTCGAGAGAAAAGCAGAGGACCTGTTCTGGGCCGAGGCAACTGTGAACGGTGTTGACATGGTGTTAATCTACGACGAGGGTGATGAAGACGTAATAATGTCTTTGAAGAATCCCTGGGGTACATCACCATTATTCAACCACACGCAGCCATTGTTGCTTGTTGACCCCGATCTGGCGACACCAACTGTTGGTGGATTCGTATCTACCTTCGACGACTTTGAGAACTCCGGAAGTGAGCTGGACCTTTGGGTTGAAAGAGAGCTTGACTTGTACCTCTACGACCTAGATGCATGCGCAGCTGCTACAAGCAACGGCACAGACATTAACGCTGATAACAACCCAGACGACCTGCTTATATATGCAGAAAACGAAGACGGAGAGAGAGTAGTTATCGACATGTCAGAGAGAGGTCAGACGGAAAGCGGTGGTGGTGATGATTACGCCCACTCTGTTGGAGTATACACCACAGAGTGCATAGTAAACGGAAGCAACGGAGCCGCTGCCCAGGAGTGTATATTCGCTGACCCGGCAACGAACGCAACCTACAACTGTACCAACGTGTCCTTCAGTGAATGTGTTCTACAGGATGACATCTACAGCAATGTTGTAACGACCAAAGTAATAGACGACGACCAGGACAGTATCCTATATGTGCCTGAGGGGGGAGATACCTACACTATTGACTGGGGAACTGACAACGAGATAACCTCTGTTGAAATATGTCACCCGCAGTCTGCAGTGGACTCGACCTTCTTCATTGGTACGCAGGAAGAGGAGACAGTGGTATACGACGAGATAACAGACGCCGATGTAGGGAGTACAATATCAGCCGGATGCTGTGAGTTCACGGTAAGTAACTTTACCATGGAATCATCTGGAGATGGCGGTGCTGTGTCCTACAATGAGGTAACTGTTAACGACGTCGGAAACCTGGTAGTGAGTGAGATAGGAGCCGACACCACCAAGAACCTCGTAATCGTTGGAGGTCCTGTGGTGAACGGAATGTCCACCGTTACCCCTGAAGAACTTGAGGCATCACCTGACAAATACATTGTCAGCAAGGACGGTAACAAGATTATGGTTGCCGGTTACTTGGCCTCAGACACCAGAGAAGCAGGAGACCAGCTGATACAGTGGTTAAAGGAGAACGCGCACTAAAAACGCCTCTCTTTTTTTTCTTTTTTTTTATTTTTTTTTATTTTTTGTTCATCTATATCTCATAAAATGCTTTATCTCATCGGTCTAGGGATTCATGACGAGAAAGATATCAGCGTTAAAGCCATTGAGACACTAAAGAAGGTGGATTCGGTCTATGCAGAGTTATACACCAGCTTCTTTAACGGAGACTTGTCTGTTATAGAGGGGTGGGCTGGTAAAAAAATTAATGTCCTAAGCAGATATGATCTGGAGGAAGACATCGATGGAAATGTTTTATCCAACCCCCAAAAAGATGTTGCCTTGCTTGTCTGCGGGGACCCCCTGATTGCCACCACACACGCTGATGTTATATTAAGGGCCAAAAAGAAGGGTGTTGAGGCTAAGATAATCCACTCATCCTCCATATACTCTGCGGTCGCTGAAACAGGATTGCAGGTATACAAATTCGGTAAGACAACAACATTACCCTTCCCCCAGGGGGATTATTTTCCCACATCACCCTATGATGTTATAAGGGAGAATCATGATCTTGGGTTGCATTCACTTGTTTTGTTGGATGTTAAATCAGAAGAGAACAGGTTCATGACTGTTAATGAGGGATTAAGGTTGTTGCTGAGAATGGAGGATGAGAAGAAAAAGAGGTTAATAGCGGGTGATTTATTTCTTGTGGGTATCGCTAGACTGGGGGGTGATTCCTTTATAAAGGCGGGTGCTTTGGAAGAACTATTGAATCAGGATTTTGGCAGACCTCCACATTCCATAGTTATTCCAGGGGAATTGCATTTCACCGAGAGAGATATGCTGGATTTGTTTAGACTGGATTAATCCACGATTCCATCCCCGATTATCCTGAATATGCACTCCCCCTCCGGCAGATTAGGTGAGTCAATTAATTTAGCTACTCTATGCTCTCCCTTACCCTTCCTCAGATAAATCCTGAATGTGGATGTGTGCCCTACAATATGCCCCCCGATTGGTGTAGTGGGGTCCCCGAACATTATATCCGGTCTGGCCATTACCTGGTTTGTTACAATAACCGCAGTATTATGGAGGTCTCCAATGTTTCTTTGCAGCAGGTGAAGGAACCTGTTAAGCTTCTGCTGTCTTTCGGCCAGACTACCTCGTCCCGTGTATTCCGCCCTGAAGTGTGAAGTCAATGAATCCACAACCAACACCTTGGTTTTGTGTTCATCGGCTATTTCAGCTGCCTTCTCTGCTAGGATAATCTGGTGGTCTGAGTTGTATGCTCTCGCAACCTGTGTATTCTTCAGGACTTCATTCGGATCCATGCCTTTAGCCTCTGCCATCTGAGTAATCCGCTCCGGTCTGAAGGTGTTTTCCGTGTCAATGTATATTGCGTTAGCATTTAATCCCCCCTCCTTTTTTGGTAGCTGGACGTTCACCGCCAGCTGGTGAGCTATCTGTGTTTTACCTGAACCGTATTTACCGAATAATTCTGTTATGGCCTGTGTCTCAACACCGCCGCCCAAGAGGGCATCCAGTTCCTTGCTTCCTGTGGTTAACTTACCTATCGCCTCTCTTTTTTTCTTGAAGTCCAGGCCTGTCTCAAATCCCATATTTATGCTTTCCTGGGCATTGTTTATCAGTTTAATTGCTGATGCTTCCCCTAGGCCAACCGCCTTAAGCTCTCCGACGGATGCTGTTGCTACTGATTCAACCGTGGAGAAACCTGCGCCCCTGAGTTTCTCCGCTACCTTATCCCCTACGCCAGATAAATCCTCTATCTCCATTGTGGATATTATTTAGGTATTCATAATTAAAAGAGAAGAAGTGTTTATCCAGATTTTTCTTTGATATATTCCATTCTCTTCAACACATCATCCCCTCCTATGAGGGAATGCCTTAAAACATCAACCAGGGTTTCAGCGGTCATAATCTCAATCCTACCCTCATATCTCTTCTCCAAGAGAACGTCTTTCTCGTTGGATTTCGGTATGATAACCCGCTTTAATCCAGCATCTATTCCCGCCTCAATCTTTTGGGTTACGCCCCCTACTGGAAGAATCTCCCCTCTAACAGTTAGTGATCCGGTCATGCCCACGCTCTGGTCTACGGGGATATTCTTTAGCGCAGAGATCATGGCCACAACAACGCTCACAGAGGCGGAATCACCCTCCACTCCCTCATAGGTCTGCAGGAACTGCACGAATATGTCGTATTTCTCCTTGATATCCTCCCCGTAAATCTTCATTATAACAGCTGATACATTTTGTATAGCCTCCTTGGCTATGTCTCCCAGTTTGCCTGTGGCAATAATCTCTGAGTTCTTACCTCCTGGGGTTACCTCTGCCTCAATAGGCAGCACGGTACCTCCCTCACCTAAAACAGCTAGTCCGTTGACTCTGCCAACAAACCCTCCCTCTGTGATTAATATGTTATACTCCCTCTTCCTCTCCAGGTAGACGTTGCTTACCTGCTGTTCCAGGGATTTCGCAGACTTCTTACCATCTATCACATCCTCTGCGGTGACGTATTCATGATTTATCTCCTGGGCTATATCCCCTGAGGCTCTTACTATGCCGCCAAGCTCCCTGAACTTTAGGGTCATCTTGTTTTTCATGCCAGATCTTCTTCTGGCTTCTCTTATGATTTCTCCCACAGCATCCTTGGTGAAGTGCGGAATCTTACCGTCATTTTCCACTTCCTGTGCTACGAACTGAACCAGCTTTTTCCTGTTTTCTTCTGTATCATCTATTGTGTCATCCATGTATACCTCATACCCGTAGCCTCTGATTCTCGACCTCATGGCAGGGTGCATGCTCTGCACATCAGATAGGTTACCTGAGGCGACAAGAATGAAGTCGGCTGGCACGGGGTCGGTTATAACCATTGCTCCAGAGCTCATCTCGCTCCTGCCTGTTATGGACAATTGCTTCTCCTGCATAGCTGTTAATAAATCCTGTTGTGTTCTGCCTAGTGTCGCTACCTCATCTATGAACAAGACGCCCTTGTTGGCTTTATGTATCAGTCCAGATACCACCCTCTGGTGTGCTGGAGTCCCCAAGCCCCCGCTTTGCAGGGGGTCGTGTTTCACGTCACCCAAGAGAGCGCCAGCGTGTGTGCCGGTACCGTCATAGAAGGGGGATTTTTTCCTCGTGGCATTATCCACTATTATCTTCGGAACATCATGCCCCCCCTGGGAGGACATCATAAACCTCAGATTCAGTCCCGAGATAAGGAACAACAGGAAACTCATGCCCATAATCCCCAAAGCTATCAGGTCCTCATCAGTTAACAAGCCAAGCATAACCCCTGACATGAAAACAATGAACGGGAGGAAGAACTGGTTGGTGTTGGGTTTTTTCATATCCCCCCGCATTTCTCTTTCCCGTTTAACAATCTTGATTCCCTCCCCTGCCGGGGCGGTTTTTATGTGGGG
This sequence comes from Candidatus Altarchaeota archaeon, assembly GCA_034659295.1. Classification (GTDB taxonomy): domain Archaea; phylum Altiarchaeota; class Altiarchaeia; order IMC4; family QMZM01; genus EX4484-2. Next base: position 5,983 of record JAYEGX010000104.1, on the reverse strand, counting down.
GTTGTTTTCATCCTCCTCGTTGGGGTATACCAGAACATCAATCAATTCCTCGGATGGTAGGAGCTGGGCCATGGCCAGGGCCAGCATGGATTTACCTGTGCCCGGCTCACCTATGAGCAGGATATTCCTCCTCTGTTTGGCAGCCTTCCTTATCTTGCTTACAGCCTTATTCTGCCCTATAACCTGATCTATAAGTTTTCCGGGGATCTTGATCTGGTCTGTGAACTCGAAATTTTCCCAAGACTCAAGCTCAGTGATATCTATCTTGTTTACGCTATTACCCACAGCATTCTTTTCAGTTTCGTTGATTTCATCCATAGTGCATCCAGGCCAACGCCACCAACTAGTTTAAGAAATAGTTTACATATATATCTACGATGTTAAGATTTAAATATTCCACTACCAGACCACCTGCACATCATCCGTTCTATATCTCTGCCTGGCTACCGTGTCTTTTATCTCCATTCTCACCCCTGAATTATACATCAACAGGCCGGTGTGGGCAATCATAACCCCGTTGTCGCTGCAGTATTCTTCAGGGACACAGAAGCTGCATCCATGATCTTTCGACATGATGGACAGCATATCCTGAAGTCTTCTGTTGTTTCCCACACCACCCACAAGTAACAGTTCATCAGCCTTAAGGTGTGCTAATGCTCTTTCTGTTACCTCGGCAAGCATTGAGAAGGAAGTCTCCTGGAGGGAGTGGCAGAGGTCTTCAAGGGAATGTTCTTTTTTCCTGTATTTCTGTTCTGCATTAGTTAATATCCCTGAAAAGGATAAATCAGTGCCCTTCACAGCGTAAGGCATCTGTATGAACCTATTTCCTCTCCCGGCCAGTTCCTCTATTTTGGGTCCTGCCGGGTGCTTTAAACCAACCGTTCTGCCGAATTTATCCAGCATATTACCCACTCCAATGTCCAGTGTTTCGCCGTATATACGGTATCTTCCCTCCCTCAGCTTAAGTATCTGGGTGTTGCCTCCGGAGACGTATAAAACCAGGGGGTTTGTTTTTTCACAGACTAGTTTGCCTATCTCTATATGAGCTATGCAATGATTAACTCCCATGATAGGCTTTCTGTAGTGTAGGGCGAGCGCTCTCGCCGCGGTAGCCACAGTTCTCAGGCAGGGGCCTAAGCCCGGACCCTGGGAGAACGTAAAAAGGTCAACATCCTCTCTTGTAATGCCGGCCTCATCCAGGGCAGCATCTAATGTTTTTTTCATCCCCCCCGCTATAAACCTTGATGCCTCCCGGGGGTGTATGCCCTCCCTAGGCTGATATACTGCCCTCTGGTCTGCTAAAACCGTATTATTATCTACTATGCCAACTCCCAGAGTATGTGCCGTGCCCTCCAGTCCAAGCGAAATCATCTTATTCTTATTATTTAGATATAATAGAATTATATGGCTAATACGGGTCTGCTTTCCGGTTCCAAGGTTGTTGTAGTAGACAGCGACCTGAAGAGTTTGCTAAGGGATAAGGGCTTCGGCGAGCAGGAAGGCAGCAGACAGCAGCTGTCGCTGGTTGAGGCAATCTATCTGGTTGATAAAGAAACGATGCAGGTCAGCGACGGCAAAAAAAACCTGTCATTCAATGATCTAGTGGATGAAGGGAATGGGATAAAAAAAGACTTCTACTCAAAGTATCTTGTATATAACGATCTAAGGGAGAGAGGTCTTCTGGTTAGAACAGGCTTGAAATTCGGGTCGGATTATAGGGTCTACGGCAGGGGGGTTTCCATAAAAACAGGGCACTCTGATTATATGGTCCATGTAGTACCTGAGGAATACACGTGCTCTTTCCCGGAGCTGGCAAGAGCGGTGAGGCTCTCCCAGAACGTGAACAAGGAGATGATTTACGCCCTGGTTGACGGGGAGGGGGACATAACCTACTACCGGGTGGGCAGGGTTAAGCTATAATGGATGGACTATTGAAGTCTATACTGGAGGAAATAACACCAACAACAGAGGAGCGCGCTAGAGAGCGGGGTATAATAGATGAGGTGAGAGGGGAGCTTGAGAAACTGGGAATGGAAACTCTTCTGGTAGGTTCCCTATCCAAGAAAACAGACCTGAGAGAAGATAAGGATATAGACCTGTTTATCCTATTTGATGAATCAGTTAGCAGAGAAACACTTGAGAAACAGGGTGTTGAGGCTGGGAAGAAGGTGTTTGATTCCCTGAATGCGAAATACGAGATAGACTATGCAGAGCACCCTTATGTGGTGGGATTCTATGGGGGATATAATGTGGACGTGGTACCCTGCTATAAAGTCGATATGGAACATATCAAGTCAGCTGTTGATAGGACACCACACCACACTAGCTATATTAAAAGAAAAATCAGACAGAATAATGGATTAAGGAATGAAATCCTCCTCCTGAAGCAGTTCATGAAGGGTGTGGGTGTTTATGGAGCTGAAACCAAGATTCAGGGTTTCTCAGGTTATCTGGTGGAGTTGCTGGTTTTGAACTACGGCTCCTTTAGGGGGGTGTTGGAGGCGGCTGTTGACTGGCATTTCGGTGAAATAATCGACCCTGGGGGTTCATGGGATTTAAGGCAGGAGATAGAGTGCCTGTTCTCCGAGCCTGATCTGGTAATAATCGATCCGGTGGACCGATACAGGAATACTGCTGCTGCCGTCTCCAGGCAGAGGATCGCCTTGTTCAAGTTCAGGGCTGAGAGCTTCCTGGAGAAACCAGGCAGGGAATACTTTTCCCCCCCTGACAGGAAGCCTCCATCTATCCCTGAGATAAAGGAGGCTATGGAATCCCGGGGCACAGGATTTCTTTTAATGGAATTCACCCATCCAGCAATCAACGTCAACAGTATATACTCCCAGTTGAGGAAGACCCTGAAGGCAACTGAATTATTAATGGAAGAGCAAGGATTCAGGTTTGTGAAATCCAGATACTGGACGAACGAGGTAAATCATTCCATAATCCTCTTCGAGCTGGAGGTGTATGCTCTGCCTGTGATCGAGAAACGACTTGGCCCGCCAGCAGACAAAAACAAGGCAGACCAGAAGAAATTCAGGGATAAATACCAGAAAACCTATCTGGAGGATGGTAGATGGATGGCTGATGCTGAAAGGGAATATAAAACGGCGAGGCAGCTTATAGAAACAATCACGGCAGGAAGGCAGGGATTCGGCCGCAACCTCAGGGAGGGAACTGGAGTTGAGATAAAGAAAGATGCTGGGGTGCTGGAATTGAGAGATGATAGCTATCTATTATTCCTGAAGGATTTCCTCTTAATCTAGTTCCTGTATTTCTTACATAGATAAATAACATCCCGTAGTATATTCTTTTATGGATCTAGAGAAGGCTTTCACGTTATATCTCACATTTACCTTGATTGTTTTCTCTGCTGCAGCGTTCTATTACTCGGAGAACAGCAATAAACTTGATGAATGCACTAACAGATTAATTGAACAAAAAAACAAGGTCTATGAAAGTGTTTTAGACAACAAATCATGCAATCGAGAGCTGATGGAATGCGGGGATGAACTGAACAAAACATTTAACGGGATGTTTAATCTCAGCAGAGAAGTCCAGAACCTAACTAAAGAAAAAAAAATCATTGAATCAGAGCTTAAGGATATCATCAAGGAGAGGGATTCATACAAGACGAGTCTGGAATCGATTAGCGAGTTCGCTGAATGTGAGGTAATAAATCAGAGCCTTAAAGACGAGTGTTTACTGGATATTATCATATGGAAGAAATCCCTGCCGGAATTCATCCAGCTAGCAACGTGTAGAATAATCCAGAACCAGGATATGAGGGATAAATGCTTCACGTACACGGCCATACACCAGAATAACTCAGGAATATGCGCTGAAATAAGCAACAAATCCTTTTTCTACATAACCCTGTGTACTGGCAATGTAATAAAGCATTATTATATAGATGACTGTTATCTGAATCTTGCCTTGAAGAAGAGGGATACCTCACTATGCGAGAAAATAAACAACATCATCCAAAGAAACGGATGCTATGCAAAAGTAGCCACACTCAGGGACGACTATAGCATATGCGGGAAAATAACAGACAAAGAGGCTGGGGAAAACTGTATTGAAGCAATAAAATCAGGTGGATGCGGATGCAAAGCCTGTAAATAACCCTACGCTTTGCCCATGAATTTTCTGAACGCCGGGTGCATCTCACTCATCTGCTCCTGCTGTACCTGTTCGTATAAGTTATGTAGTATGCCAACAGTTAAGAGAATGCCTGTGCCAGAGCCGAAGGCTCCCATCAAGTCAGCTACTAAAGCCAGCAAGCCAACAGCCACGGAACTGATTATGGTAATCTGCGGGATGTATCTATTCAGGACTCTTTCTATAACTCTTTTATCCCTCCTGAATCCGGGAATTTGCATACCACCGCCCTGAATCTGGTCCGCAACGTTCTCGGCACTTAAGCCGGTGGTTTCCACCCAGAACTTACCGAAGATAACACATAAGCCGACAAAAGAGAGGGTGTAAAAAAATAGGTGGGATATTATATTCGGTTCCAGAAACATCCCAAGGTTGTCTGGACTCAACAGGCCATAAAGGTTACCTAATGTTATATTATGACCTACCTGATAAACAAACTCCTGGATAAAATCAGGGTTAGGTGGTGGATTGTCTATGTCCACACCAACAATATTAGCCCACATACGCACATTAGCAAGTAATGCAGCGGCTAATATGACCGGAATATTGGAGACATAGAAAAACTTAAGGGGATAGCGTCCCCCAACACCTCTCACACCCCCATAAGACAATGGAATCTCAAGACGCATGGACTCTCCCAAAACAACAACTAGGAACACTATCACAACAGCTATCATAGGAAACAGATAATCAGATGAGAAGAGACCGAAGAAACTCACCGATCCGTTAAGGAAACTGACTATGGTATAAGGAATTCGTCCCACAAAGTCTGTTTCGGTTGTCAAAAAGCTGAGTGATGCGGCCATAATCTGCTGTGAGACGCCTCCAGCTATGAAAAGCCCAATACCTGATCCAATACCCCATTTTGAGACAACCTCGTCCAGAAACATCAGCAGGATAGAACCCATAGCAACCTGGAAGATGATAAACAAGACCAGCGGATGGAACATGCCCCACTCTGCACCCAGAAAACCCCCGCCAAGCTGGAAGCCGATAACAACGCCGGCGGCCTCAAAGAAGGCAATTAATACGGTAAGAATCTTTTGCGTACCCTGGAACAGTGCCTGATTATCAGGTTTTCCCAGGTCAAGGTCTATCATCTTAGAGCCAACCAGCAACTGCAGTATAATAGATGATGTAACAATCGGGCCGATTCCTACGGATATTAGGCTGCCCATGTTGCTGGCGAAAATAATCTGGTATATCTGGAAAGCCTCAGGTATATCCCCTCGGGAAACCCCTGTGGGGTATATAACTCCCATAACAAAAAACAAAACCAGAACAGAAAAGGTCCACATGAGTTTCTCCTTAAAGGAGATGTGTTTTCTTGGAATCTTCACCTCGGGGAGGTATTTAATGAATGGTCTTATGAACTCAAGATTCATTTTATTATTCCGCAGATGAGTCTACAGGAGAATCTATCTTACCGCCAGCACTCTCAACCTTCTCCAAAGCCTTGGGACTGTATCTATCTACTTTGATTACGAGCGGGTTCCTTACTTTACCCGAGCCGAGGAGTTTATCAAAACCTAGATCCTGGAGGTTTATGTAGTATTTCTTCCCCTTAGATTCCACCTTTTTTTCTTTTTCTAGTTTTTCAAGGGTGTTATCCAGGTCACCGACGTTTATCACCCTGTCTTGGTAAATCATACATTGTGGTCTCTTAAAACCGTGCCTTCCGAAATAACCCGGCTTGTTTTTTGAAAACCATGACCACTTGTGTTTCTTGCTTCCGGCATTCCCTCTACCTCCTCTGCTACCAGCTCCTCTATGGTTATGGGGGCTTCCATAACCCTGGTTCCTCTGGCCCCTGTGTTTATGATAT
>JAYEGX010000103.1:0-6855 GCA_034659295.1 Candidatus Altarchaeota archaeon | reverse complement strand
ATCCACATCAATGTAGATTCTTCTTTGGGAGTAATCCAGTTCAGCTACCGAGTGCACGAAACGGAAGAATCTGTTGGATTCACCTGACTTTTGGAATGTCTGATATCCGTTCCTGTACAGCAAATCTTCGCTGTGCATGACATAGGCTGAATCAGTAATCTGCACGGATGGAATGGAATACTCTGAACCCTCAGGCCCAAGAACAAAAAATCCAACATACATCGTATGCCCTACCATGGAACCGTCAAGTATAGCCCTTACCTCCCGGGTTCCTTCCTCTTTGTCCATGGAGTGGATGAGTGGACCTAAATCCTCCCCCTTGGAGACGAGAAACCTGGTGTGCTCTTTATCTCTTGCCTGATCATGGAATCCATCGAAGTGGATGGTATGTCCCTTGAGAGCCAGATCTCTTTCCTCCCCGCCCCCTAGGGCCTTATCCCGTATAAACTGCATATCCTTTTCCAAATCGGAGCGGATGAAAACCCGATCGGGTTTGCAGAGACTGATGTAGTCAGCCATGAACTCATGAAGTTCCCGGTTATTTATAGCTAAAAGTTTTTCGTAGTCTTCTTTATCCAGTTTCTCTTTTAATAAATCAATGTATGCCATATAGTTCACCTTGAACGAAGCAGTGATAACAAAACTATTGCTAGAACAGCCACTATAATAATAAGAATGGGGATATAAAAGATATCCCCTCCGCTGTTCTCTAGAGATGCGGTTGTGGTCGAAGAGGATGTTGTCGTGGAAGAGGATGTGGTGGTTGACGAAGAGGAGATGGTGGTAGAGGAGGGGGTGGTAGAAGATGTGGATGTCGAGGTTGTGGTTGTAGAGGATGAGGTTGTAGAGGTTGTGGTTGTAGAGGATGTTGTCGTGGTGGGGATTGAAACAGTGAACTCTATGTTCTTGGCTGTTCCATCAAAGTTTGCTTCAGCCAGATACGTTCCCTCATGCGTTGGCGTGTAATAGAACGTTCTCTTCAAGTCTCCTGTAAGTGGAGAGCCCCCGCAGCCGGGGCAGGATGAATACTGGACGAACGTCTTAACCCAATTGTATCTCTTTGATCCCACCTTTTCTTCTATGAGAAAAAAGCCACCTATTTTCTCGTCGTTTAACACCTCAAGACTGAATTTAATTTTCTCCCCTAGGGTAAGGTTGGTTTGGTCTGCAGTAAGATAAACATCTGCAGCATAAACAGATGAGTTGATGAAAAGCAAGACTAGGAACAGGATAACGTAGTTCTTCATCATCCAAACATTAACAGTTCAGGCTTAAATAACAGTATCAGCCCGAGGGAGATCATTATAATACCACCCACGAGCTTCAGTATCCTGCCCTGTTCCTTGCTCATCCTCTCAGATTTGAAGGAGTAGATGAAGCTTCCAAGGATGGCAAAAAGGGGAATGGTGTAGACTGCGCCGTAAAAGAAGGTATGCACTAAGTGTATTAAGCCAATTGGCTCAGGATAGTTGGCCAAAAGAACCTCAATATATTCCATCGGCAATATGAACGTGCAACCTAATTCAATAACGTTAACTAGGGTAGCCAAAACCATGGTTGCCGCCACAGCGATAAGAAGCTCTCGCTTCGACTGGGCTCTATTCACTTTCTGCACCAGTTTCCCGGCCTTTCCGTAGACCCTCTTCGAGTTCTCATCGGACATGGTAAGTGAGATGCCCTTCTTGAAATAGAAGAAATCTTTCATGTTTATCACGCCCGCGGTTAACGCAACCAAAGCAACCAAAACCCGAACATACTCCTGGAACCCGCTTAATAGGGTGGACCTGATAGTCAGTAAGAGTATGATGAAAAGAGAATACATGAAACCGGATGTCAGGATGAACACGGAGCCGATTACGAGCATCTTCTTGCGGGAGCGGGTGTGGGTTAAAAGTGATAAAAGGAATGCTAGAACAGCGAAAGCGCATGGATTGAAGCCGTCAGCTAAAGCCAAGACGAAGGTAAACCCCGGGAAAGATAAGCTCTTGGCAAAAGACAGGACATCCCCGGTTGGAAGGCTTTGAGAAACGGCGAAGAATGCTGCTATAACCAGCAGGAATAAACCGCTGACCCAATACTTGTGTTCCATCCTCTTCCTAAGCAGAGCATAAGAGAAACAATATAAAACAAAAACCGCTAGAATAACCTCCATCATCCTGTTTTCCCCAAGGCGTGGGGGCTTTTCCACTCCCAAAACCGGCTGCTGGGGGATCCTTGAATCAAGTAGTTCCCCTGTTTTGGCGTTGACGTCCACTAACACGTTAGGATAGCCCAGGTTTGATAAAATCCGCTCCCAGGTCCACCACCCCAACCTATATGTTTCGTTCACAAGAATAATAGTATATTCAGATTCAGGATGCTCTTCAAGAAGAGCTACCACCTTAGCATCCACCCTTGATATGTCAACTGCCTCACACTCGCAGATTAACGGAGCAAGGTCCATCAAATCCCTTATCTCATTCTCCAAAACATTAGAGTAGCCATAGTAGGCCCTATATGATTCATACCATTTAAGCTCCCCCCCCTCTGATGTGAAACCGATGAAAGGCTTATCTCCGATGAATGTTCTCGGGACACCAACAGGGATTGTACCATACTCTAGGGATAATTCCTCAAAAATTTCATTGTTTTCTTCCACAGAATATCGTTCAACCTCCAGCCGGGGATACTTGTTCTCAAGCTGGTTCAGGAAAACCTTCTCTTCGGCGCAGTGGGGGCAGGTCTTGCTGTAGATGAATTGCACACTCACCCGCTCACTATGGTTTATCTGGGCTGTTATTGTCGAAACCAGAACAATGATCAATAAAAAAAATACCGTCTCCTTCATCTTCCCATTATAAATATATTGGTAAAAGCTTTCTAACGAATTTTATAAGATAGCCGGATCCATCACCCGGATGAGAATATACGAGCAGGATAGATAAAGCAATCAGCAAGACAATGAATCCATTAAGCCACTTCCGGCCGCTTATCTCTACCCGGATTTTCTTCCTCACCCCCTCCGAGTGGGAGTATATTATATATGAAATCAGGTAAATAAAGATGCTCACATAGGCAATAAAATCAGAGAGCATCGAATCCATTCGGGGAACGGAAACACCCTCCTCTAGTCCCGAGGGGTGATGGGATTCAATAACCGAGCCTGTTGATGAATTCACTTTAACCACCACATCAGGGTAAAACCTTAAACGGGATTTATTCCACCAGGCAACCAGGTAGACGCCTCCTGTAAAATTAACGGTGGCGGATCGGTCAAATTCCATTCGGATGAACTGCTTGACCAGGGAATCATTCCCTGAAATATCCACTGCATCATAAATGGAAACATTATCTGCCCCATCCACCATATGGAAAAAAACAGCGTCCTCTATCACAGCAGGGTTACCTAAAAAGGCATGATGGCGATTAGAGTATAACAGGTAATCTGCGTCCTCATTGAATCCGATAAAAGCAGCATCCCCCACATAGGTCTGTGGGGTGGAGGTTCCGTTAATGCCATAATAGCTGTTTAATTCCGACACATTCTCTTTATCTGAGGCAATGTTAAGATACTCCACACCCACCTCTTTGTAGGTGCTATCAAGGCCTTTAAGGAAGGATTTCTCAGCCCCACAGTGGGGGCAAAGGTCGCTGTACACGAAATACACTGTAACATTTCTGCCGGCATCAACTGGATTAGTAAATAACAGAAGCAAAAAAAGAAAGGGCATTATCTTCGAGGACATGATATCACTCCTCTGTTTTGAGTTCTCCTATGATCTTTTTTGGGTCGCCGTCCTTCTCCATCAAACTAATCACCGACTCCTTATCTAAATAGAAATTGTTCATTATAGCACCCATCTCCTCAATCTTTCTGGTTTTATTTTTTACCAGCCACTCAAGGATATTCTTTTTGGTGTCAAGATCCTCGTTTATTTCCTCTGATGAGAGGCCTGTGTTTCTTTCAATCCTCTCGAATAGGTTTATTCTTTCCGTGTTCCGGTCATAGTTCGCATCTATAGTATCCCCCCTGGGATTCCATTTATAGAGTAGGTGGGGTATATATCGGACCTCTCTCTTCGGCACCTCAGGGTCATGTATGAGCTCACCCACCTCATAAACCCTCCTGATGCCCTGTCTCCTGTCCCTGAACATGACAACATTAAGGTGGACTGCGTCAAGCATGCTCTCAGCTATATTAATGGGCGGGTTTATGAGCCGGGTTATGGTCTGCTCACAGGTGTCAGCGTGCAATGTCCCATAAACAGAGTGTCCAGTGTGCATGGCCTCGAACAATACCTCCGCCTCTCTTTTTTTCCTGATCTCCCCCATGATAATCCGGTCAGGTCTCATCCTCAGGGAATTAACCACCAAATCAAGCATTGTAACCTCACCCTTCCCTTCAGGGTTTGGTTGTCTGGTGGTCAGAGGACACCAGTAGAGGAAGTGAGGCAGCTGCAGTTCCCTTGTGTCCTCAATGGATATGATCCTGTGATTTGGTGGGATGAAGGGCATACACACGTTCAGGAAGGATGTTTTACCTGAGCCGGTGCCTCCGGAAATAAGCATATTCATCTCGTACTGTATCACCATCCAAATAAGAGCCAGAACCTCGGAACTGGCGGTCTTGTTCTTAATGAAGTCAACCGCAGTCCACGGGTCTCTGGCGAATTTTCTTATGGTGATTGTACTGCCCTTGCTTGCAATAGGCATTAGTATGGCATTAGCCCTGTCCTTGCTCAGAAGATATGCGTCAAGCATTGGTTCAAGGTTTGATATCTCCCTTCCAACTCTCCTTGCGATAATGCTGGCGTAATTAACAATCTCAGACTCGGATTCAGAATAAAGGTTGGTTTTAATCCAGCCGAAGCCCTTATGATATATGCGTATAGGCTCTTTCGCAGAATTGATAACGATCTCCTCGATATTAACATCATCCAGCAGGAATTCAATATCTCCTAAACCCAGAAGGTCATGGACTAAGGTGATCATGAAGTGATCGGTTATCTGTTCATCCAGATGAGGCAGCTCCTCCTGTATAAGCGTCTTGGCCTCGGACTTGAACTGCTCCTTAAGGCCTTCCATCATCTTAGGATCAAAGAACTCAGTCTTGGTCACCTCAATAGCGCCAATAAGTTTCTCCTTGATGTCGTCCAGCAAGGCAAGGGTAGCGATATCCACATCAGGGATATCAAGCTTATAGAAGGGCATTAAGTCTTTTTCAACTACGTTAACGTTCACAGGAATGCCCTCTGCCGCTATTTCATAGCTTTTCAGAACTTTCTCCCCCCCTTCCTCGCTCATTTTTGGAAACAATAAGATATATGTTCAGACGGAAATAAAAGATATCAAGAAACTCACTACTCCACAGCCCTTATTTCAGAATCGCCTATTGCGGAATAATGGAGTTCCACAAGATTATGGTCCTCCAGGATGATGGCCCATTCCTCAATCTGCGACCTCTTGACGCCGAGCGTTTTAGCTAATTTCTCATCGATTCTGACCTTCTTCCTTTTCCTCACAAGCTCAAGAAGCCGGTCTATGGGGGTGTGCACCTTCTTCCCCCCAACAACTTTTTTCTTGATCTCCTCAGCGGACTTTGTTTTAATTTTACCAATCCTCTGCTCGCTCTCCAGATCCCTAGCTCGCTTCCTCTTCAACCTCTCCATATCCTCCATGCTTGATTTAGCACCTAAACCAGCCATGAGGTTCGTAAATCCCGCACCCCCCGATCCTTTGGATTCAAATAGTTTATCGTATACGGTCCCGGTTTTTCTCTTGGATAGGTCCTGTGTTTTAGCAAGCTCTAGAAGGTTAAAGCTTTTCCTGCCACCTGATATCTCAGGGATGTGGAGTATGTTAATACCTCCTTTGGAGTCCTTCTTTGATGCAACCCACTTGTCCATGAGGTACTTGACCTTTAATCCGGTGCTGATGAGTGATACGGGAGTCTTCAAGATAGCGGTTCTGTTCTGTTCTACTGCTAAATCGATATCACCTTCATCGAATTGGAATAGATCCATACCCCCTTTTGAGCCGGCGAGTTTGTTTTCTATAGCTTTCATAGCCGCATCTCCCTGGATGGCTGCACCCAGATACTCGAAGGTAGCGCCTACGACATCTCCTTTCCGGATGAGAAAAATTGTGTTGAATAGATCACCATCAATGTCTCCGGATAAAACCATGATGCCTTCAAACTCTTTTTTCAGTCCCTCAACAGTCTTCAAGAATTCTTCTTTGCTCTCAGCAACAACCTTTTTCCCCTTAACCTTATCTTCTTCGGGTTTCCCGCCCTTCTTCCCCTCAACCTTATCCCTGAGACCCATGTTACCTAACAGAGAATGTGGATTAAACAACTAAACATTGAACATATCAAGTAATCTGTTGTAGTCCTTGAAGTTGTCGGATGAAGAAAACCGCTCTATCTCTTCATCCGGCAGATTCTCCAACAGAGCATCTATTACTCCCAGCATCTTCTTAGCGTTTACGTTAATAAATTCTTTTTGTTCCTCAACCCCTTCGTAGCCGTTGACTTTCTCGAATAGCTCGTTATATATCTCGTAATCATCTGTTGTGGAAAATGTCTCTATCTTATCATCAGGCAATTTACCCAAGAGATCATCCAACACAGGCAGTATCTCCTGAAGAAGCTTGACGGATCCTTTAGGTAACTCAAATCCTTGATTGCCTTTGCCACCACCCAGGAAACCAAGAAAACCCTTAGCCTTCTCCTTTACCACCTCCTTTGAGGAATTAATCTTTGCTTCCCCCACGGAAGGCTCAATCTTTGCCTTAACACCAGCATCTACCCCCCTCACAGGCTCCGGCTTAGACGGCTCCGGCTTAGAAGACTCCGGCTTAGACGGCTCAGTCTTA
>JAYEGX010000102.1:0-6885 GCA_034659295.1 Candidatus Altarchaeota archaeon | reverse complement strand
GTGGTGCTTTTTTGACTATGGGGGCCTGGCTCTTTTTTTTATCAGCAGGTAGGCGAATGCCGGTGAAACCAATAGTATCGCTGTTGCAACCAGGGGGGAGATGAATTCAGGCGTCTGTATTTCTCGGTTGAATGATATCTCTGCATTATATATTGCTCCAGCAGGGTTGCTGTATGCGTTCAGCGGGTTTTTGTAGTTGACTGCCTCGATTATTATCTCGTTGGTTCCTGGCTGTGCTGTGAAGCTGTAGGTTTCTATGCTGATCCATCTTGAGCTGTGATGTGGGTCGTCTGCGTGTGTTGGGGGTGGGTTGCTCACGATACCGTCTCCCCCGATGAATGCGCCGTTTATGTATAGCTCGTATGCGTTGTCTGTGGTAATATTTATTTCTCCTGTGATGTTGTAGGCGTCTTGTGGTAGCGTGAATGTTTTCTTGAAGGTTACCGGATAGTATTCCCTTAGGTTGTCTGCGAGATAGTCTGTCCAAATCCATGTGGCTCCTGGTATGGAAGGTCAGCTACTGTGCACCCAACAGCCTACTGCATTATTCCAACCGCTTGTACCCCCGTACTGGTACTGGTTGGTGGAATCACTTACCACAGTCATTGAGTCTGCGTTAGCCATCGAGGAAATCATAATCATCAATGCTATGGTCAATACTGTTTTTTTCATTTTTTACTGAGTTATTCTGATTATATTATATATATCTGATAATCATTAAATAAATATTGTTCAATTATTAATCACTTATCCCATACATCTCTCTTTTTGTTGTAATATAACAGCTGGAAACAAAGTTCTATATACTTCTAACAGAATGGCTGAGGAAAAGATAAAAAAGGTGTTTTAGATGGGCAACCCTGAAAGATTCAACAAAAAAGCATCTGAACCTGAATCCAGACCGGATGACATCATCAAAGCCCTTGACTTAAGCCCGGGGATGAATATTATTGATCTGGGTGCTGGAGGAGGATACTATACCCTCCGGTTCGCTGAACTGGTCGGGGCATCAGGGAGAGTTTATGCAGTAGACACTGACAGAGGGAATCTGGAGCACATCCAAACAAAGGCCCTGGAGGAGGGCATGGATAATGTAGAGGTCGTCCACTCCTCAGGAGATGATATTCCCCTCTCTGAGCGGGAGATAAACCTGGTTTATTCCAGAAACGCCTACCACCACCTAACTGCGAGGGTGGAGTATTTCCACAAGCTAAGGCGTTTACTTAAGCCTAAGGGCAGGGTTGCCTTGGTAGACTATGACGGGCGCGGGAGCAGATTCAGCTTCCACAAGCTCTTCGGGCACTACGTCAGGCGTGATGATGCGGTCTCTGAGATGAATGAGGCAGGCTATAAGTTGATGGACGAGCATTCCTTCCTTGGGGAGCAGTTTTTCCTGGTATTCGAGTGAATCATTCACCCTCCGGTTCTCGAAGCCACGCTCTTTGTGCATTTATCTCTCTCATCAGGGTCCGTAATCAGGTTGCATGTTTCGGGATTCATGCTGTCCACTGCAACCCCCTTGTAGCAGAGGTTTCTGTCTTTTCCCATGTGCTCACAGAGCAGCGGGTCTTCTATATCTAGTATGATATCCATCAGGCATTTATTTCTTTTCCCCTCATCTATTATGCTGCTGCAGGGCGCTAATTCCTTTGGATAACCTGGATTCAGGTGGTATACTAAAACAAATGAGGTGTACATGATTAACACAAAACTTAATACTAGATAAATTATGGCTTTCCCGTATTTTCTTCTGGTTGTTTTCTCCGGCCCGGATAGATGGTATCGCTCCCAGGGTTCGTGTTTTAATCCAGTGCAGGCCTGCCTTAGAAGGTGGGGCAGCAGCAGTGATGTGAGCAGTAGAGTGGCCCAGGTTCTTAGATCCAGGACGCTGTTGTATACGAGATAAGACAACAGGACCGTTGAGGTAATTAACAGTTGGAGTATCCTGAATACCTGTTGTTGTCTCATGTTTTTTATTTTCGATTACGGATTTATTAAGCTGTCATGTAAAAAAAAGGGGGTGTTTTTTTAAACCAGAAGAATCTAATAGTTCATTGAAGAATGAATTCAAGGCGTTTAATCGGGTTTATTTTGGCAGCCTATGTGATGTTATTTATTGATTTGTTGCTTATCTACGGCTTCGTGAAGTTTTATTTTTTGTTTGTCGGCGGATTCGGTGCTTGCTATATCTATCTGTTTATGGGGGTTATGAGCATACTGTCCTTTCCTTCCAGGAGCAGAATCCTTAACGGTTTACTCTCCAGCGGAGATGATCCTATCCGGCCATGTAAAAGCAATTACTGGAGCTGGAGGTGGATTAAGGCTTGAATTCTTTTTGATTTATATACTGGTTTACTCATATATTTTCTGTATGGACAAGAGGTGGCTGCTGGCTGGTGGTGTTTTGTTGATTTTGTTTGGTTTCTTTGTTCTACTGGCTGCCTTAGGGATAGCCGGCTTCTGGTATTACAGCAGCTTCCAGACTTCGAGCTCGACCTCAACCACTCTGTGGCTTTCATCCCCTATTCTCTCCTCAACCTTGACATCAATCCCATCTACTGTGCCGACTTCAACCACCACCTCAACCTCGTTGACAACAACCACATCAACCTCGTTGACAACAACCACCTCAACCTCTACTTCAACAACAACCTCATCAACCACCACAACCTTGTCTGCTGCTTATTCTCATTGTGCCCTGGACTATGATGTATCCCCTGATACCGTGATCTATGTCTACACCCAGGAGTGTTGTGTTCCCCTCGTCTCTGATAGGGTGCGGGTGGTGGACAACCAGGGATACAGGTTCAGGTACGTGGACGCTCTGTCCATGTCTTCAGGCGACAGGCAGCTGCTTGGGTGCTACATGAATTTGAGGGACATCTATGTCCCGCAGTTTATCTGCTCCGGTTCCGGTGAATCTATGGTTTTAACAGATCCTGGTGGCATGACCGATAAAATAAAAAAGTTTGCGGGAGAATGCAGGGGTTAATCTGTGCCGGAATCAGCTAATAAACAGTCTCTTCCAAATAAATATAATGTTTCGCCGGTTTGCTTTGGTTTCGGTTGTTTTTTTGCTTGCTTCATCTGTTGTTGCCCAGGTTTCATGCCCTGATGGATGCTCCTGTTTAACTCAGTCATCTGCTGATTCAGAGTTCGATAATCCTGTGAAGTGTCTGGATGTGGTGTGTGGCTACGAGTTGGGTGGGGGATTCGCTGCTAGAATCAAGATACCGAAGTATTGTTTCCGGGAGGGGCTGTCCTTTGAGAACTGCTTGGGGGGTTGCTTGTGCCTGACTAAAGCAGAAGGTAAAGAAGAGGGCTTATTGTATTGTGAGGGAAAGCAGGTGTGTGGTTTGGATGATTCCGGAGCCTTAATGTATTGCTTCATGCTCCAAGAGGAGGAAGTTGACACCGGCCTGGTGTTATATGAATCCCCCATCCCCTCCCTGGGTGCTTCATTATACACTGCATCCGCTGACGAGGGTTCTGGCGTTTCAGGGTTTGTCTTCAGGGTCTCAGGCAATAGAATAAAGGAGTGTAGTGGGCTTTATTGCACCTTTACTGGGGCCCAGGACCTTGATATCTCAGCTGAGGCATTAGATGGTGGAGGAGACGTTATAGAAAGCGTTCATGACGCTGTTGAGTCCACAATGGATGACCTGCCTCAGATGCTTAATCTAACAGACTTCAATCCCTGCCCCTACTGCCCTGAGAAGCCGGAGTATGGGGTGTGCGTCAACGAATCCTGTGAGGGGGCGGATATGCCTGACGTCTATGATTCATTCAGCAACGCCTACCTGACTGGATGCAACTACGAGGAGGGGTCTCTTGCGGCAGGAACCCAGCATCTTGGTGAGGGCTTGGTTGTGCAGGTCCAGATAGCAGACCCCGTATTCGACTACTGTACGGGAACAGATGGAAAGATTGTAACCCACTGGTGCCCTAACGGCAAAAGGATTGTTAACTACACATATATGTGTCCGATGGGCTGCGAGAACGGACGATGCGTCTGCGAGGACACGGATGGTAAACTCAACTACTTCGAGCAGGGATACATCGTTAACCGCTCCTCCATGGTCCAGGGAACACTGGACTACTGCATCAGTGATTCATTGCTCAGGGAGTCTTACACGAATGTAGTGGGCAATAAATGCCTGATCAAGCAGGTGGATTATACCTGCCCGGGTTACTGCGAGAACGGTTCGTGTCACGGGACATGCAGTGACGGTTTAATGAATAATGGGGAGGTGGATGTGGACTGCGGGGGGCCTTGCCCGCCATGCATGTACAGCCCCGGATGGTATGTCTGGAACTACGGGTTCTCTTTCTCGAATCCAGCGGGCAGGGAACTCAGCTACGGTGACTGCTGGAGCTACAGCGACAGATGCGGCTCTGGATACGGCCACTACAAGGAGTCCTTCGGGAACTGTGAGGTCTGCATCTGCAATGACTGGGTTGGGAACAGTGGATTCTGCGGGGGCTGGCATGTTGTCCCCGGGCTTTATTATCTGGTATACAAGTATGCTGGTGCCTCAGCCGGCCAGTGCACCGGGATGAGCCTGTCTAGCCTGCAGATGTACTACGGCGACAGGAGCGTCTCAGACTACCAGCAGGTTCAGGAACTGAATGATTTATCTCTTAGCGGAACCCTTAAGGATCACATTAGCGCGATGCAGGGTAAGGTGATTTCGAAGGAGAACATATACCATTATTGTGTTAGAGACAACTACTGGGGCGCTAATGATGTTTTGGGGATGGTGGAGTCGGAACTGGATCAGAGTCCACCTAAATATGGCATGATTTTCGTAATTGAGGATGAGGGCTGGGGCGGATGGAGGGATACTGTCAGGCAGACCCCTTCAGCTCACACGTTGGTAGCTGATAGTGTGGAGGATTTCGGGGACCTGACCAGAATCTACCTGTATGACTCTAATGCTCCCTTAAAACACAGCGATTACTCAACAAACAAAGCAGGGCACCTGCAGGGCTTCAGCAAGAATGTTTTACCCTATATCGACATAGACAAGAACTCAGACAAGTATGATTATCCCTTCTCCAGCAGCTCTAACTGGAGCAACCGCAATGATGAGGAATTCGACCGGATAGGGTACATACCCTACAATGAACTGGGGGGTGACGTGGATGTCCCCCACATCTGGGATATACTCATCATCGGGGTTATGGCTGCCTTCGGGTCCGCTGACGCGGCTGTGGTGGACGGGGAGGGCAGGGTCCTAGGTTACGGCGGGGAAGGCCGCTACCTGAACGAGATACCTGGCGCTTATCTTTTACCCGTCTACGGGGAGAGGGACTCTGTTGTGGAGAACCCGAGGTTTTTCGCTGTTCCAGGAGGAAACTATACAGTTAAGGTGTCTGGTGTCTCGGACGGGAACTATAGTATGATATTTTTGGGTGATAATTTCGGCTTCGTCTTTGAGGGTGTGAAAACATCTGCTGGGGTAACGGATTCAGTGAACATTTATCCACATGATAGGTCTTTTTCTATCTCAACCTCTTCAGGGGGTAAACTCTTTAATGTGAAGGTGGCTGGGGTTGAGGGTAATGTTTCAGAGAGGTCTTACCTTGTTGACTTGTTTCTCTCATCAGGTGAGAGTGTTTTCCTGGGGTTGGGTGAGGGTCTTGACCTTGTGTATTCATTTGAGGGTGAGAGTCCTGTGAATTCCACGGTAGTGTTTGAGGATCCGTTGTCTTCCACTCTGGATGATGTTGAGGACCAGAGTGTACCTTCCGTGAACGAGTCGGTTGAGCTGGCTTCTGGGGAGACTCACGTCTTCTCTCCTGCGGAGGGGGGTGAACCTAGTTTAAGTCATAGAGTATTTTATTGTGGTGACGGCGTCTGTGATGTGGGCGAGAAGCGAACTTGTTCCATGGATTGTCTACCTGGGGCTTCTGGGGGTGGTGGTTTCTTGGATTCCGTTGACGAGAATACCCTGGTATTAGCTCTTGTGGGGTTGGTTTTGGCTTTTGGTGTGTTTGTGGTGGGAGTAGGGTTGATTCTTTATTTCCTCAGGAAATAGATGCTTGCGGTGCTATTCCGTGGTTATGTGGATCTGGAGTTCCCTGGTTCCAACGGGGCTGTTTGACATGGGACTTAACAGGGTGTCCTGGAATTTCTGTGCGAACTGGTTAAGCATATATATCCAATAAAAAAGTATATAACTATATCGGCATATTATCATGTCGTATTGCAATAAAATGCCGCATAAAGCTTTTTCCAGGAATAAATCATTGATCATTTTTTTGTTTGCAGCGTTTATTCTTTTTCAGTCGATGTTTTCTGCTCAAAATTCCAGTTACGGCATTGATGTGGGAGACGAGTATTTACTTGGTGAGGTGGTGTATGTTAAGGTAAATGCTCCGGCTGGGGCGTCAATTAATCTGTCCATAACTGTTCCTGACGGTTCTGTTGAGTCTTTTTTTTTGAGGGATGTTGGCTCGTTCACTCACCTGTATGAACCTTCTGAGATGGGGGTTTATTGTGTTTCTGCCCGGGTTTTTTATGGGAATGAATCATTGCTCTCCGATGAGTGTTTCAGGGTTGTGTCTCCTGTGAGCTCAACATCCACTTCAACCACTTTGGGGGTGGTTACCTCGACTGCTACGACTTCAACGCAGGAGGTGGCTTCTACTGTGACTTCTTCGATGGGGGTGGTTTCTTCTCCCGGGTCTCTTCCTGATGTTGGTATCAGGGTGGGTAAGGGCAGGTATTTTGTGGGCGAAACCGTTGGGGTGGGGGTGTCGGCTCCGGAGGGGGCAACAGTTAACTTGTCAATCATTGCTCCGGATAACTCTACAGAGTCTGTTTATTTGCGGGAGGTTGGCTCGTTCACTCACCTGTATGAGCCTTCTCTGGCAGGGAGG
>JAYEGX010000101.1:0-6925 GCA_034659295.1 Candidatus Altarchaeota archaeon | reverse complement strand
ATTCACCATTATTTAAGGCGGTTCCTATCTGAAACCTTTCATTCCAGTTATCACTGCTTCCTGTGACAATGTCACCTTTAACGTCTAGTTTAATATTTAGCTTGTCGCTTGGATCCTTTGTCCCGATGCCGACTTTACCGTCGGATGTTAAAGCCATTTTAGGAGTCAGTCCTGAGCCGGTATCAGATTGGAAATATAACGTGTCGTGCCAATTCAGAATTTTAAAGTCATCATAGCTTGGGGCAATAAAATGAACCGCTGTACTCTCTGTATTTCGGTCTTCCAGCATTATTTCTCCATTTCCACCTACATGTAACTCCTCCTCTGGGTTTGTCTCTCCGATGCCGACTTTGCTTCCTAGGGGGAAGATGTAATCTCCTCCGCCAGCGAAAGTACCCTGGGTTATTTCTTCCGCTGGGTGGCCTTGTATTGGAGTGCCCTGCGAGAAAACCAGGACCGATGCAAACCCCAAAACAAGAACGAACAAGATCATGTGCACATGCCTTTCGTTGATATTAATATTCAGTTCCATAAAAAAACACCTCGATAAGCAATAGGAGGCAGGAGGTATATAACCTTTGTGGGTTAATGATTCGAGGAGGGATTTTTTTCCGGTATTGGTGGTGATATGTACTGTGTGTGTGCTTCCCTATCCCCCTCAATGTGGGTTCGATATCAAAACCACAGAATCTTTTTTAGCTTGGAGGTGGTTGGTTCCCAGGGGTTATTCTTTAACGTAGGCTTTTTTTATCACAATATCTTCAAGCGGCCAGTCCTGATGCTGCCCTTTAGCTCCTCTTTCCACCTTGGATATTCTCATCACCTTGTCCATTCCGGATGTTACCTTGCCGAAGACCGCATACCCCGGGTTGTTGGGTTTGTAGTCCAGGAAACTGTTGTCGGCTACGTTAATGAAAAACTGCGAGGTTGCGCTATCAGGGACCATTGTCCTGGCCATCGCTATCGTACCGTTCAGGTTGAGGAGGCCGTTATCTGATTCGAGTTTGATTGGGGCGTGGGTTTTTTTCTGGGATCCATCGGGGGTGAACCCCCCTCCCTGAATCATGAAGCCGTCGATTACCCGGTGAAATACTGTTCCATCAAAGCTTCCATCATCAACATACGACAGAAAATTTTCTACAGTAATCGGGGCCTTATCCCGGTAGAGCTCAACCTCGAAAACACCCTCACTCGTCTCAAAAACAACTACTTCATTCATTTTAATCGTTGACGTGGTTGATTCTTTTTTTTCTGTTGATGCGGTCACCCCATTATCATCTGGTGTGTCGCTTATGCAACCAGCTAGCAGGAGGGCTGAAACCAGTGCAAAACCCAGAAAATTCAACCTCATGTAATGAACTAAGCAGTCAGGTAATAAAAAACCCTATTTTTTTGTTTTAGGTTATATTTATCGGATGAACTCAATAAAGTAAGGGATGGATCATGGTCGTGGAATAACTGTTTGGTTGATTAACATAACAGCTACTTTGGTGATAATGTTAATGTTAACTGGATGTATGTTCGAAAAACAAACCAGAGTTCATGCATCAACCCAACAAAAAACAGATATCGAAAATCGAACTACTGGTTTCGGTGAAAAAATAAACCTAACCAACGAACCCCTAGAAAACGAACTGAACTCAACCAATGAATCATTGGATGAAACACCAGATCCCGCTAATGAAGCAGTAAACAACACCCTGCTCATGTTCCACAACAACCTGGGGCCGATGTGCCTTGAGATGCTAAAGTGGCTTGAATCCACCAAAACAGAGCATCCCAGCCTGACAGTTGAGGAACATATCACAACAGATTCGGGAACAAGACAGCTGATGAACCAGTTGATAGCCGAATACGGTGCCAGCGGGGGCATATCAAAAAACTTCAGGTATCTACCCATCACCTTCTACCGGGGTGAAGCATTTAGCGGATTCAACAAGGAAGTGCAAACAAGACTGCAGAAGCTGATGGGGTCATAGATATTTGTATTTACAAAATACATGTATTTAAATACTTCAATTTTCTAAATAGTTATGGGTGTTTGCTATGGGCACAATAACCATAAACGTAGATGATAAAGTGGAAGAGAAATTCCGGAAGGAGGCTGGTGACAAATACAACCGGAGGAAGGGATATCTAGGCAAAGCAGTGACTGAAGCCATGGATAAATGGATTAGAGAGCGGAGACAGAAAGAAATAAGCAGGAGACAACTGGAAATCCTGGATAAAGGGTTTGATTTAGGGGAGATAGAATACAAAAAAAGAAGTGAGCTCTATGAAAAACAACCAACCGCTGATTGACACCAACATCCTCGTCTACGCATACGACCGAAGCGAGGGAGACAAGCACCAGATTTGCAGGGACCTGGTTGCCGGATGCTGGCGTGGAAGCGAAAACTACACAATAGCACTGCAGAATCTATCAGAATACTACGTGGTAGTAACCAAAAGAATCCAGAAACCTTTACTGGCGAGTGAAGCAGCCTCTATTGTGCAAAATTTCCTTGAATTTGGGGGCTGGCGCAAGATTAATTCAACCGAGAAAGCAGTATCTGATGCTATGGAACTCAACACAGAATACGGCATACCCTACTGGGACGCCCTTCTCGCTGCATCCATGCGCGCCCATCAGATACATGAGATAGTAACCGAAAACGACAGAGACTTTAAGAAAATACCCTGGATAAAAACAACAAACCCCCTGAAATAATTTTTTTTTATTACCTCTCACTCTCTATTATATGCTATGAGTGAAAGGGAGAGGATACTGGTCACATCAGCGCTGCCATACGCTAACGGGCCGCTGCATATCGGACACGCCATCGGAGCCTACATCCCAGCTGACGTGTATGTGAGATACCACCGGCTTAAAGGCACAGACATAATATACGTCAGCGGAACAGACGAACACGGCACACCCATAGCAGTAACAGCCGACAACGAAAACATAACACCCCCTCAGGTCGTCGACAAATACCACAAACAAATCAAAGAAACATTTAGTAAACTGAACATAAGCTTCGACAACTTCAGCCGCACAACAAAAAAAACACACCATCAACTATCCCAAGAAATATTTCTCAACATAAAAGAAAAAAACCACCTATACAAGAAAACAGTGAAGCGACCCTACTGCCCTAAATGCAAGCGTTTCCTACCAGACCGATACGTTAAAGGAACCTGCCCCCACTGCGAAAGCGCAGACCAGCGCGGAGACCAATGCGAGGCATGCGGCAAACAACTCGAACCCCACGAACTAAAACAGAACTACTGCGTGATCTGTAAAGGAGAACCCGAGATGAGAGAGACAGAACACTGGTTCTTCAAGCTATCACAATACAACCAGAAACTAAAAAAATGGATCACGTCCAACAAACACTGGCCTGATAACGCCCGAAACTTCAGCCTGGGATGGCTCAAAGACGGGCTTGAAGACAGGGCAATAACCCGGGACCTATCCTGGGGCATACCCGTACCAGTTAAAGGAAGCGAAGGTAAAGTGCTATATGTCTGGTTTGATGCGCCGATAGGATACATCAGCTCCACAATGGAATGGGCTAGAAAGCAAGGAGACGAAGAACTCTGGAAAAAATACTGGAAACAGAAAGAAACAAAGATAGTGCACTTCATCGGGAAAGACAACATACCCTTCCACGCCATAATCTGGCCCGCCATGCTGATGGCGGAAGGCAGCTACAACCTCCCCTGGCAGATTTCCTCAAACGAGTACCTCAACCTTGAAGGGAAGAAAATGAGCACCTCACGGGGATGGGTCATATGGCTCCACGAGATACTAGGTGAGTGGCCGGAAGACTACCTTAGATACTACCTGCTATGCATCAACCCAGCGAAACACGACACCGACTTCTCACTTGTGGACTTCCAGCATCACATAAACCATGAGCTAATCGCCACCCTCGGGAACTTCATACACCGGACCCTGACCTTCATAAAACAAAACAACAAAGGCGTTATCCCCGAACCCGGGGAGATGGGGGAACTAGATGAGCAGGCAATCAGGGAAATACAAAAGGCGGTTAAGGAGACAGGAGAGCACATTGAAAACTTCAGGTTCAATCAAGCCCTGCAGTCGATGATGCACTTAGCACATAAGGGCAACGAATACTTCCAGCACAAGGAGCCATGGAAGGAAATAAACAACACAACACTATATGTGTGCGCGAACATGGTAGGGGCCCTTGCGGTGTTGATGAAACCCTTCATGCCCGCATCAGCGGAAGAAACCCTGAAGATGCTCGGCCTAACAAAGGAGCTGAGATGGGAGGAAGCCGGTGAACTATCGCTTAAGGGAGGGCACAGGCTGGGAGAAATAAAGCCGCTATACTCCAAAATAGAGGATGATGAGATAACAGCATTCAGAAAAAAAAACCTGAACAAGGAGGAAAAAATGAGCAACATATCATTTGAAAAATTCAAGGAAATGGATTTAAGGATCGGTAAAATAGTTGATGTCAGATGCCACCCCAACGCGGATAAACTCTACCTGCTCAGGGTAGATCTCGGAGGCAGTGAGAGACAGCTTGTAGCCGGGATAAAGGGGGACTACCCTCAGGAGAATCTTTTAGGGAGGCAGGTTGTGGTATTAACCAACCTGGAGCCTGCTAAAATCAGGGGAGAGAAATCCGAGGGAATGATTCTCGCAGCAGACGAGGGCGGTAAACCAATCCTCTTACAACCTGATAAGGAGACTGCGCCTGGAGCCCGGGTGAGATGAAAAAAAGGCTGCTGGACACCTGCGTGATAAACAGAAGCGAGCTGAACTTCTCAGACGGATCATATGTAATAACAAACAACGTGCTCTCAGAAGTCAGAGACGAGACAGTGAAGTCCATATTACAATCTGCATTAAGGGCTGGGAGGATTATGGTTGAGGAACCAGGCGCAAGATACATCAAGGAGGTCAGGGAGAAGGCAGGGGAAACAGGCGATCTCCAAAGACTTTCTGATACTGACATAGAATTGATTGCATTAGCCCTGGAGAAAAAATACCTGCTTTTATCAGATGACTACAGCATACAGAACATGTGCAAGCACCTGGATATAGAATACGGCGGGGGCGTGCAGGATGGAATAAGTAAGAAACTAAAGTGGTTTATGGTGTGCGAGGGCTGTGGTCGAAGAATCCCGTATGATGCTGCTATGAAAGAGTGCAGTGTATGTGGCTCAGAGTTCAGGAAGAAGGCAGTCAGTTCCTAGACCTTTTTCCTGTGGAGGTTGAGTCTTGCGGCTATTTTTCTCAGGATCTCTATCTCGCGTTTTATCCCATACATCCATACCGGAACCAACAAAGCCAGGAGCGCCATCTCTAACGGCTTAATCAAGTTCTTGGAGTATAATGCGAAAACAATCCAGAATATGTTGCCAACCATGACGCCAACAGCCATTGAGGCTATCGCCCTCTTTCTTTTCACCAATAGGAGATAGGAGAACAGGGAGGCCCAGAATATGCCGAAGATGAGAGTAAACAAGACAATAGTTAAATACAACCCAAGCTGCCCCAGGTTATCCTTGAACAGGGTTATTATCTTATCCCCCTGGTTCAGCAGTTCGTCCATCCGCCTGCCGGTAACCCTCGCAGCCTTCCGATATATTCTGTTCCTGTAGATGCGTCTATGGTGCCCACCGCACTCGAAGAGCTTGAATATGACCGGGATGGGGAGGGTGTAAAGCAGGGTTAGTATTATGAAAACCTCCAGTGGGGATAGAATCTCCAACCCAAAGGATACTGAGCCAACAGGCCCCAGAAAAACAGCCAGCAGCAGGAAATAAAACAGGTCGTTCATTAAGGAATACTAGGTAGTTAACTTATTTTAATTACTTTTTATCTACAGAATCGGATATATATCTTGCTTCCCGCGAAGACCGCATCGAATAAATGAGATGTGGTGCAAGAAGGAGGCTACACTGCGCTGAAACGGCTCTTGTATGACATTTTTCGGGGAAGTGATGCCCCTCGAACCCTTAACGTGGATACAAACCAACCCCAGCGCAGCACACTTATCTTCTTATAAAAATGACCAAGCCGTTGCCTCCAACGCTACGAGAGAAGAGCAGGTATCTTGTTCTGGAGCTCAGGGCAGGAGAAAGACTGTCCAAGCCAGATGTCAGCAGGGCGTTATGGAATTCTGTGCTGGGTTTCCTGGGGGAGTTGGGTGCCAGCAGATTGAATCTCTGGCTTATCGACTGGGACGGGGAAAGAAATAAGGGGGTTATCAAGGTAACCCGTGGTTCAGTGGATGAGGTGCGGGCTTGCATCTCCCTGATAAAGGGGGTTGGGGGTGTGGGGGTTGTTCCCCGCATAGCCTCGGTTTCCGGCACCCTGAAGAATGCGCGGAAGTTTTTAACTCCTTAATCTCTGGTTTTTTTATTTCAATTCCTATTTATAATGAATAATAATTATAGATTATATTGTTTATTTCCTATGTCACCAGAAACAAAAACAAGCCAGGGAGATAAGTATGCAACCTTCATAGCAGCGTTATTGTTTTCTCTACTGGCTTATCTACTCCTAACCGCGGGCTCTGGAGGAATCATGTTATGGAGCCAGGAAGAACTTATTGTAGGCTTAATATTCGCCGTAACCACAGCCTTTTTCGTGGAGAGGGTATTCAACGCCCTGAAGATAAAAACAAGTGTTGCATTCCTCAACCCAGTAAGATGGTTTATCCTTATATCCTATGTCCTCGGACCCTTCCTCCTCGCACTAACCAAAGCTAATCTGGACGTAGCATACCGTGTGATCACCGGAAAAATCAATCCAGGGATTGTGAAAATCAGCCCGGGACTAAAAACCGATTTGGGGATAACCCTGCTTGCTAACTCCATCACCCTAACCCCCGGAACCCTCTCTGTTGAGGTGGGTGAAGAAAATAGCCTCTACGTTCACTGGATTGATGTGAAACAT
>JAYEGX010000100.1:0-23477 GCA_034659295.1 Candidatus Altarchaeota archaeon | reverse complement strand
GTGTATGAGGAACTACAGGCTTCTGTAGGTTACGGTTATGTTTTCCCACAGGAACTATTTGAGAAAATAAGGGTCTTAGATGTCACTCCTGAAGAGCAGCGAAGATATCGGAATATGCTCCGTAGACATATGACTTTGGGTAAAGGGGAGCTTGAATCTGTTTCTGTAGCCGTGGAGAGAGGTTGTTTGTTTTCTTCTCTAGATAAGAGAGCCGTGAAGTTCGCCCAGAAAAAGAGAGTCACTGTGGTGGTGTTGAAGGTCATTCTGAAAGGACTGTGGAAGAAAGGAATTTGCACTAAAAAGGAGGTGAAAGAACTGGTGGATAGGATAGAAAAAGAAGACAATAGAACAATAGACACTGTAGGCGTATTCAATGAGTAGTCGTTATCCCTGATGAAGCGCAGGTTTGTTCAGGTGCACGTGCTAGTAAAAGGGTTCGGAAAAGGCAAAGAGGTGCAGGGCCTAATCCACCCCGCACTCAATTTAAAGGATATAGGAGCACACCAAATAAATAGAGATCAAGATTAGATTTGAAATAGGATTTTGTATTCCTCCTTCTACCTACAAACCTCTGAGCGCTAGCGGAAGTCTAAAACCAGATGGAACTAAAGGCTTGGAGGAGTGGAAGCTAGCATGTTCAGTACTGTAACTTTGCAAAATTAACCCATATGTGATTCTCTTTTTCGTCATCTGACGGTACTAGACTATTGATTTGATCACCGAAAAGTATTTAAATGTTAAACCAGATATATTAATACCGAAATTAGGGCGCCTATATCGTCTCATCGTTCTTCTTTTTATATAGACATTTCTGTGGTGACTTATGGAATAGTCATGTTATCTCAATACGCATTCAACACTCTTCAGCTAATTTTTACGGATAAACAACAAGAGGTGAGACTAGGGATAATACTCTTTTGTCTCTGTGAATTCGGCGAGCTATCCAATAAAAAACCATTACATACACGGAATCTATATAGATTACTCTTTTATTTCATTGAGTTTAATATAACACAGGACGGTTTCTAATGAATATGGCTAAATCATTTATTACGGGAGCAACACTATTTTTCATTTGTGGATTGGTTCTTTTTAGTGGATGTGCTGGTAATAGTGAAGGGCCTTCAGGGGATGTTGTTTCTACGCCTGATTCGAGTTTTGAGTGTCAGGATACTGACGGGGGAAAGAACTATGAAAAGAAAGGTTCTGTATTGGATAAATATAATAAAGTGAATACAGATTACTGCGAGGAGAGAAGATTATATGAGTTTTATTGTATGGAGAATGGTAGGGTAAACATTGACATTTACCGTTGTCCCCAGAATTGTAGTAATGGTAAATGTATAACTACAACTACCTCTACTCAAATTAAAACAAAGAAGACAACTACAACAACTGTAAAGATTACAACTACCTCGGCCATAAAGACTACAACTACGACTATATCTACAAAAACGGTTTCACTTGATAGTTTCTGGAATGACTTCTGTGATTCAGGTAAAGGCTTAGATGAATGTAACCAAAAGAAAGGGAGATACATTAAAGAAAAAGGAGAATTAGTCTATATTGATGAAGAAGATGGAGATATATATCTCTTATTAAAACATTGTGATGATGCTTTACATCCTCAGGCAAGAGTGCAATTACAAGAAAACCAGGAAAGCAAATCAGACGACCTTGAAAATGGGGATATAGTTGAATATAAAGCAATCCTAGATTACTGCGGCAACTTTGGGTTATTCTATAAAGGAATAGTGGCAAACGAAGGAACAATATTATCTGTAAAAACCACCACAACTACTACCACAATTCCTTCTATTCCAACAACTATTGTATCAAGTTCGGACTCACCATCCAAAGTTACTGAAACCTATTTCAGAGAACTAATGAATCCTTGGAGTACAAACCACGAAAAGATGTATGATTTAATCTCAGAGGACTCCAGACCAAGTGATTTTTACGCTTGGAAGGATGATTTAGTAATAGTAAAAAGTGCTCTAGCTCAACAAGGCGTATACTTCCATTTTGATGAAGTTGTAAACGAAGAAATAAAAGGCAATACGGCAACAGTCTCGTTAAGATTCCAGCTATCCCAATATCTAACAAAGATTCCTGCTACAAGAACCATAGAACTGGTGAAGGACGGGGGTGAATGGAAGTTAGCTGAAAGCTATGATTACGATACTTTAATGTAATAGCTTATTGGAATATGGCTACTAGTTTATCAATCGCATCCACGTAGTTCAACATTTCTGGGAGTGTAACGTTTTTTGCTGAAACTTGTTTTTTTGCTCATTTTTTATTTGTTTTTACATGTATATATCCATTCGTTCGCCGAAATATATTCTGAGTTGGTTGATGATGACGCCCCAGTCCCTGAGGGCTGTGGTCCATCTCTTGGATGTGTCGATGATAACCAGGTACAGGAGCTTGAACAAGGAGTCGTCGGTTGGAAACGATGACTTGGTTTCGGTCACCTTCCGGATCTTCCGGTTCAGATTCTCCAGTGCGTTGGTGGGGTACATGATCCGTCTTATCTCGGGGGGATACTTGAAGAAGGTGGATAGGCCCTGCCAGTTATCCCTCCAGCTCTTGATGGCGTACGAGTACTTGCCGCTCCATTTATCCTCAAACCGGTCTAAGGCAGCAAGACCTTCCTCCTCATTAGGTGCGGTGTAGATCAGTTTCATGTCGCTGCAGAATTCCTTACGATCCCTGTAGCTGACGAACCGTGTGCTATTCCTTATCTGGTGGACGATGCACTTCTGCACTTCAGCCGGGGGGAAGACAGACTCAATAGCCTCCTTGAAGCCTTTAAGTCCGTCAACCGAGGTGATCAATATGTCTTTCACACCCCGGTTCTTCAAGTCAGCTAACACCTTCATCCAGAACTTGCTGGATTCGGCCTCACCAACCCATATGCCAAGAACATCTTTAAGCCCTTCCAGGTTTATGCCGAAAACCAGGTACGCAGTCTTCTTTTTAACCTGCCCGTCCTGGCGGACGTTAAAGACCATACCATCCAGGTAGACGATGGTATACAATTCCTCAAGCGGCCGGTTCTGCCATTCCCTGGCGATCGGGATAATCCTTGTCAGTGATCCGCGACACCATCAGCAGAAGGCTGAAAGCCTTCTGTCTGAGTCAAGACCCGCAGGGTCTTGCTCATCTCAGCTGAAACCTCAATGCCATACAAACTCTTCATACTATCATAGATGTCGCGGTTACTCATGCCTTTCGCATATAACCCGATGATCTTATCCTCGATGGAACCGGTTAAACGACGCTCATGCTTTTTGACGATCACCAGCTCAAAAACACCCTCAGTATCCAGGGGGATCTCAAGTTCAACATCCCCCAACCGGGATTTAACAGTCTTTTTAGTATGTCCGTTGCAGGAATTAGAGGACTTCTTATTACGCCAATCATAGCGGGAGTAACCAAGCCCATGAGTCAGCTCCTCCTCCTCCCGCCTCTCCTGCTCAAGCTCAATCATCTCGTCAAGGTGCTCGTAAAGCGGGAACTTCCTCAAATCAAACATCTCGGAGTCAATCTTGTCGATGAACTTCTTGTTCAGCTCCTCACGCTCGTCCATCCACCTGATTATCTCCTCAATCCTAGTTATTTATGTGAGGATTCGGACTATTCTGGCATAGTCCCGGCGGGAGCATCTCTACCCCTTTCTTTGTAAAGAAAGGTGTAAGCTACGACAAACTCATAAAGAGTTTGTGTACACCGAGCAAAGCTCGGTTGTATCCCAAAGAAACAGTTACTTTATATAAAAAGTTAGGCACTACATTATCTTGCTTGATAGTACTTATAGCACTAATTCGGATATTAACCAAACTGGTTGGGAATTGAACCCACTGAGATATTTCCGGCGGGAGCATGATTTTCTTTTATAAGCTTGTAATGTATCGATTATCTGTTATTATCCGCTTTTTTTTTGAAAGAATACCCCCGATCCTATAAGATTATATTCTATGCTACGCTAAATAAAATTAAAATGAGAAACAATATAATTTTGATGGGGGCAGTCATAATGCTGCTGTTAACCGGGTGCGTGGAAAAACCAAGTAAGACAACAACCACTCAGGAAATAAAAACCACAACAACCGATACACCAACAGCAAGTATCAAGACCACCACAACATCAACGAGCACGACTATGACTGAGTGCAGCATCCCGGAAATAAAAGGGGAAGGCAGATACGGGATACCTTTTTTCGGGATAGAGGAGGACTTCATACAGACGAACGACTTAACCAGTCTCACAACAGAAGACATACGTGAACTCGGAGTTAAAATAGCGAGAACCCATGGAGGGCCCTTCGTATGGGACATCGTTGAGCCAACAAAAGGCACGTATAACTTCACGTTGACAGATGAGGTTGTAAGTCAAGCCGCCGACTCAGAAGTAACATTGCTGGCAAGCCTGTGGCCCTATGCTTTGTGGGATCAGGGCAGCATAGAATCATGTAAAGTGGGGGGTAAAATAGATGCTATGCGGGATCGGATACCTGACTACAGGTGCATTCCACAGGATATGCAATCCCACAACATATTCCTTAAAGAGTTGGTGGAAAGATATGTTGGTGATGATGATTATGGGACACAACCCATCACTGAGGAAATGAAAGCTAAGATACGGGAGAACCCGGTAAGATACTGGGAAATCAACAACGAAGTGGATGTCGGAAACAACATAGATACGGCAAAGTTCTTCCAGGGCACGGTTGAGGAATACGTGGACCTCATGGAAAACTCATATAATTCAATAAAGGAGGTGTGCAGCGACTGCCAGGTTATTATTGCGGCACCAGCAGCCGACACAAAAGGATTCTACACCCAGGTGTTCAATCTAGGTGGTAGAACATACTTTGACATATACAATCTCCACTGCCCCATTGAAGTGCTTAAGGAATTCATTAATCCTATAGATAAGCCAGTGATAATGACTGAGGCCGGGGGTAGGGCAGGCGCTAAATTAGCGATTGAGGCAGTTACCTTAGCATTTGACGGAGTCGACAGCGCCATGCTTACTATGACGGTTGACCGCGCTAAAGTAAAGAGTAAAAACCTGGAAGAAGACCCTAAAAAGAAAAGCACGGAATCATTCAAGGAAGGCTTCCTACTCGACGGAGACGGAGGTCGAACCTCTGCCTACACCGCCATGAAAATTCTGACACATGAACTAAGCGGATTCAAGAGGGTGCAGTCAATAAACACCGGCAAAGAAGTAACTGGATACAGTTTTTTATTCAACCACAAGGGTCCTGTGCGGGTATACTACGTAGACAAAGAAGGGAATGAACAGGAAACAATAACTGTTGAGGGAGAAGCTACGATAAAGGATATAAACGGCAACATAGTAAAGAAAACAGGCTCAATAACTATTGAAAAAGATAATTTCTACTTTGTGAGTTAATGAAAAGTTAGGCACTACAATATAATCCGGCGGGAGCATTTCCACCCCCTCTTTTTTTATAACCTATCTAATAATTTCCTTGATTTCTTTCAGCATTCTTGGGTTGATTGAGACTCTGTCCGTGTGCTGCAATATGAGATAGTCTTCGTTAATGAGTTCCTTGACTACATGTTTTATTTCTTTCATCACTCTCTTCTCTTTTGGCAGCCCCTGCTGCAGGTCTTTTATGGCCATATGCCTCCTGCCGATGTAAGTATGCCTGTATAGTTTCCTGAGTATGTGTGCTCTAAGTCCCTTCCTGACGTTAATCTATAAGCGCATGTGTTTATAATTTATACATAATACTATACCAAAAATTAAATTCGAAATAGTTAAATTTAAATAGTTTAACTTATAATAAATTAACATGGAAGAGAAATCCGCGTTCAGAAAGGTTTTCGGAAACTCGCCGACGATTAAGGTCATAGACTTCCTGTTAGCTGAAAGAGGTTTGTATGACTACACGCTCTCAGATATTTCTAGAAATTCTGGGGTTTCATGGTCGACCCTACACAGAATATTCCCTGAGTTAGTTGAGAACGGCATCGTAGAGCAGACCAGATCAATAGCCAACGCCAAACTGTATCGACTTAACGAAAAAAACCCTATAGCTCAGGAGTTGATACGTATCGACAACAAAATCTCAGACTACTTCATCCAGAAGGAACTGGAAACGCAGAAAACAGAGCTAAAGCATTCTCTTCCTGGTTGATAATCAGCACATGCTTATTTTAGTTTAGGCGGTAGCACTATTCCTTTATAAGTCTGCAGCGTATCGGTTTATTTTTTATTGATGGAATTCTCGTTTTTTAAAAAATTCCGATTTTTAATCATTTAATCGAAAGTATTAAATATTATTAACTATTAATAGATGGATGGGTGATATTTATGGAAAAGAGAGTAACCTCCTTCAGTCTGACTCCGATGATGCGGGAGGAATTAACGGCTTTGATGGAGTCCGGGGAATACGCCTCAAAAAGCGATATCATAAGGGATGCTTTCAGAACCTACCTGGAGCACAAACCAGACAAGCGAACGCTGATTGCCGTAGAACTCTACCGCAAGGAACGGGTTTCCCTAACCCGGGCGGCGGAGATAGCTGGCCTGGATACCGAAAGCTTTAAAGAGATTCTAAGGGATAGGGGAGTGAAACTGAGAACCTATGCAGGAACCTGGAAAGAGATGGGGGAGGGCTTGAAGGAGCTATGATCCTCTTGGACACGGACATAGCCAGTGCCTTGGCGAAAGCCGGCGGCCTGGATTTGGCTCTGGAGTTGTTCAACAAACAAGTCCACATCATCCCTAAAGTGTATGAGGAACTACAGGCTTCTGTAGGTTACGGTTATGTTTTCCCACAGGAACTATTTGAGAAAATAAGGGTCTTAGATGTCACTCCTGAAGAGCAGAGGACATATCGGAGGATGCTCAGTAGACATATGACTTTAGGTAAAGGGGAGCTTGAGTCTGTTTCCGTGGCCCTGGAGAGAGGCTGCCTGTTTTCTTCTCTAGATAGAGAGCGTGAAGTTCGCCCAGAAAAAGAGAGTCAAGGTGGTGGTGTTGAAGGCTATTCTGAAAGGGTTGTGGAGGAAAGGAATCTGCTCCAAAAAGGAGGTGAAAGACCTGGCGGATAGGATAGAAAAAGAAGACAATAGAACGATAGAGACTGAAGGCGTATTCAATGAGTAGTCGTTACCCCCAACGACGCGCTGGTTTGTTCAGGTGCGCGTGCTAAGAATAAGAAAGGCAGGGTGCGGATCCTAACCCACCCTGTAGTCATTCTAGCATTAAGAATCATGAAGGTTAGATGAAGAGGTGTTCATCCTCTCTTCCGGATTCTGTTTTTTTCTTGAGGAATACCGGGATGGATTTTTGTGTTATCGGTTGAGTTATTAATTTTTTATTGTTTACCCTAACTTTTTTCGGGCTTGAATCTATACTCTAAGTTCTTTAGGTCGTGGTATTTATGCACCTAACAGCTAATATCATAGTGAGATTATTTTAGGCTATCCTAACATTTAGGGAGTGTGTGATGAGGCTAAGTGATATGGCGTTGGGGAATGCGGGTAGAATAACCCGGATTGTTGGAGGACGGGGATTCCACCAAAAATTGGCTATGAGGGGGATAAAAGAAGGATCAACTATAGCTGTGAAAAAATCTTCATTATCCGGGGGCCCGGTTGTTATCGAGGTTGATAGAAACTCCATAGCCTTGGGGAAGGGAATGGCTAAGAAGATTTATCTCGAATCGGGTTGAAGAATGAAAAAAGTTAGGCACTACAACAAATCTTCAATTCCAAGTTAGGGCACCAGGTTGGGGCATGGCCAATAACAATTCAGGTCATGCCCCCACCTCCACACAAAAAAAATCAAAATGGGAAACCCAAATGTCGGCAAATCTGTTGTATTTTCAAGGCTTACCAGGGCAAATGCTATCGTTTCCAATTATCCTGAAACTACTCTGGATTATACCAAGGGCTACATGAAAATAAAGGGCGTAGAGGCTGAAGTAATAGATGTTCCCGGAGCATTCTCCCTGGAACCCAAAGCCAAAAACCAAGTTCCCAATCTTTATAGTTAGTCTCCATTATAACTGTACTTTTTTCTTGGCATGGAAAAAGAAGTGGTGAGAGATTGATACTTAAAAAAAGAGGTGTAACCAATGAAATTATTGAGCGAAGTGGAACCTGAAACGAAGGTAACCGTTAAAAAGATCGATGGCGGCCCGGACATAAAAAAGCATTTGGGGGATTTAGGAATCGCTGAAGGAATTGAGTTTACTGTATCGGCCACTCAAGTACGACATGAACACAGGGGACCTATTTCCCTGGAGATGGCTGGTAGGGAGATAATTCTCGCCCAAGGGATGGCGGATAAGATACATATGGAGAAGGACGGCACATCATTATCTCTCCTGGAACTGGAGGAGGGGGATGAGGGAGTTGTTAAATCCATCGAGGGTGGAAAGGATTTTGAAAACTGGCTTTCTGAATTGGGTATTGAAGAAGGGATCAAGGCAAGGTTCCTGAGGCATATCCCAGATGACACATTAGTGTTCGAGGTAGATAACAGGGAAATAGAGCTGGGTGAGGGTGAAGCATCGAAGGTCTTTGCGGAGTATGAGGGGGAACCTATCCAGATCAACTATCTGGGGGAGGGGGTAGAGGCTAAAATAGCCAAGATCATTGGCGGAGTCGGGGTTAGAGAGAAATTAAGGGGGCTTGGAATTAAGGAGGAGGCAGGGATTATCTTAGCCAGGAAGGAGAAGCAGGCGCATGTTCCGGTGAGAGGGAATTATGTTCGAGCTAAAATAGGAGAGCATTTTGTAACGATAGGCCATGGCATGGCAGAAAAGATCTGGGTAGAAGCTGGTGAATAAGGGATAATTTCTCAGGATTACCGGGGGATCCTTCTGTGTTCAGTCTAGTTTTTAAAAGAGTATTAATGTTGAGTTGGAACGAGGATGGAGAATGGTATTGTGGTATTCGGAATTTTGCTGATAATGGCAATAGAAAGCGTGAATGCGGGATGTGTTGGCAGCACTACAGAATTTGGCTGTGGGGATACGGTAACAGAAAGTTGCAGATTTAATGAAAATCTGAACTGCTCGACAGGACATGGTCTGTTTATAGGAGCAGATGCTGTTACAATTGACGGCAACGGCTATACAATGGGGGGCACTGGCAGCAATGAAGGAATCCATAACGAGGGTTATAACAGGGTGACCCTAAAAAATCTGAATATTGAGGGATTTTGTTTCGGGATTTATTTTAAAGATGCTGACAATAGCGATATAAGCAACAATAATATAAGTTATGGTGTCGGGAGTGGTATATGGTTATTTACATCCTCCTACAATCAGATAACAAACAACAATATCTATTACGGTGATGATGGCCATGGAATTTTAATCTCCAATTCCGCAAACAACAATACCGTAAAACGGAACAGCATAACCCCCGTTAAGGGTGTGGGGGTATCTATAGACGATTCAAAGGGAAACAAACTTTATTTCAATTATGTTTGTAACAACGCACGCGGTGATATAATAGTAGATTCCAAATCTATTGGAACTACAGGTGATGAGAATACATGTGATACAGCAGACAACTACGATGATACAATTAATGGAATTCCCTGTGCTTATCTCTGCCCGTCATGCTCGGATAGAACCCTCTATGGTGAATGTTCCGTAAATAAACCAAAATACTGCGGCAATGGAATCTTAATCGACAATTGTAGTGAATGTGGATGCGCACTGGGATATGAGTGCAACGTAACATCAGGTTTTTGTTATGCTCTGCTCAGATGCTCAGATGGAACTCCCTACAATGTATGCTCAGCAAATAAACCAAAATACTGCGATAAGGGGGAACTGGTTGGTAATTGTGTTGAATGCGGCTGTCCATCTGGATATGAATGCAACACAGCCTCAAACCTATGTTATGCAATTAATCACGGATGTGTGTCCACCATAAACTCGTCGAGAGTATTCGCCTGCGGTGATGTAGTAACGGAGAGTTGCAGATTTAATGAGAATCTGAACTGCCCATCGGGACACGGATTGAGTATCGGAGCAGATGGCATTACCGTCAATGGTAATGGGTATGCACTGGACGGCATTGCTCCAACCGGATGTGCTGACTGGAGTGACCCTACTGCTGACCACATAGGGATTTACAATTACAAGCACGACAATGTTGTTGTAAGGAACTTAGAGATCAGAAACTTCTGTAAGGGGATCTACTTTAAGGGTGCAACTTCGGATCCATGCAGTGACTGTCTGATAGAGGAATGTGGGGTGCACCACAACGGCAATCCAAGTACAGAGACAAACGATATGGGAATGTTTATGTGTTATGTTGAAAACTCCACAATAACGAATAACAAGGTTCATCATAATACTGGGGCAGGTGACGGGTGCCAGGACGGAGGCAACGGAATCTTTTTCTACGGTGGAGGCTACAATGTTGTGACCAACAACATTGTTTATGACAACAAAAAAGCGGGTATTTTCACCAAAATGAAACCCAAGCATAACAACATATCCTATAACGAGGTAACAGGCAACGGTCAGGGTGGAATCCTACTGCGGTGTAAATTATCCAGCTTCTTTATGATCGAACAGAACACGGTAACAGATAACAGGGGGCCGGGGATTTACGTGGGTGGTGCCGGCAATACTCTCAAGTATAATACTGTGACAGATAACAGGAACGGTTCCAATTATACAGGTGATGCATCTGTTGCTAATGGACTTCGCATCTCTAGAGAGGCAGACAATACTACTTTAATTTCAAACAATGTTGCTGGAAATGATGATATAGATATATATGTACTGGAGGGACTTACCGGAGTTACAGGATATAATAACACCTACAGCACATCTTCCAGCTATGAGGATACTCCACTACCTGAATCAGAGGAAAAAGTTGAGGGGAAGAAAATGGCATCCTTCAAAAATGAGAAGGGGGATAAACAAGAGAAGCCGGAATCTGGATTTCTAGCATCTGCTGGAGCACCTTTAATAGCTACATTAATTGTACTTATAGTTCTGGCATTCATGGGGTATGGGTATCTACGAAAGTGAACCAAAAATGGAGCCAATTCTAAATAATTTAATAATCCTGGGGTTGATGTTAGGAGTCACGAAATTTTCACTGAAAGCTGCTCTTGGATGCGGTTTTGCGGCATTGAGAAAACGAGAGATCTTGGTGATTGCCTCAGTATATCTTGTTATATCACTTGTAACTGGTGTCTTAGTGGGTATGTTACATGAGGTATCAGATAAATTCCTGAATATCCTGCTGGATTCTGCCCCCCTCCTGGGTTTATTGCAGGGTATTATCGCATTGTTTTTGGTTGTTTTTGGGTTACGCACTATCAAGAAATGGGTTGATGGGGGGGAGGATTTAACCAGAAAGACTTTTCTGATACTCTCCATTCCTTGCCCAGGTACCATAGCGACTATATTCATCTCCTGTTTGTTTCTGGTGATGCTGGGAATGGAGGGTATGAAGGTCGGTGCTCTAATAGGGGGTGTATTCTTCCTTTCCATCCTGGGAATAAGCCTTACCATAAGAAAATCCGGGCTCAGAAAGAGCCCCTCGAGTTTAGGGGGGGTTATGGTGTTCTTTGGGTTATTCTATCTACTCTCCATACTGCTTATACCTGCTTACCTGCCTGTGAGTAAGATGGATATCACCATGGATTTTCCAGTAGGTGATGTAATCCCCGGATCTCTTTTTATCATTACCATGATCTCCACTGGATTTATACTCGATAGAATTGACATAAAAAATAGATTGAAATGGAATTACTCGCCGAACTTATGAGGATAATATTGACCATCAGCAATTCACTCTTGTATCCGGTAATGATACTGCTCGTGATACTGACTGCTATGTCTTTTATGTTTGTCGGAGAGCTTTTATCAGAGTATTC
This sequence comes from Candidatus Altarchaeota archaeon, assembly GCA_034659295.1. Classification (GTDB taxonomy): domain Archaea; phylum Altiarchaeota; class Altiarchaeia; order IMC4; family QMZM01; genus EX4484-2. The sequence goes on along the minus strand of JAYEGX010000100.1, from coordinate 11,569 downwards.
CAGGAGGAGCAAGAAGTTAGAGAAGAAATTCAACGGAGGTCATCTCAGTAATTTCTATAAAGAGGTCAATAACCTATTTACCGATCACCAGAATAATGAGAAAATACTTACAATAAAAATAGAGAGACTTCTTCAGGATTATGAGGCCGGAATTATGAAGAGATTGGAGAAAACGCGCTTGCTTATAAGGATCGGGCCCGTGCTCGGGCTTATGGGTACTCTAATCCCGCTGGGCCCTGCCTTGCTTGGGTTGAGCACCGGGAACATAGATCAGCTGGCGAATAATCTGGTTATTGCATTTACTTCAACCGTGGTGGGGCTTTTGATAGGAAGTGTTTCCATGGTTGTATCCGCCATAAGGCAGAGATGGTATACTGGAGATATGAATGATATGGAGTATATGGCAGAAATGTTGATAGAAAATGGAAAGAAAAACGATATTCATGCGTAAACGAAGTCACCCTGGGATAGGGGAAGACCCTATGGAGGGTGTGGGGAACCTCTTTGATGTGGCGATAGTGTTTTCTGTGGCTTTGATGCTGGCGTTGGTAACTCATCATGATCTGCCTGAATTGATTACAAAAGACTCGAATGTCACGATAGTGAAAAACCCGGGAACGCCTGATATGGAGATAATAGTAAAGAGGGGTGAGAAGCTGGAGATTAAGAAGATCACTAATGAAACCGTTGGGGGCAGGGGGAAGAAGTTAGGTATTACTTATGTCCTGGAAAATGGGGATGTGATTTACGTTCCAGATGGATAGAATTATAAAATGGATTTAACACGGACTTCCGAGAACTATTTGAAGGCGATATATAACATCACCGATAGGAAGGGTTATGCTAGGACGAAGGATATTTCCCATGAACTCGATGTAAGTCCTCCGAGTGTTACGGGGATGTTGAAGAAGTTGGATGATATTAATCTGATTAATTATGAGAGATATGGCGGTGTTACATTAACAGTGAAAGGCGAGCGGATAGCGAGGTCAGTGAAGATGAGATATGATACTACCAGGGCGTTCCTGGAAATTATTTTGGTTTCTGACAGGACTGCTGAGGGGGATGCATGTAGATTGGAGCATGAATTGAGTCCGGAAACCGTTGAGCAGTTAACGAAGTTTGTCCGGTTCGTTGAGACTGCGCCTATGCATCCGAAATGGCTTGAGCATTTCAGGGAATTCTGCAGGACTGGGGAATACGTCTGTGATTACAAGGAAAAAGATTAGGTTTTCCTAAATCTTTCTAATTTTTTTTGATTCTGTAGGTCTTAACTAAATCTTGTTAGGTGGCGATATTTATATACCTCACAGCTAAATACTAACTATATTGGATTATATTAGGTATTCCTAAAATATCTAAGCAAAAATAAACAAAAAAATGAAAACAAAAAGTATCTTAAGGAAAAGTCCTACCAGACAAATAAAAACAACAACATTGGCAACAATTTTGGTTTTATTGGTGATAGGTATTGGTTTCTCGCAGGCAGTTATGGCAGCAGAGGATATATTACCCTTAGTGAGAGAAATTAACAAAAATATGGATGAGTTTAAAGAAGCCACTGAGGTCATACACGAGAAGACCGACACGATTCTTGGCGTTGTCGAAGGGGGTAGTGAAGTGGCAGATATGACTGAGACCGTTCATCTAAGCAGTCACGCACTCAAACACATTGGAGTTTATATGGAAAACGATATCGCAAAGCTTGATGGCTATAAAGCCGATCCTGCGAAGAACAGAGCAGAAATGTTGGTTGCTGCTGGGAAAATTGACGCACTGCGAAAAATGTATATTGATACTGGAACCTCACAGGAGTTTGTAACTACAATGGAGTTACCATACACTGGTAAATCACCACACGATTTAGCACACCTAATTATAAAAGACAAGGAGATCACAGCATCAACAGAAGCCAAAAGTGCTGCGGATGAGATACACACTGCTATGCATACACTTGATGATGCTAGCAAGGCGATGCGGCTTAATTTAGAGGAACTTGGGTATGCATTAGAAGAACTTGAACCGGAAGCAGAATCGACATCAACAACAACAGCACCATCAGAATTGGCAACAACAAACGGAGGACTATCAGCAACTGTGATTGTGGCAATTTTAATAGGAATTATCTTGATTATGGGAATTGTCTATTATTTTAAGTCCAGATAAACAAATTTACCGCAGTAATAAGAACCAAAGGTTCTCGTTATAACGAGATTTCTCTGAAATCTTATTAAGGGCGATAATGAAATCAATTGGAAAAGCAGAATTTATAAAGGCCTGGGAAGGAGATGATGGATTTTATCATACCTTAGTAAGAAAGAAATAAAAAATGAAAAGAAATACAATAGGAATGGGGATTTTATTGGGAATTTTAATTTTATCGTTTAGTGTAATCCCTGTACAAGCGCACATACCAGAAGGATGGGTACCTATTGAAGATTGCCAAAAGTATTGTAAAGGCGATGGTGGATCTGGCGATGGCGGTGCCGAATCATCTGCTGCTGTACAAGATTTTTCCGCAGATGTTGTTTATAGGGCAACAAGCGATGCCCTAGATAATCTTTGGGAAGGGGAAGCACCAAAGCGGGACAGAATAAAAATAGTTTGTAACCTGCCGGGCCCAACAGCTGAAGAGGTTATTAAAGTTATTGTAGGTCATCCCACAGGTGACGCACCTCTGGAATGGACATCTGAAAAACCGGGAAGTTACGAAATTGTACCACCCCCGGGAACTAATATGAAAAATTTGAAGCCAGAGAACTTTAAATTAACTTTCATAGACACAAGGAAAAATAAGGAGTATGTGTGGGACATGCAAAAGGAGATTCCCGGCATATTTCCTGAGGGCTATTTTGAACTCAGAAATAAAAAAGCCGGTGGGGAGGAACTGAAGTGGTATGAGGAAAACCAATTTACCGCAATGGAGGGAAAAATCCCTGGAAAAATCACCGAGTCAGCCGGGAAAAGGATATCAAATGAAATACATGACAATTATGCCCACCCTCTTGATGAAGGGGTTGTGGGCAAAGTTGATGAGGAAGGCACCTTGCTTTATCTTGCTACCAAACTTGCTGAAACAGGTAATAAGAAAGATATTGGAAAAATGATTAAATTATCAGAAGAAGTTAACACGCTGACAGAGGGATTTCATCATGTGGCACACGAAAAGCTCATGGTATTGGCAGAAGAATCGGGCAAAGGACAGAATTTAGTAATGCTGCTTCACGATAATCTTGCTCATAGTATGTTGGCTTCGGCATTTAATGTTGAAGGGCTCATAGAAGAAATTAAAAAAACCGAGAATGAAACAGAAGTTAAAGAAAAGGCAGGCGAATTGTTGGAGGAACTAAAAAAATTTAAAAAGCTTACAACTGAAGCACACGCTCATTCCACAGATCCGGCAACTGCATGGACCGAACAATTACCCTTGAAGCTGAAAAATGATAGAGACGAAATTAAAATTAAACACAGCGATCTAATGACATATCTTTCAACAATAGGTGGGGAAAAAGGAGAAAAAAAGACAGAAGAAAAAGAACCCGTTCCTATTGGCGGTGCAATAGGGTTTAGTGCAATTGTTCTCGGATTACTGGGGATTGGAATATGGAGATATAAAATAAAAAAATAAATTATGATCTCTTTAAGTCAATTGAACCCCGGTGAATTGGGAAGAATCATCACAATTAATGGGGGTCGGGGAATCCGTCAGAGGTTATTTTTGAGAGGTTTGCTTGAAGGCAGTACCGTTCGTGTGATATCCCACAGGGGGCCGATTATAGTAGAGGTTGACAGAAATACTATTTCCATTGGTCGCGGAATGGCGCAAAAAATTATGGTAAATAAAGTAAAAAATGGAGAAAAAATTGAGTGAAATGAGTTTTGATGAAAAGGGAATAGTAAAAGAAATACCAAATGATTTAAAGAAACAAATATCTGGTATGGGTATCATAAAAGGTAAAGAGGTGAGAATGACAACTCAGCAGCCAATAAAGGGACCTGTGGTAGTAGAAGTAGGTAGAAACAATACTTCTTTGGGATTTAATCTTGCCGATAAAATTATTGTGGAAATAGAAAAATGAAGAGAATCTTGCTGATGGGAAATCCAAATGTTGGGAAAAGCGTATTTTTTAACAAACTTACGGGAATAGACACAATTCAATCAAATTACCCTGGAACTACTGTTGATTACACGAAAGGATATGTAAGATTAAAAGGCAGGGAAATGGAAATCATTGATGTTCCAGGCACCTTTTCCTTGGAGCCAAAGGACAAGGCAGAGGAAGTGGCTGTGAAAATGCTTGAAGAGAACAAAGATTCGGTTGTTGTGTGTGTATTGGATGCATCAAAAATAGAGCGCGGTCTTTATCTTGCGTTAGAGGTTATTGAACGTGGCTATCCCGTTGCGATTGCGTTAAATATGTGGGATGATGCTCGCGCCAAGAAAATAGATATTGATGTGAAAAAATTAGAAACGATTCTTGGAGTTCCCGTGGTGCCGACAATAGCGACAACAAATGAAGGGCTGAAGGAACTCGTTTCAAGAATAGGGGATGCAGCAACGATTGAAATTGATGATATTATTGAAAAAGCAAACCATATGACTGTTACATAGCTATCATGTGGATCCTGTAATTTGTGTTCAATAAAATAATAAAAATTAGAATAACCGTGAACCTTACAGGCGATAAACGATGGGAATTAATTGAGAAGATAGCTGATCAAACAGTTAAATTTGGAGAATATGAGCGAAGTTTAAAGGACATATTGGGTGATCTGACGGTAAGACCTTCCACTGGAATACCTCTTGCGATAGCGATTTTATTTGGCTTTTTTTCTTTCTTTTATAATTTTGGCTTGAGTTTTCTCATGATGCTTCTGGATCCATTGTTCAGTAAGATGATTATCCCCTGGTTGGTTGAAACCGTTCCGGGTGGAGGGCCCACAATAGAAGAATGCGGAATTATTTTTCAGATTCTTGTGGGTGATCCAAACGCACATCACGCATTTGAATATCTTGGTGTTTTAACCTCTGGACTTTATGTTGCAATCGGAGTCGTTCTTCCTGCTATAATTGCTTTTTACATAGTTATGGCAGTGCTTGAAGATATGGGGTATATGGCGAGATTGGCTACTTTAATAGATACGGTTTTCCATAAAATAGGGTTACATGGGTTTGCGGTTGTTCCCATGCTTTTATCATTGGGGTGTAATATTCCTGGAGTAGAATCAACGCGAACCCTAGAAACCAAAAAACAGAGATTTATGATGATGGCTCTTTTAGGTGTATTTATCCCCTGCGGAGCACAACTTGGCGTAATGCTCCAGGTGGTGCCGGAGTACCTTGGGATGCTTCTTTTATATCTTATTGTTTCTTTTTTTATTGCCGGATTTTTCCTTAATGCGATCACCCCCGGCAGGTCTCCGGAGATTCTTATGGATGTGCCTCCTTATAGAATGCCGACATTTAGGAACATGTACCGTAAGGTTTGGCATAATGTTGAGGGTTTCTTGGCGGTTGCGGTTCCAATGGTACTTGCCGGCGTCTTAATCGTAAACATACTTTATCTTGTAGGTGTAATAGACTGGTTAGGTTCCCTGCTTTCCCCGTTATTCCTTCATTATTTTGGAGTACCTAAAGAAGTCGCTGGGCCTTTAGTAATGGCTTTTCTCAGAAAAGATGTAGCGGTTGCCCAGATTAGTGCGCTCGGTATGACAACAGCACAAAATATAATATCAGTAACCCTTGTGTCAATATATTTTCCGTGTCTTGCCACATTTCTAATGATCTTAAAAGAGGGGGGAATAAGAGACCTCCTGAAATGTCTTGGTATATTAATAATCTCTTTTTTCGTTTTTGGAGGGCTAATGTCGGGAATAGTTTATTATTTGGGTATATGAAAAATAAAAATAGATGTAAAGATGGATAACTGGAAACTTGGTTCAGTTTACTTTGTAGTATTGGGGGCGGTAGTGTCATGGTTTGGATGTTGGGAGCTTGGCAGAGCGTTTGGATTGGTGGGTGCGTGGGCAACCGAATGGCTTAAACTTGCTGCGGAAGGGATGAAGTGGATGTGCATATGGCGGGGGATAGTCACCTTCCTTTCGGGTTTGTTAATTATGTTCGGCGCTATTCGTTTTTCAAAGAGTGAAGGATTTGGAACTTTGGTAGTTGGCATAATAATGCTCTGGATTCTTGCAGGAAGTGACATACTCAAAATGATTTTAACATCAATCACTGGGGGTGGGATGGGAATAACAACATTCTATGCTTTTTTGGAAAATTATGGCCCCCCATATCCTGCTGCTGTGTGGCTGCTTCCCTTCTCTTTAGTAATACTATATTTCATCATCAGTGAAGTAGAGAGTAAAAAAGTGAAATTATAAAACTGGTTGGTGGTAGATCAAGCATAAGAGAAGGGAATAATGGGGGAAGTAGAAGAGCTACCAGAGGCTGAGGAAACAACAACCTGGTTTAACAGCGGGGGAGGATTCTCAGAAACATGGAAAGGGTCCTGCAACCCGTGTGTTATTTTATTGTCATTTACCTTGTCGATTTTCTTGCCGTAATATAACGTATAGACTTCTTTGAAAATCAGGAGTTCTATGGAAAAGGCTATCCTGCAAGGAATTTTTATAAATTGTTACAATCAAAAAAAGATTAGGTTTTCCTAAATCTTTCTAATTTTTTTTGTTTCTGTAAGTCTTAGTTGAACCTCTTTAGATGGCGATATTTATAGACCTAACAACCAAAGTACTATATCAGATTATGTTAGGTATACCTAATATAAAAACTAAAAAAACGAGGTGATAACAGAGGAAGCAAAAAAATATCTTTAGGAAAAGCCCCATCGGGCAAAAAACATAAAAAATAGAAAACAAAAAAATGAAAGAAACAAAAAATATCTTTAGGAAAAGTCCCATCGGGCAAATAGGAATGGCAGCAATGCTGTTGATGTTTTTGATTGGAAGTGTGAGTGCGGCAGACTGCGGTGCGGGAACTGCAAAACCCAACTGTGAATGCGGTGATACGGTAGTTGGTGATTACACATTCACTGCAGATCTGACCTGCACCGACACGACAAAACCCGGTTTAGAAGTCGGAGCAGATGACATTACCATCGATGGTGCAGGTTATAAGATAACAGGCTCTGCATCTGCAGTCGCGTGTGCTGATGCCATGCAGACAGATCCTGCAGCCCATTCCGGAATTCGCAAGAGCGCTGATGTTAAAAACACCATGATAAAAGATCTAGAAATTGTGGGGTTCTGCACCGGGATTGGGATTGAAGGAGCATATACCTATGCCTGGGATGACTACAACACTGAGGTCACCGGTTGCGTGATACATGACAACGGGGATGCTAGTTCCATAACGCACGGTGTTCATCTGACTGGTGCAAACAAATGCACAATAACGAAGAACGAGATATACAATCAGGATGGAACAGCAGCTGACGGCTGCGGTGACGGTGGAAACGGGATTTCCATGCATGGGGTTGTAGATGCTGGAGGAGATTACAATACCATAACCTGCAACTATCTCCACGACAATGCAAAAGACGGCTTCCACATGAAATTCAAGTGCATGCATAACATCATCAGCAACAACAAGGTGACAGGAAACGGCCAAAGCGGGATCAAGCCCGAGTGCAAGAAGTCAGATTGGAATACCTTCGAGTACAACTACATTGCGGACAATGGGCCATACTATGGATTCTATACAAGGGGTAGCAATAACGTGATTCGATATAATACTGTAATCAATACCAAAGGAGTTAATGGTCACTATTATGGAATTTATATCGGAACAGCAGGGATGCCACTCCCATTTGGACGGTTCAACAATATAGCGGACAATACCGTCTGTGGAAGTCAAGCAGGGGATATAAAGATTGAAGGTACCGCTCCTGATGCAGACAACACAGTCGATGACAATACCTGCGATGCATCAAGTGGTGGTAGCGGGAATGGCTGCTCATGGAACTGCGACAACAAAGTACCGGTCTACTATGACTTCGACGAAGATAACTATTACAGCCAAGCTACCTGCACATGCGGCAATATATTAAGTGTGGGTGCATGCTGTAATCCAGGGGAGTTTGCTTCAGATGGTGTAAGCAATCACTGTGCTGGTGGAGTCTGCACCTCCAACCCCGGAACTGATCCTACCGACTGCGATGCAAGTGTATTAGGAACGGATGTAGACTATTACTGCGATGAAGATGAAGATGGGTATATACGTGACACTCCTTCAGGTAACGGCGCGCCCGGAGAAGTTCCACCTGGTTGCGAACTTACGCCAGGGGATGACTGTGACGACAGTAACGCAGATGTAAATCCGGGAGCAACCGAAGACTGCTCTGACGGCATAGACAACGACTGCGATGGGTTAATAGACATGAATGATCCGGATTGTGGATCAGCATCCCTTTACGTTTCTCCGCAGCACACGGTGGTGGTAGCAAGCCAGAATACATTTACTGTGAAGGTGAACATCTCAGGAAACCACCTGATGGGAGCATCTTTCGACCTTTTCTTCGACAGCTCAGTAATCAAGGCTTTGAAGGTAGAGGAAGGAGACTTCATCCAGAGCCAGTGCAGTGGCACAACCTTCAGTTCAGTGCCGCCGAAGATAAACAACGCGGTTGGAGAGATAGAGTTCCAGGACATGTGTCTGGGGTCAAGCATCAACGGAGAAGGAGACATAGCGGAGATAACCTTCAGAGTTCTCTCAGGGGGAACAAGCGAGCTTGATATAGGAAATGAACAAGTTCCCGATGCAAACGGCAACCTGCTTTCAGTTACTGAGACAGATGGTGATGTTACAGTGCATAACCCGCCGGTTGCGGTGGCTGATGCCCATCCGACAACAAGCTGCGACACATCCTACAGTCCAGTGTACGAGGGCATAAATGTGGGATTCGATGGCATCGCTTCTTACGACCTAGGTGGCTCCATAGTTTCTTATCTATGGGACTTTGGGGACGGGAGCAGCGATGACAACGCTGTTGTGAATCACAACTATGCAAGGTGCGGAGACTACTATGCCATGCTGACGGTGACAGACAATGAGGGTGTTACAGACTCAGATTCTCTGAAGGTGGAGGTTGACCTTCCAGGGGATTTGAACAGTGACGATTTCGTTGATATTGATGACCTGATACGGTTTGCGGCAGCTTGGGGTACAGGTTGTGCCGATTCGAGGGCGGACATCACCGGCGGCGGAAACGTGGACGTAAGTGATCTGGCGAAATTAGCAGCAAACTGGGAGAGGAGTTGCTAAACTCTTTCTCTTTTTTTATTTTTTCAGGTCCATTAAGTCAAAAAATCAAGAAGGTGATGGAGAACACAAAAATGAGGGAAAGTCTCATCGGACAAATAGGAATGGCAGCAATGCTATTGATGTTTTTGGTAGGAAGTGTGAACGCCGCGGAGTGTGGTGGAGGAACTCCATGTAATTGCGGAGATACTCTTGTGGCAGATTATACGCTGACCGCTGATTTAGACTGTAGCTCAACGACGGGACCCGGTCTGATCATAGGAGCAAGCGATATTACCCTTGACGGTGCTGGCCACAAAATAACTGGGAATAAAAGTGGAACTGTTTGTGCTGGCGCCGATCAGGTATCTCCTGCAGAACATTCCGGAATTGTAAACAACGGAGACTACGACAACGTGATGATAAAGAATTTAGAGATTGAGAACTTCTGCACTGGAATCGCGCTGGGTAGTGCTGCTAAATCAGGAAAGAGTGTTGACTACAACACGGTAACCGGCTGTAAGATACACGATAATGGCATTGGAACTGGTAGCAGTATGATAACCCACGGAATCCATCTGGTTGCCACGAACCACTGCACGATAACTAAGAACGAGATTTACAGCAACCAAGGAACAGGCGACGGCTGCGGTGACGGTGGAAACGGGATTTTCATGCATGGGCTCATAGGTGAGCGTGGAGACTATAACACTATAACCCGCAACAAGCTATACGACAACAAGAAAAGTGGCTTTTTCATGAAATACAAGTGCATGTACTATCCCATTAGCGACAACATCGCGACAGGAAACGGCGAAGGAGGGATTACGTTGATGTGCAAGAAGTCAAATTATAACACTATCGAGGGCAATGATGCATCAGGAAATGATTATTGGGGAATCTACATAGGTGGTATGAACAATACCATCAGATACAATACAGTACTCAATAATAAGCACTATGGGATAAATATGGGCAGAAGTCGTGAATCAAATAATAATGAACTGTACGAGAATGAGGTATGTGGAAACGAAGGTATGGACATAGAAGTAGCACCAGGATGCTCAGGAAATCACGGCAGTGACAATACCTGCGACACGACAAAGGATTACCATGATGATGGAACCACGGGATGTGCGGATTCCTGTGGTGGTTCAGCAACTACAACAACCCCCACAACAAGCACTACAACAACAACCACTATAAGCACTACAACGACTAGCATAACTGCTACAACCACCACAACGAGTGCTGACACCAGCATAACAACAACAACTCCAAGTACAACATCATCCACCACCACAATAAGTACAAGCACTACTATAGCTCCAAGTACAATAGAGGCTCCGTCTCAATTCCTTATTGTTTCTTCTCCTTCTGAGGTAGCTCCTCCCGAGGAATTTAAGGTGGAAGTAAAGCTTTCCGGAAAAAAGGTTCTGGGGGCGAGCTTCAGTCTTCTTTTTAATCCAGAGGTGGCTAAGGCCATAAAGGTGGAGGAGGGAAGTTTCTATAAAAATTGCCCGGGCACTTCCTTTTCAGCCGTACCTGCAGGGATAGATAATACAGCTGGAGAGATAGAATTCCAGGACATGTGTCTTGGCTCCAGTATGTCAGGGAAAGGGGTGCTTGCAGTAATAAAATTTAGTGTAAAGTCTCTGGGAGACCCGAAAATCAATCTCAAGAATGTGCAATTATTTGATGAAGAGGGGGATCCCATGAATGAGAACAAGATTGAGGTAAAGAATGCAGTGATGCAGCCAGAGGATGTTATTACCACAACCAGCACCACTACTTCAACTTCAAGCAGCACTATCAATGTCCCTACCACTACTATGGCCGCAAGAGCACCTGCAACAAACACTGCAGGATCTAATTCACCTGGAATCGTGGGGCAGATAACGGGATTTTCCGCAGGGAATGGCTCCCTGATTTTAGGTATTCTGGTTGCTGTTGGAATTATTTTTTATCTGGGTTATTACCAGGGGAAAGGCAATACCAGCGATAGGGAGGGCAGGAAGGGTGGATTATCTTTATTGAAATAAAGAGGCAAAAAATGTCTGAAATAGCTATAGTCTACTGGAGTGGAACCGGAAACACGGAGATGATGGCCAAGGCCATCAGGGAGGGTATTGAATCAGGAGGAGGGAATGTTTTATTAAAAACCGTCGATGATGTAAGCTTGGATGACATCAGAGAGGCTGATGCCATAGTATTGGGTTCTCCCTCAATGGGAGCGGAAGAACTGGCTGATGAGATGGAACCCTTTGTAAGTCAGATAGAAAAAGAGGGGGTAAAGAATAAAGTTGCCGG
>JAYEGX010000099.1:0-23747 GCA_034659295.1 Candidatus Altarchaeota archaeon | reverse complement strand
AAATAGTAGCCCCGTCAGGATTCGAACCTGAGTCGACAGGTTTCTTCTGAACTTTTTTTTTATATTGAGTTCGTCCAAAGCCTGCCAGGATTGTCCACTACCCTACAGGGCTGATATACTCAGTTAAGATAACCCCTCTCTTTTTTAAAAAAGAAAAGGGCTTGCGCCCGACGGGATTTGAACCCGTGTTATTGGCTCTCTCCGGTTTGGGATGAAACACTTTTTTAAAGGGTTTCCTTGGAAGGCCAAAGTCCTAAACCAGACTAGACTACGGACGCATACTAAAGAATATAGTATTAAGAATTTATTATTAAGAACTCAATAAAAAAAAAGAAAGGGAAAAAAAGATTACTTGAACAGCCATCCAAGCAATCCCTTGTCGCCGAGTTCCTGCTGGGCTACCTGTCTGAGGCGCTCCTGTTCCTGCTGTATAAGCTGGGTCTGGTTCTGGAGCAGGTTCCGGTACTCTGGATCTATCTCTCCCTCAAGGTGCTGCAGCTTCTGGAGAGTGACCCTGTTCCTGTTCAGCTGTGACTGTATGGTGCCTGCAGCGTTCTCATCTCCGCCGAACAACATGCGCATGAAACCCTGTCTCTCCATGATTCGCTGCTCAGCCTGGATTGTCTTGTTCACGCTGTTGCTGAAGTTTCTCGCAATAGCAGAGATATTCTTTCCAATACCGCCTGAGAAATTACCTTCTTTTTTCAAGGCTAACATTGTCATAACCGCTTCCCTGACCGTGTTCTGGTTTCGGAAAACCTTCAGCTTATCCCTGTTGCTGATGTTCTGCAGCTCCAGCTCCAGTTGTTGTTTCTTCAAAGCAGTCTTGTTTTTTACCTTCGCCAAAACAACCTTAGCATGTCTCACACCAGAGTTGCTCATACTCTGGCTTCCAGCATCATCTGGTTTACCCCCTGCTTTGTTCACCGCAGGGTTACTGTCACCCCCTAGCTTCTTACCCTGCTTCTCCAGCCCAGGCGGGGTCATGGATTTATTCGCTGAGTTACCGCCTTTCTCCGCCAAGACAAGAGGGGTAGCCAGCAGAGAAAGACCAATCAAGTAAACCATAATCTTTTTTGAGTCCATATACTAATGTAAAACTTTGGGATTAATATATCCGCTAGATTTATTAAGGGATTCCTTAATTGAATTAAGGTGATTATTGATGGAAGCTAAGATTATATTAAACTGTAAGACCTATGAACAAGCCACAGGAAAGAAGGCGCTGGCTTTAGCTAAAATATGCCGGGAAGTAGCCAGCGAAAGCGGGGCGGAAATAATAGTGTGCCCGCAGTACGCGGACATTTACCGGATAAGCTCAGAGTTGGATATTCCAGTATACGGGCAGCATATCGACCCAGTGGGGTTCGGGAGCAACACAGGACATGTTCTACCGGAGTCCGTTAAGGATTCTGGAGCAGTTGGCTGCCTCATCAACCACTCGGAGAGGCGGCTTAAGCTGGCGGACATTGAAGCCAACATAAAAAAGCTCAGAGAGCTTGGTATGATCTCGGTGGTATGCACCAACAACATAAACGTTTCCAGATCAGCAGCAGCCCTAAACCCGGATTACGTGGCAGTCGAACCACCTGAGCTGATTGGTTCAGGCATCAGCGTATCACAGGCTCAGCCCGAGATAATAACCGGCAGCGTGCAGGCAGTTAAAGAAGCCAACCCCACGGTCAAGGTATTAACGGGTGCTGGCATAACCACCGGAATAGACGTTTCCAAAGCAATAGAGCTGGGAACCCAGGGTGTTTTGCTAGCCTCAGGTGTTACAAAAGCAAAAGACCCCAAGGCGGTGCTCAAGGATCTTGTATCAAAGATCTAGCTAACAAGTTTTTTCTGTTCCTCCTTAAGAGGATACTCGCCGTTAAGGCAGGCCAAACACATACTCTCCTGAGACAGGCCTATAGCATCCACCAAATCCTCTATGCTATTGTATACAAGCGAATCAGCTCCAATCTCCTTCCTGATCTCCCCCACCCTAAACTGTCTGGCGATGAACTCGTCGCTGGTCTGCATGTCTATGCCGTAAAAACAGGGATTCAGTATGGGCGGGCAGGAAATCCTAACATGCACCTCAAGCGCTCCAGCATCCCTCAACTGGTCTATCAGTTTTTTTATGGTGGTGCCCCTGACAATGGAATCATCGATCAAGATAATTCTCTTCCCCTCAATCTCGCTTCTTATAGGGTTTAGTTTAATCCTGACACCCTTCTCCCTTTCCTCCTGATGGGGCATTATGAAGGTTCTCCCAAGATAACGGTTCTTGATTAAGCTCTCACCGTAGGGTATGCCTGAAGCCCTCGCATACCCTATAGCTGCCGTGATACCTGAGTCAGGTACTGCTGTAACAAGATCAGCCTCAACCGGAGCTGCCCTATAAAGGTTCTCACCCAGTTTCTTCCTGACCCTGTAGACGCTGATTCCGTCGATTACGGAATCAGCTCTGGCGAAATACACGTACTCGAACATGCAAACAGAGGATTTATCCCGGATCCCCCTCACTGATTCAATTTTATCCCCCAGAACAAGAATCTCACCCGCCTTCACGTCCCTCACGAAGGACACTCCAAGAGAATCCAGGGCACAGCTTTCAGATGCCACAACCTGCCGGTTCCCGCCCATCCCATAAACCAGGGGCCTGAACCCGTTAGGGTCTCTGACTGCTATGACCCTGTCGTCCTTCAACAGGGTTAACGAGTATGAACCCCTCATTTTTTTCATGGCATTACCCACGCCCTTGATAAAATCACCAGTTCTCATATGCTCCTGGGCTATCAGGTGCGCTATCACCTCAGTATCAGTGTCTGTGGTGAAGACAGCCCCCCCTCTTTTAAGCTTCTCTTTCAGCTCGGAGCCGTTAACGAGGTGGCCGTTGTGGGCTATGGCCAGATGCCCACCACCGTATCCAATAGTTATCGGCTGGGAGTTCTCTATCTGGGTGTCTCCCTGGGTGGAATACCTGACGTGCCCGATACCCACATTACCCTCAAGGAACACATTCTCGAAAACCGAAGAAACCAAACCCATAGCCTTATGCACGTCTATCTCGTTGTTGTGATAAAGTGCCAAGCCAGCGGACTCCTGCCCCCGATGCTGCAGGGAATAAAGGCCATAGTAGATGCTGTCGAATACGTTTTGGGTGGAGCGTATGCCTAAGACAGCGCACTTTTCCCTCATATTGATACTATCGAATGAGGAGATAAAAAACCCTTTTTTTGGATGGACGCTAATAAGTAAATCATGACTGTTTCGGAGTCAGATGATGGGATATGCATTGGAGGTTTTACGGCCTCGGGAGCTAGGAAAGGCAAGTATGCTCTGGCCTTGATTGTAGCCGAGGAAGTGTGCCGGACTGCCGGAGTCTTCACCCGAAACAAAATAAAGGCCTCTCCCGTATTACTGGATATGGAGAAGCTGGATAATGGGTTCCAGGCTATTGCAGCGAACTCCGGGAACGCGAACGCATGCGTTAAAGAGGGTATGGGTGATGCTGAGATGATGTGCCATCTGGCGGCCGAGGAAACCGGCGTTAGGGAAGAGAATATTGCCGTAGCCTCCACGGGAATAATCGGGAGACCGATGGATATGAACGTGATAGGAGAACTCATAAAGGAGGCTGCTAAAACACTATCCGACTCACCTGATGGGAGCAGCAAAGCCGCCAAGGCTATTATGACAACCGACACCATGGTAAAAGAATTGTCTATTGAATACGAGGGTATACGGGTTGGGGGTATCGCAAAAGGCGCTGGCATGATATCTCCGGATATGGCGACAATGCTTTGTTTTATCTCCACGAACGCTGATTTAGAAAGGGATGAGCTCCAGGATGCTCTAGGGGAGGCTGTGGATGAAAGCTTTAACATGCTGGTCATTGACGGGGATATGAGCACCAACGACATGGTTCTGTTGCTCAGCAACCACAGCAAAAAATGCAGTCTAGCGGACTTCAAGCATGCCCTAAAATATTTCACCAAGGAGATGGCCAAAAAGATGGCCTTAGATGGTGAGGGCGCCACCAAATACCTGGAGGTGGAGGTTAAAGGCGCTGGAAGCAGGGAGGCTGCTCGAAGGGGTGCGAGATCGATAGCATCCAGCTCCCTTGTCAAGACCGCCCTCTACGGTGAGAACCCGAACTGGGGTCGGATTACCGCAGCATTAGGTTCTGTCACAGACTTTTTATTCGAGGAAACAGATATAATATTCGAGTCCAGCAAAGGCAGAACGGTTGTCTTGGAAAATGCTGAGGTGGGGGACTTGAAGAAAGCCCGGCAGGTTCTTGAGGGGAAAGAAATAAAGGTCACAGTCGACCTGAACATGGGGGACTCAAGGGCAACAGCTTACGGGTGTGATCTAACCCCAGAGTATGTGGAAATAAACGCGGGATACAGTTGAAAAATGAGGATTTTTGGCACGTGCTTGGGGGCTATTGAATTCATTATCACCCTGAATATTCTGGTTTTTGTCTTAACCCTGATTAATGAATCATTTTTTGTGTTGTTTACTTTGGTGCCCAAGTATGTTCTAGTCGAGCCATGGACTCTGATTACGAGCATGTTCACTCACGCAGGCTTCAATCATCTACTTTTTAACATGATCGGTTTAGTCTTCCTGGGAAGCTACCTGGGGAGATTAATAGGGGAGGGCAGATTTCTGAGAGTTTATTTCCTCGGGGGGTTGGCTGGAGGCGGTCTCGCAGTATTAACAGCCTATGTGGGATTCACGGATGTCTCCATAGGCGTGGTCGGGGCATCCGGTGCCATATTCGCGATCGCAGCATGTCTAGCAATACTGCGACCCAACCTTAGGATATTCATTTTTCCAATCCCCTTCCCGATGCCACTTTATATAGCTGTGTTTGGGTTCATGCTAATGATGTCTTTTCAGGAAGGGATTTCATGGGCCGGCCACCTGGGCGGATTAATTGTTGGCATAATATACGGGAACATGTTCAAAAACACGGGAATAGGCGGTACCACAAAGAAACACGGTCAAAAGTTCTATTAAGAATCAAAAAACTCGTTCCAGGACCTGACCTCTATCTCCCGCTCCCTTACCTTCTCTATGGCGTTCACGGCAGCCTGCGCTCCCGTGAAGGTTGTTATGTAGGTGGTATTCAGTTTCACAGCGCTGCTCCTCATCTTATATCCATCCCTCATCGGGTTCTTGCCTACTGTGGGTGTGTTTATGATTAAACTAATCTGTTTAGAGTTCATCAAATCCAGAATGTTAGGTGAGCCCTCGCTGATTTTCAGTATTTTTCTGTTATTAACCCCTGCATTACGTAAATCCCTTGAAGTGCCTGGGGTTGCAAGTATCTCGAACCCCAGATCATCAAATTTCCTGGCTACCGGCAAAATCCGTTTCCGATCCTTCTTGTTGACGCTTATGAATACCGTGCCATGGAGGGGTAACTCGTTTTCGGCGGCTATCTGGGCTTTGTAGTATGCCATAGCGAAGTCTTTATCCAATCCCATAACCTCTCCGGTGGACTTCATCTCGGGACTCAAAACAGGGTCCACGTCAGGTAATTTAATGAACGGGAAAACAACCTCCTTCACTGCCACATGATTTATCCGACCCATCGGGTTCAGGTCCTCAACCAGGTCTTTGATTTTCTCCCCAACCATGACCTTGGCCGCGATTTTCGCAAGAGAGACGCCAACGGCCTTGCTCACGAACGGAACAGTTCTTGAAGCCCTAGGATTAGCTTCCAGGGCATACACTACATCCTCTTTGATCGCGTATTGTATGTTAATTAGCCCCCTGATTCCCAGTTCCAAGGCCATATCTCTGGTGTAGTCCTCTACCGTCTTTATTGTTTTCTTACTGAGTGTCTGAGGTGGCAGGACGCAGGCTGAGTCACCGGAGTGGACGCCCGCCTCCTCTATGTGCTCCATAATACCCCCAATCAGGACTGTTTCCCCGTCGCAGACTGCATCCACATCAATCTCCACAGCCTCCTGCAGGAACTTGTCTATCAGAACAGGATGCTTCGGCGAGACCTTAACAGCCTCTTTCATATACTCTTCCAGTTGGGCTTCATCCTGGACTATCTCCATAGCCCGCCCCCCCAGAACATAGCTGGGCCTCACCAGCACGGGGTAGCCTATGTCTCTAGCTATTTTTTTGGCTTCCTGAAAGCTGTAGGCTGTCCCCCAATCAGCGGATGGTATGCTCAGCTTATCCAAGACCTTGCCGAATTCATCCCTGTTCTCGGCCCGGTCTATGTCTTTTGGGCAGGTGCCCAGGATTTTTATGTTGTTTTTTCCAAGGTCATCTGCGAGGTTGATTGATGTCTGTCCGCCGAACTGCACCATCACCCCCATCAGGTTACGGGATTCATTGTCAACAACATTCAATACATCCTCAAGGGTTAATGGCTCGAAGTACAGCTTATCCGATATGTCGAAGTCAGTTGATACTGTCTCGGGGTTGTTGTTTATTACTATGGTCTCCACCCCCAGCTCCTTCAGGGCGAATACAGCATGTACCGTGCAGCAGTCGAATTCAATGCCCTGCCCTATTCTTATCGGCCCCGAGCCCAGGATTATGACCTTCTTTTTGTCTGAGGCTTCTGACTCATTCTCCTGCTCATAGGTTGAGTAATAATATGGTGTCTTTGCCTCGAATTCAGCACTGCAGGTGTCCACCATCTTGTAGGTGGGGAGTATTTTATCCTTCTTCCTCCTTTCCCTCACCCTTTTTTCATCCCCCAGCTGTTTATCCATGAAGCCTTTCTTTTTCAGGGCAGCTAGTTTTTTATGCTCGTCCATGCGTTATCTTATATGTATAGGATGTCATCAATATAATACCTTTTTTTGTGTATTGAGTGAGTTGTTATGCAGTTAAGGACGTTGTTTAGGGGGGCGGGGGAGGTTACAGGGCTTTTATTGAGTCTGATGAGGTTCAGAAATTGTGTTATCGGTTTCTTGGGTGTGCTTGTGGGGATGTCCTTCACTTATCCGGGTTTTGGGGTTTTCCTATCCTCTGATGTTTTCATCGCAGGGTTGGCTGTTTTTTTGATTATTGGAGCGGGTAACATACTAAACGATTATTTTGATATAGATATTGATAAAATAAACAAGCCGGGTAAGCCTTTACCTGCTGGAAGAATCTCGAAAAGTGATGCCTTAATGTTATCCATTGTCTTGTTTCTCTTTGGGGTGGGCTTATCCAAGCTGGTTAACCAGTATATCCTGTATCTGGCGGCCTTAAACACTGTCGTCCTCATACTATATGCTGCCTACAGTAAGCGGCTGTTGCTTGTATCTAATCTGGTAATAAGTTATCTTGTGGCGTCTGTTTTCGTCTTCGGGGCTTTAATTAATGTCGAGTCACCGGCTTCGTTTGCTGATTCCAATTTCACTGTTTTATCTGTTCTTGTCTTATGTTCTTTTTTGATGACTTTATCCAGGGAAATAATCAAGGATATAGAGGATGTGAAGGGGGATAAGTACAAGTATGCTCAGACCCTGCCTGTGAGGTTTGGTACGTGCTTTTCCAGGAAGGTGGCGGCCTTATTTACTCTGCTGGCTGTCTTATCCAGCCTGCTACCGTTCATCCTACAGGTGGGCTTATTTAATCTGGTGGTTTATGCTGTGCTTATCGGTTTAGCTGATATGGTGTTTTTGGCTTCCATGTTCATGCCAGAGTATATAGCGCAGAGGGCTATTGTTGGAAGTATGATGATCTCCCTTTTCGCCTTTCTTTTAGGGGGTCTGGTATCCAAGATCCCGGTTTAGGCGCCTTTAAAAACAAGAAATCCCTTTTATTATACTATCCTCTGATGCCTCAGTAGCTGTCGGATTTAGCCGACGACTAAGGTGCGGCATGCGTCCCCTTCGGGGACTTAGCCCCACACAACAAAACAAACAAAACAAACGCCTCAGTAGCTCAGCTTGGTAGAGCGCTTGCTTGGTAAGCAAGAGGTCCCGGGTTCAACTCCCGGCTGAGGCTTTTTTGATAAGCGTGTCAGGGAATCGGACATGCTTCTATGGTTTCCGTCCCTTCTTGTATAAGATGAGAAACACCTTAAACAAAGATCACAGCGAAGAAGATTCCTATCGATTTTTATACTATCTGTAGTCCAACAGCTAAAGCGATTAGGATAAGGAGCAGCAGAATAGTCTGAATTTTTAGGGTTGTTGATATCGTGTGGTATTTCCCATCTAAGCTGTTGAAGCTGCTGTTTGTGTTATTGAATCCTGCTTCGATATGTCTCCCGAGCTCTCGCAGATGCGCTGTCCCTGAAGCTAATCCCTCTGCTACTTCTTCGTTGATTTCCCCGTATTTTATCGTGAAGTATTCATATTCCTGGTAGGTGTGTTCTTCAGGCTCAGATACTTTGGTGACATTAGCCAGGCAATCCTCTAGTTTCGCTCCTACATCCTCTTTTATTTCTTTATGGAAGGCATCGATTTCGGATTCATCACCTGAGCATACCACTTCCACGGAGCCGTCAGGGAGATTCTTAACATAACCTCCGAAACCACGCTTCCATGCTTTTCTTTTGACATGGTCTCTGTAGGTTTTACCCTGCACTTCACCTTCAACAACGAATTTGATTGTTTTCATCCCTATTATAAGGAATTATTTGCATTCCACCCTATTAATATCGGAGAAATAAAGGGGTTTTATCTCCTCACATATCCCCTATCCTTCTTTCTGAGACTCATGAAACACACTGAAATCCATTGTATATCAAATTCCACCAATTAAAAGACAACATAGTCTTACACAGCTCTTTAGTGTTTTATCCTCTAGATCCCATATCTAACAGGTGATTTATTATGCGTGATGTTGGCAGATACCACAGGCTCCCCTGGGGAGGGGGGGCAGATAACAGTTAGCAAAGACCTGGTTAAGGCATTATCCTTGAAGAATAAAGACAAGGTGCTAGTGGAATACAACGAAACCACCAAAGAAATCAAGGTAACAAAACTCTAAGAAAACAAACAACAAGCGAAACAATAGTTAGGCACTACAAAATGAGTTCAATTAACGATATGGTAACTGATTGGGTTGCTGAAAATATACTTCTCTTCGTTGTATTATTCATAGCACTTACCATCCTCGGAATAATAACTGGAATAGGTATTATTGAATCGCTAAGTGGAGCATTCCTACTCACATCCTCGCTTTGGGCTCTACGGTCAGCAATAAAACACCTAGAACTAGTGATAACAATAACAAACATTATCGTGGACGGAATCAAATTCATCCTTGACATACCATTCATGATAGAAAAAGAAATCAATCGTTCAATGAAAAAACTATTCTAAACCCCATCAACCGAAGCGGGACACCCTAAAAAATCAACCGATTCTGGGACAGAACCGGAAAAAGAAAGAGATAAATACATGCCACTAAGGGAATACGGGGAGAGAGAAGGGCTAGAATGAGCAGTTACTCCGTCTTCCTACCCCCCCACAGTCACCAGATACCTGGATTCCCTCAAAGACAAAGAAAAGAGATGCTATGAGTCCCTGAAAAAACTAGAAGAAAACCCTTTCACTCCAAGAACCCACTGCAACATAAAAACGTTATCCGGGAAGAAAAGAAAAGTCTACAGGCTAAGGGTGGGAGACTACAGATTCACCTACGTAATAAAAAAGCGAGAAATTTTCGTTAGGGAAGGCTTTAGGAGAGGTAAAGAATGTTAATGCAGGGATTCAAAGGCTGAATCTTGGCTGATGCTTTTCGTATTTGTGTTATAACCTCACGTACCTAATGGAATCTGAGCCAAACAACGAAGAAGTGGAAATCAACATAACCCAAAAAAGGGTGTACCACAATGGAAGAAAAGCTGAGGGAGTTGGAGGAAAAAATAAGAGAGTGCACGAGATGCTCTCTTAGCGAAACAAGAAAAAATCCGGTTCCAGGTGAAGGGGACATTAATGCAAAAATTATGCTGGTCGGCTTAGGACCGGGATACCATGAGAACCTGCAGGGGAAACCGTTTGTCGGCTCATCGGGGAAATTCCTCAATGAGCTGCTTAAACTAGCCAGGCTAAAAAGAGAAGAGGTCTACATAACCAACGTAATCAAATGCTACCTACCCGATAACAAACCCACCCCGGAGCAGATAAAAGCCTGCTCACCTTATCTTGACCTGCAGATCGAGTTAATTAATCCAGAAACTATCCTGACCTTGGGGAATGTTGCCACCTCCCACATATCCCAGAAATTCAATCTCGGGATAGGCTCCATAGGGAGAGCTCATGGAAGCGTCTTCGAAATCAACACCCTCCTACTGCACGCCAGAATCATCCCAATGTACCACCCGGCCTCAGCATTATACAATCCGGGGATGAGGGAAACCTTAAGAGATGACTGGAAGAACCTCAGAATATGAATTAAGCGGCTAAACCCGTTTCCTGAATCTGGTAAAAAACAAAACAATAAACGGGATGAACAGCAAACAAGCCGGCAGCCAGATTCCTGGATACTCCGGCAGAGCGGACGTGAACTCTACTGGAATCTCATCATAGAAGTATCCCCCTCTTGTGATGGTGATGATGTATGTGCCGGGCTCATCTATGATGAACGGTTCAGTTTCCCCCTCTCCGTTGGTGTAGTCATAAAATACTCTGGTGGTCGGCAGAACCGCTCCCTGGAAAACCTCCAAACCAACATTCTCCAAAGGCGTTCCAGTGTTCTTATCAGAGACGGTGGCTATGATCTGCTCGCCGGTTAAGTTTGAGGAGAGAGATAAATTCATATAATCCTTTGCACAAACCATGATGGAAAGATATGCGACAGCCAATACAATAAATGTTTTTTTCATGGGAGGAAATAGTATATACTGTTTAATAAAAAGGAAAAAAGAGAATAAAAATGAAAAATTCTAGTGGAAGCCGAAGAATCCGAAGAAACCCCTAAACAAGCTCAGAAGCCACCTGATAAACCACATAATCAGGTTCCAGAGCCACCCAAAGAAGCCACCTCCGCCACCTCCACCCTGCGTGGTTGTTGTGGTCGATAATGTTGTGGTCGTAGACGGTAGGGTTGTTGTTGTGGTCGATAATGATGTTGTGGTAGTGGGTGGTAGGGTTGTTGTTGTGGTCGATGATGTGGATATTGTGGTTGTGGATGATGTTGTGGTTGTTGGAGCGGACGTGAATTCTACTGGAATCTCATCGTAGAAGTATCCCTCTCTTGTGATGGTGATGATGTATGTGCCGGGCTCATCTATGGTGAACGGGTCAGTTTCCCCCTCTCCGTTGGTGTAGTCATAAAATACTCTGGTGGTCGGCAGAACCGCTCCCTGGAAAACCTCCAAACCAACATTCTCCAAAGGCGTTCCCGTGTTCCTATCAGAGACGGTGGCTATGACTGGCTCGCCTGCGAAATATGAGGATAGACTCAGCTCCATATAACCCTTACCTAATGCGGAAACCGTTGTTGAAGTAGCCCTCCCGTTAGCGGAAACAGGAGCCAACAAAACCAAACAAACCAAAAACGTAAACAAAAACCCAATCTTTTTCATGAAACACCACCTCCAATAGATGCAAGTTAATACTTAATTGGGGGCGGTATAAATACTTACCGTTTCCGAGAGGGTCTCTCCAAAGGATATATTAATGGGGAAGTACACAATAAGATAACATATGTTGAAATGTGATGCCCTGAAAAAAGCCCTCAAAATCGAGGGCATGGAGGGGGATTTCTACAGAAACTGTATAGGTAAAGCAACAGACAGTGAGGGCAGAGACACCTTCAAGCGGCTTTTGGAGGAGAAAGAGAGTCACATACTGGACATACAGAACGCTCTGGCAACCGTTAAGGAAACAGGGACTAGCAGAGTATACGAGGAAACCATGGTGAAAGTGATACCTGAGGAGCCTGGGAGAGACTATGACGTCATAGATGCTATAAACGTCTGCATAGACACAAGCCAGAAAACAATGGAACTCTACGAGGAACTGGGCCTGGATGAGCTGAGAAAGAAGGAAGAGTACCTTATACAGGAGCTGGAGGAAGATATGAACTCCCTGACCAAGACCGGGGACTGGTGGGATTTCCGCGTAGTTGGTCACTGAATGGGGAAAAACCCCGCATAACTGTTTAGTTTAGGTTGCCGGTAAACAAAAAAGTCATGAAAGATCATTACAAACTCACTATTGCCGTGGTAGTAAGCCTGATGGCCGGAGCAATAGGTTCGATATCCACATCAGATGCCATTCCCACATGGTATGCAACCCTAGAGAAACCAGAGCTTACACCCCCCGGTTGGGTGTTTGCACCAATATGGGCTGTCCTGTACATACTCATGGGGCTGGCAGCATATATTGTATGGAAGGAGGGGCTGCATAAACTGGAGGTTAAAACAGCACTCACACTATATACAACCCAACTAACGCTCAACGTCCTTTGGAGCATACTATTCTTTGGTTTAAGAAATCCCTTATACGCCCTTTTCGACATAAGCGCACTGCTTATACTATTGATATTAACCGCGAAACAATTCAGGGAAATAAACAAAAACGCAGCTCTCTTGTTGATGCCCTATCTGCTGTGGGTCCTCTACGCAGCCTTCCTGAACCTCAACATCTGGCTGCTCAACTAGAAACTAGCTCATGATGCTGGGATGGCAGGTTACCTCATACTTCAGCACCAGCAGGAGGATTAATGTGGTCAAGGCCGTCATAACCACCATAAAAGAAAAAACACCCAAGGCCGAGGCTTCAACAAAATACGGTAATACATATGTATCCCCCCTGGAAATAATCTATCATGAAATTAATCGCTTTTGAGGTTTTAGGGAAAGCAATCCAGAAAACCAGGGACTGGTTTAACGCCCCCAAGCTCTGGAAGCGGCTGCTGAAGACTGCGATTTTATTACTCGTTCTGGGGGAGGGACTCACCATAAACATGCAACTCAACTATCAGCTGACATCAGAGGATATTGAGAAACTACGTCCGACAATAGAGGGAATAATGCATGCTCTGACCGTGCCCGAGAACATCATACTGCTTATTGCGACAGCGTTTCTGTTTCAGGCAGCAATAGTCCTGATACAGAGCATACTATCATTCATCTACCTGGCGTCCCTGAAAGAAAAAAAGACCCTGCTTCGGGAATACCTCAGAAGATACAGGGGGAAGGGTTTCTCCCTATGGAAGCTGCAGTTCCCTGTTGAGCTTGCGAAAACCCTATCCACCCTGGCTCTGATGGCAGCCTTTATGATCATATTATTCAAGATAATACTGGGCCTGGGGGGTGTGCCGCAGGAGTCATTTATCGAGGTAATAAACACCATACTACCGGATAATGTTGAAGAGATATTATTGATGCTGCTGGAAAACCCAACTCAGTTGTTCATGGCCTTCCTCACAGCATTCACGTTGTTCCTGGTGTTTTCGGTTATTGGATTGGTGGTGTACACGGTGACTATACCATTAATGTATCTCAGAGACGTTAATGTTCTTGAGGCGCTGAAAGAAACCAACCAGATAGTCTACGGGAACAAGCTGCAGGTGATGGCTTACCTGCTTGCCACCATAATACTGGATGTTGTATTGATGATACCTGCTGCAATAATCGGGATGATATTCGCCATCCCCGCACTCGTTCTCTCCCTGGTATTTCTTGTCGTGCTTACCTCGATTATGGAGGGGATGCTAACAGCACTTCTGGTTCTGGTTCCCATAGCCTTCATGGCGGTCACAGTATTAAGCTATGCTGCCACAGTAGTGTACACGCCTCTGGCAGCATTCAAGAGGATATACCATCTCAGCTTTGTGGAAGAAATACATCCAGGGATAAAAACAGACCTGGAGAAAATCAAGGCTCGAATCTAACCCCGTCCTCGCAGATTCTTGTGGTCAACACTTTGCCTCCGGCTGATTTTATGGCATCTGAGTGGTTTCCTAAGGCTATCATTATACCACCCCTACCGGCTCCGCAGAGTTTAGCTCCAGGGGATCCTGTTTTTCTAGCAGCCCAGACCAGCCGGTCCAGCTCGGGCGATGAGACGCCTATGGATGATAGTAGGCCGTGGTTCACGTTCATAACCTCCCCGAATGATTTATGGTCGCTTTTCTTAAGGAATCTTTGGCCGTAGTCCACTAAGTCCACCATAACCTTAAGGTATCTGTCGAAAAACAGAGGCATTCTTTCCTTCAGCTTCATCACGTCCAGGACAACCTCCCTGGTGTCGGATCTCACGCCAGTATCTCCCACGGTCAACTGAGGGTATTCGTTTAGGGGTATGCTGGATACTTCACCCTTAGTGTATCTTATCAGGCCGCCGTAGGTGACTGTGTGGGGGTCTACGCCTGAGGATTTCCCGTGGACTATGTTCTCGATATCCCAGGCCAGCCTGGCGGTCTCCTCCATAGAAAGCTCTCTGCCCAGTTCCTGGGATATTGCGTAGACCATGGCTGAGGCAGCGGATGCGGAGCTGCCAAGCCCTGACGAGATGGGGGCATCGCTTTTGACGTGGATGTCCAGGCCCCGCTTCTTTCCCAGAAAAGCAAGGATTTTCTCAACAGCCTCAGCTATCAGGACAGTATCCCATCTTTTTTTGAGGGCTGGGATATCCTTTAATGTGAAACGGAGGTCTTCTACGTTGGTGCATTGGTTGTTTAGGGTGAATGATTGGTCTCCCCGCTCCTCCACGGTAACATACGTCCGCAGGTCCACGGCAGCTGCCAGAACAGGGTTACCGTATACTGCCGCATGCTCCCCTAAAAGAATAATTTTACCGGGTGCGGAGGCTTTGGATGTCATTTAATCCCCCAATCTTTCTGCGATAGCGTTGCCCATATCGCTGGTTGTTGAGGACCCCCCTAGATCTTTTGTCAGCGTCTTCCCCTCCTTCAGGATGGACTCGATGGATGATATCACATTTTTAGAGGCCTCCACCTCACCCAGCTCTTCCAGCATCAGGGCACCAGCCCAGATAGTGGCTATAGGATTAGCCCTATTCATGCCCTTATACTTCGGAGCAGAACCATGAATGGGCTCAAACATCGACACACCATCAGGATTAATGTTACCACCCGGAGCCAGACCCAGACCTCCCTGTATCATCGCACCCAAATCCGTGATAATATCCCCGAACATGTTGGGTGTAACAACAACCTGATACCAGGAAGGTTTTTTCACAAACCACATCGTAATAGCGTCCACGAAATTAAATTCAGTCTCTATGGCAGGGTAATCTACTGCAACAGAATTGAAGACCTCGCGCCAGAAACCATAAATTGAAGTCAAAACATTAGCCTTATCCACTGCAGTAACCCTCTCCCGCTTATCTCTCACAGCTAGCTCGAAAGCATACCTGATGATCCTATCAGCACCCTTGCGGGACATCACACCAACCTGATAAGCTATCTCAGAGCCCTCCACCTCCACATCCAAGCCGAACTTCACACTATAAAGACTCCTTAAGACCTCAAGATGCTGCCTGCTTTTACCGGGAGATGCCCTGTTGCCTATGCCAACATAGAAATCCTCAGTGTTCTCTCTCACAACAGTGAAATCCACCTCACCAGGATCCCTCAGAGGGCAGGAAACACCCTCCAAAAGCTTAATCGGCCTCAGATTAACGAACTGGTCCAGATAAAAACGCAGATTCAAGAGTATGCCCTTCTCCAGGATGCCCGGCTCGCAGCGTGGATCACCCAACGCCCCCAGATAAATCGAGTCAAGACCTGACATCTCCTTCAACGCGCTCTCAGGTAAAAGCTCCCCCGTCTCAAGGTAATGATCAGCCCCATACGGGTAATTAACCCACTCTACATCAAAGCCCTCAAGCTCTGAAACCCTATCCAAAACCTTCACTCCCTCATCAATAATCTCCGGGCCGATACCGTCTCCCGGGATTAAACCAATCCTGTATCTAGTCATTTTTCCTTAAATCATCCAGGAACTCCCTGGCTTTATCAACCCTAATCTCATCTCCCCCAATCAATAAATCTGCCACCTGCTCAACCTCGACACCCACAGCGCCCACCATCACCGCGATGTTCCTGGCATGCAATCTCATATGGCCTTTCTGGATGCCCTCGGAGGCAAGAGCCCGCAGAGCAGCGAAATTCTGGGCTAAGCCAACGGAAGCAAGAACCTCACCCAACTCCCTGGCAGAGGATACACCAAGTATCTTAAGCGAAAGCCTGGCCATGGGGTGCATTGTCCCACCCCCAATGATGCCGACGGCAACAGGGAGCTCAACAGAACCCTTCAGAAAACCCTCCTCAATACTCCACTCCGAGAGGGGTGCATATGTTCCCTTTTGGCAGGCGAAGGCGTGAGCGCCTGACTCAACAGCCCGGGTATCGTTCCCGGTAGCCAGACAGACAGCAGAGACGCCGTTCATCACCCCCTTATTGTGGGTCACAGCCCTATAGACGTCCAGGGAAGCGAACCGGCAGCCGGACACGATATCCCTGGCTAAATCCTCCCCGATAGACTCCAAGGGTATGCTGGCCTCAGCCCTGGCAGTCCTTTCCAGAGCGTAATTGGATAGGATGCGGAAGTTCACCCTACCCCCCGATAAATCCTCAATTAATGGCGTTAACGCCTCACACATGCTGTTGACGGCGTTAGCTCCCATAGCATCTCTCACATCAACCAGGATGTGGACAACAAGCATGTCACCAACCAGGCGGGCTTTAACATCACGCACACCCCCTCCCAATCCCACCAGAACAGGATCCTGTTTGTTGGCCAGTTCTATCAACTCATCCCTGGCTTCAATAACGGAGGATGCGGCTTTCTCAGGAGAGCAGTCCACTACCTGAATCTGTCCCGTCATCACAGGCTCGCTTGAAGAAGCCCTGAAACCACCTGACGAGCGGAAAACCCTGGCCGCATTAGACGCCGCAGCCACAACAGAAGACTCTTCCGTGGCCATGGGAACCAGGTAATCCCTTTCGTTTATCTGGAAATTCACTGCGATACCCAGCGGCAGGGAATACATGCCGTAGACATTCTCTATCATCCCATCCGCCTTTTCCAGAGACAGACCCGCACCCAAAAATGAAACATCCTCCTTGTTGAGGGATGCTAGGGCCTTAATCTTTTCCACCCTCTCCTTGACGTCCAGCTTGTAGAAGCCGGGAATACGCGAACCGGACATTGTTTCTTTAACCTAAAAAATAGTATATATCTAATATGAGCTCAGGCAAATATAAGAAACTCCAAAAGATTATCTCACGACATGAACGGGTGGTGACAGCCCTTTCCGGGGGGGTGGACAGCACCCTGCTGGCAAAAGCATCATACGACATCCTAGGTGATAATGCACTGGCTGTGACCATAGATAATGGTTTGATGTCCTCCTGTGATGTGGAAAATGCTGCTGAGATAGCGTCCGAGATAGGTGTCAGACACCAGCTGGTGACAGATAACTTCCTGGAAGATGAAAGACTTGCTAAAAACCCACCCAGCAGGTGTTATATATGCAAGAAACGCATTGCCGGGATACTGAAAAACATAGCTGGCAGGGAGGAGATGGGAACACTCTTTGACGGTACAAACGCCGACGATGTGGGAGGGGATAGGCCCGGGATAAAAGCCCTCACAGAGGGTGGGGTTGAGACCCCGCTGGCTGAGGCTGGTTTTACGAAAGACGATATAAGGGAGGAGGCGAAAAAACTAGGGCTCTCAAATCATGATAGATACTCCAACACCTGCCTTGCGACGAGAATACCCTACGGGAGAGAGCTTACCAGGGAAAAACTTGAGCAGATAGATCAGGCAGAGGGACTGCTCAGGGATCTGGGGATCAAGCAATTCAGGGTCCGTAACCACTGCCATATCGCAAGAATAGAATCCTTCAAGGAAGACTTCCCACTTATTATAGAAAACAGCGACCACCTACTGGATGGATTCAGGAACCTTGGGTTTTCTTACGTGAACCTGGACCTTAAGGCCTATGATGGAAAATGAGCCAAGTCGAAAGATACGTTAAGTCGATAGAGTTTCTCAGGGATTTATTTATTGAGATGGACGCTATGGCGGAGCCGGTCATGGGCATAAAAGACTGGGATGACTCTGTATGTATAGATTTCTGTGGAGGGAAGCTGCTGGCCTCCACCGACGGGCCGTATAGCAAAAGGCTCGTCATGAAGTCGGCTTTGATACATGCGGCAACAGATATTGTGGTCAAGGGAGGCAGGTCACTTTTTTGCCTGAATACGCTTATCGGGCTAAGAGAGGATGTGGGGGATATGGCCGAAAGCCTGAAGAGGCAGGCTCTTGCAATGGAGATACCTGTGCTGGGGGGTAACACCCTCTTCGAGGATGTGGAGCCCAGGTGCAGTATTACGGTAGTCGGTGAATTAATCCTAAAAAAGCCGATAAGAGACTCTGGCGCAAGGGAGGGTGATTCGTTGATTCTCTTGGGTGAGCCCTTGTGGGGCAGCCAGGAAGATAGAATACGGAAAGCCAGGACATTGTTTGGGGCATGGTATCAGATACTGGATTCGGGCATTAAAGTAAACGCCTCCAAGGATGTTACGAAAGGCGGTCTTGTACCCACAATGTATGAGATGTCGGAGAAATCAGGCAGGGAATTTGATACCCTGGATGAGATACCGTTGCCTTTAACCAGGAACCTTGATAACTTCCTCCTGTCTGTTTCAGAAAAAAATAAAAAAGAGATTAAAGAAATCGCTGAAAGAAACAAATGCCTCATGTATGAGCTTGGTTCAGTGAAATAACTTATTTATTCCCCCGTCAATAATATAACCTGTACCGAAAAATGGATGATTCATTATGTTGTCAGGCGTTTCATATAGCTGAGTTTATTACTTTGATGCTGATACTGCCTGCGTTCTATCACATGCTCAACGTGTATGTACATGGACATAAGAAGTGGAAATACTTCACCCTTGGATTCGCATTTATCTTTTTCTCCACTCTGGCAGCGCTGTTTAGGGGGGTGTATGCCTTCAGCACCTTTCGTACGCTGGAGTGGGGTTGCATTGCTTTGGCGAGCATACTCTTCGCTTACGCATGCTACCACAACTATCGCGCAGTATGCATGACGACCAGTAGAGGTGGGGGAAGTGGTTGAAGTAATAACTCTTTCAAATATTGTAATAGTGTTAAAGTGTGTTTCAGTGATAGGTTTCCTCACGGCAGTCCTGATAAGCTATAGGTGCTATTACCGGACCAGGATGGAGTCGTATACCTGGCTCTACATACTGCTGGCCATGATGACCTCGTTCATACTCTGTGCTGTTAGGCTGGTGAAGGAATTCATCTACGAACCCTCTATGCTGGAACTCATCAAAGTCGAGTTGATTCCGGTGTTCACAGTATTCCTGATTGCCGCATCATTCACCATAAAACGGGAGAAGGGTTTCCCGGCTATAACCCCTGTCAGGGAAAGCGACATCATGGTGAGTGGTGAAGCCTTCACGGCAGGGAAAGGCCAAACCTACCTCATAATGGAGGAGGAATTCGATAAGGGGATTAACATGTTCATGCACTCTCTTGCTGGGGGATATGAGGGGCTTTTACTTTCCAGGATATGTCCGGCTGATGTGAGAGAAAGACTCATGCTGAAGAGGACGCCGTGTATCTGGCTCACTGAGACCTCACCGAAAGACATCCTGTCTCTCGGTCCTGAACTTGAGAAGATGCTTCAGGTGATAGAGGATTTCATAAAGAAAACCGGGGACATGGAATCCAGGAAGGACGAGGAGACCGGGGAGTTCACAAAGAGAAGCGGTAAGGGGGTCATCTACATCGGGGGGCTTGACTACCTCATAGAACATAACAGCTTCGATAGGGCTTTGTTTTTCGTGGAACGGCTTACAGACAAAATCAGGGTCAGCAACTGCATACTTATAATATCCGTTAACCCCTATATACTAAACGAGAGCCAAAAGAAACTCCTGGAGAGGGAGGCGAATTTGGTGGAAACAGGAGATGAGGTGTAAAAATGCTAAGAAGTTCAATACCGGGTTTTGAGCAGATAATGGAAAATGAGGAGCCGAAGTCGTCGATTATTATTGTTAAGGGAACTCCTGGAAGCTTTAAATCAACGTTCATGTTCACAGCCCTTTCGAACTATACCCGGCAGACAGACTCTAAGGGCATATTTATTACGCTGGAGGAAAGCAAGGAACGACACATTATGAACCTCAAGAATATGGGGTTGGATAAACCCAATTCCATTGATGTCATAGACTACAACTACACCCGGAAGCTGGGCAACATACAGGGCCAAGGCAACCTGGAATTCGAGTGGGTTATTGATTCCATGTCCAAATACCACAAACAGATTGGGAGCAAGTTCACTTGTGTGGCTATAGACTCGCTTAACGCACTATACACTCTAATAGATACGGTCAAGGACAGAAGCGAGCTCTACTTCTTCTTCGAG
Organism: Candidatus Altarchaeota archaeon; assembly: GCA_034659295.1. GTDB lineage: Archaea > Altiarchaeota > Altiarchaeia > IMC4 > QMZM01 > EX4484-2. Next base: position 3,390 of record JAYEGX010000099.1, on the reverse strand, counting down.
AAACTGAGGGCATTGGGGGTAACAACCTTTATTGCTGCGGAAGTGATTAAGGAGAAAACCATAGAAAACCTCCTCCTTGGTTCGGAGGACTTCCTCTGTGACGGTATAATCGAGCTTGGAACGGTTGAAATAGAACACAAGGTCAAACGATACATCCAGATGAAAAAGATGAGGGGTGTGAGACATAAGATGGACAAGTTCTCAGTTGACATAAGATCAGGTGAGGGTGTAGCAGCTCTGGGAGAGTTGATAATATAATCTAATCATACCTCCTACTTAACTTCTTAACATGTCTTTGGGAGGGTTTTTCGGGGCCAAGGTATTCCAGATTCACCTGCCTCACTTTGCCACCTACCCTGACAGATTTTACCAGATAATAATAAGTCCGTCCCTTAACCTTCTTCGCCCTCACATAAGCCATAGGTTTTACCCATAAAACTTAATAATTTTTTTGTTGTCTTATCCTATTGATTATTACTTTCAGATTCTAAAACTAAAAGATATCCTACAATTTAGAAATCCTCAACTCCTTACTATTTTCGTCAAACTCTATCAAAACCTTATCCTTGTTTTCCAACATCAGAACCTTCACCAAATCCTGTTGAAATGCAAGTTGTTGAACAACTCGGGTTGTAACTTGAGAACCCTCGCAGGGGATAGGGGGGGGGGTTGAAATGCAAGTTGTTGAACAACTCGGGTTGTAACGTTACACCATCAGGAAGTTCCTAGGAGCATCGAATAGTTGAAATGCAAGTTGTTGAACAACTCGGGTTGTAACAAGTTACATATCTCACGAAATTCGATTTTTCAAGTAACTAATAAATTTCCTCAACTCCTGTGTTGTTTTTACCCTATTATGATAAGTGGCATAAGCAATAGCATTGTTTTCGTGGTGATGATATGTTTGTTGTCCAGCTCTTTTCAATGCGTTCCTGAGTGTTTTTTCAGGGAGTTGGAGAGCTAGGCGATAAATGATTTCACGGTGTGGGGTATAATCTCCAATTCTTTCTAGGGTGTTGAGGTAAACATTCATTAAATTATGTTTCTCACAAAAATGCATTATCCTATTCTTGTTTGATTTCTCGTAAGTGAAAAATAAATCAGGCAAATCCTTTTCACTTGACCTGAGCAGTTTAAGTATAAAAAGCGATTCATGCGTAGGTATTTTAATGTCAACACCGTTGATATTATCGACTATTATTGTCCCCAATTCATCAACTACAGTATGTAATGGTGGGGTTTTCCTTAATTTTCCCACTAAATCTATGCGTATTTCTCCATCATCTGGTTTGATGATGTATAGGAAATAAACCTCAGCACTTCTTTTTTTCCTAAAGTCTAATCCATGGTTTTTACAGGCTTGCTCAAATTTCACTAAAAAATTTGGTGTGGGTTGTAGTAAAACCCTGTTTTCAGGTAATATATCAATATCTTTTGTTACAATAGGTCTATCATAGTATCTAAGAACAACACCACCAATTAATATAACCTCATACACGTCTAACTTTTTTAGGGTTTCTGTTAGAATACCCAAACCTAATTTGATATCTGACCCAGATAATCTATTCATTTTTATAAAACAGTGCTGTTGAATAACCTCCGTTGATTGTTGATAATTCGTAATCTTTACTGAATTTATGATGTTCCAAGGTTGGAGTTATCTTTTTTTGTGGATAATCTAAAGCTGACAAAACAAAATCAGTTAATAACACTGGAACCGTTGACTTACATATGAGTTCTATGAAAAGTTGCTTTTCTTTTTGTGACATTTTTTCGTAAATTTCAAACATTGCTATAAGTGCTCTTGAATCTGCTCTGACAAAAAGAGCATACGCCATTAATGTTTTTTTGGGTTTGTTTTTTACACTAGGGACATACAAAAAGAATGCATTATTCTTTACGAAAGAATTGTGTATCTTTTCGTAGGTTTCTAGATTGTCTAATATGACATAGATTTCCTGGCTTGAAAAACCATCTTTTGTAAGGGGGGATATGTCATCTGAGGTTATGATTCTGATGTCATCAAACAGGTTTTTGATTAATTGTGTTACAAAAATCATTGGATTTGAGTCATAGGAGTTAAAAAATATATGTGGCGGATAGATTAGATAATGACCTTTGTTATTACCTTTTAATAGAAGATTAGATTTGAGTAGGCGGTTAATCCAGTCATTTATATTATCTCGTTTTATGAGGTTCTTTATATCAGATATGTTTATTGATGTTATTTTTTTATTGGGTTTTTTGTATGCTTTATTAAGTGCGTATGCTATCTCTATTATGGTTTTTTGAGGTATGCTTATTCTTGTATGTTGTAATTTATGAAAATAGTTCATGTTAATATATATAGGGGTGGTTTATAAATATGAATATTTCCCTAATCCCCGCCTAAATGATTTTGTTTTTTAGTTTGGAGGATTTCTATGGCATCAATAACACACCGTGGAAATAACATAATATCCCTTGACTTATCCTCGTCTGTAACCTCTTTGGTTGAAGCAATGGCGATAAAGTCTTTATAAATTTTTAACACTAAAAAAAATTATACTTGCAGCACGTTAGTTTATATGTTCATGTACTTGGTTTTTGACTATTAAAAACCTAAGAATATCCTAATCTCATTACTATCTTCATCAATCAATCATTAGAAAACATTTATTGCCTCGTTCCCATATTTTGATGAAAGTCCTTCCTTTTTCTTTTGGCTTGACGTCTATTGACTCTTTAGGAGCTAGACCATCAGGGTGCTTTTCCACCAAATCCTTTCTGAACCCTGGGTGTAACTTCATCGTCTTTTCTGTGTCATTGAAGAAAGTTATGTATTGTTCATCGGTTTCTGGCTTATCCTCAAATTTTTCTCCTAAGGGCTTGTGCTCTGATGTGTGGTGGACGTAGTCCATATAATCCAGTAACTCCTGCTTTGTTTCTATCAGTTTGCCATCTATGTGGACGGGTTCAAACTCCTCCTCAGTCATCTCCACTAAATTTCCATCATCCACCTTCATTTTCTTTTCGCCATTTTGCTTTTTGATTGTAAAAGCCAACATCATATAAAACCCCAACCATCTTCTTTTTTCGACTGTTGTTTATTATGCCCTTTGTCTATGACTTCTATGGTGGTGTTTTGCATGCTGAATCCCCCACCACCCAAACTCTTCAATTCCCTCTCCAAGTTATACCATGCATCCTCACTGGGTTCGCCAACCAACACAACCAAGATGTATTGATACTCCTGTAGATACCCATGAATCTGACCCTTCAATCTATCTATGTCCTTCTTCCTATGTAAATCCTTCTTCAACTCAATACCTATATCTTTACCGACAGCTATATCAGATAAACATTTATTTGCTTCCTTCTTTACGCTAACACCCCCATCACCCATTCCAA
>JAYEGX010000098.1:0-7177 GCA_034659295.1 Candidatus Altarchaeota archaeon | reverse complement strand
CATCACGTAAACCATATTCCGTTCTCAGGTTCCTATCCGAGATAATCTCAACCCCATCCCTGTGGTGGGTTCTCTCAGGGAAAACCAGGAAACAATCTATACTCCAGTCACTTCCCGAAAGAGTTACCGGCAGGTACTCCAGACGGCCATATACCCTATTGTTCCTCCTGAAGCCCTCAATAAAACCGGTAGAATATCTCTTAAGTGATGCTAGACCCGATTCAAGTTTAATGTTTAGTGTTCCGTGAAAGGGCTTAAAACCAAGTTTTTCCATGAACCTGCTCTCGTATTCCCCCACATAATAGGCTCCCTCACCCATCCCAGTGACAATGGAACCACTGAATACTTTTACCCCCCCATTTTCCAGGAAATGATTGAGGTCCAGGTATACCTCAACCAGAGAATCCCTGCCTTTTTCAGTTAACTCAATACGCTGCTTCATCTTGCTTCTTGTTTTTTTTATGTAACCTTCCAACTCCAAATCGTTTAGGTAGCGTGAAGCAGTCTGCTGTGAAACACCCAAGAATTCACCAACCTCTGAAGTGGACATTAGGAGAATGCCATCCCCCTTACTGAATTTCCTGCTTAGATTATATAAAACCAAGATTCTTTGATTCATCCTGATTACGGGATTAGATGTCTATATCCAAGGCCCTCGCCAACTCATCATATCGGTTCCTGATTGTGACCTCAGTGACGCCAGTCAGTTTATTTGCTATGTTTTTCTGAGTATGCCTGTCGTTCGTTAATTTACCGGCCAGATATATCGCTGCAGCAGCAACACCAGTAGGGCCCTTACCCGATGTTATCCCCTTCCGTCTGGCGACCTCCACAATCTCTATCGCCTTCGCCTCCGTTGCACCGGATAAGCCAAGCTCCGAAGCGAATCTTGGAACGTAGTCTATTGCTGTGGCAACGGGCATCTTAACGCTCAGCTTCCTGCAGATAAACCGGTAGCTTCTACCGATGTCTTTTCTTTTTACCCCGGTAGCACCCTCCAGCTCCTCCAGCGTTTTAGGCAAACGATGCTGTCTCGATATCAGATATATTATGGCTGCAACAACACACTCTATGGAGCGGCCCTTAACAAGACCCTTCTTCACCGCCCTCCTATACCACATAGCACACTCCTCCTTGAGGTTGCTGGGTATGTTGAGGTAAGAGCACACCCTATCCAACTCAGGTAAAGCAATTGAGAGATTCCTCTGCATCGAAGACGACATTCTGCTGCGCCTCTGCCATTTCCTCAACCTGTATAGCTGGGCCTTCCTCTCCGGCCGGATTGAACCCCCCTTGATGTCTCTATCATAACGGTCTATCTCAGTAGTTAACCCCTTGTTTAGTTTAGCATACTTTACGAGACCGCCGGTTCTAGCCCTCTTGGAGCGCTGTTCCTCGTTGAAGCCCCGCCACTCGGGACCGAAGTCGAATAATCCCTCCTCGATAACAAAACCACATTTCACACAGATAATTTCTCCATGAACCTGGTCTGTGCGTATATTGGATCCGCCACATGCTGGACACAGCACTGAGATATCACCACCACCCATTTTTTCATTAATAGCTCCTTCACGCATTTTTCTGATTAAATCATTATTTTCTTACCTACAAGGCTAGAAGAATCTTGTTTCATCCCCGGAAACAATCTAATTACGAGACAAGGATTGTCAACCCGGCCTATGACCTCTGAAACCTTACCCACATCTTTACCACCCATAGAAGCTAGTCTACCCTGAAAGTCTGGCGCCTGTGGGGAAGATATTTGAACAATAAGCTTATTGCCATGAGATGATATTATTCTACCTTGTTCCAAATTACCCCTCCGCAAAGGATATAGTGTTATATTCCTATAATACTTACGTTGATATAGTTAAATATAGAAGGGCTATTTATATCGTGGAGATAATTAATAAGACGTGTTGCTAAAATGAATTTGATAGAAGAGTTATGTAGGGCTTCAGGAGTATCCGGGTTTGAGAGAAATGTAGCTTCCGTAATAAAGAAACAACTGCAGAAATCTTGTGAAACGGTTGAGGAAGACAGCTTTGGGAATGTCATCGCCAGAAAAGGAAAAGGCGAGAAAAAGATTATGTTAGCTGCTCACATGGATGAGATAGGCCTGATGGTCAAGCATATCAACGAGAAAGGATTCATTAGCTTCATCAAGATAGGGGGAATAGACGATCGCGTCCTTCTGAACCAGAGAGTAATCATTAAATCAAAAAAAGGCGACGTTCAGGGGATAATAGGCTCCAAGCCACCGCACCTGCAAAAGGCTGATGAGAGAAAGAAGGTCATAAAACACGACGAAATGTTCATAGACATAGGAGCCAAAGACAGGAAAGACGCTGAAGGGAAAATAGCTATAGGCGATCCCATAATATTTGAGGCAAACTATGGGTCATTAAACAAGAAAATCTTTTACGGCAAGGCAGTAGACAACAGAATAGGCTGCTATGTAATGCTTAAGGTAATGGAAAGACTTCCAAGAGATATTAAATCAACGATATATGCAGTAGCAACCGCACAGGAGGAGGTCGGCCTTAAGGGAGCAAGGGTTTCCGCCTTCAAGCTCGAACCAGACTACGCCTTCGCCATAGACACAACAATAGCCGGAGACACCCCCCAGATAAAAGAAAACGAATCCGACCTGAAGGTAGGTGAAGGCCCGGCCATTACCATAACAGAGGCCTCTGGCAGGGGCGTGGTAACTCATCCCAAACTAAGGGATCTGCTCATCAAAACAGCCAAGAAACACAAGATACCCTACCAGGTGGATGTCCTGGAGGGTGGGATGACCGATGCAGCAATAATTTATATGACAAGAGCCGGCGTCCCCAGTGGTGTGATATCCATACCCTGCAGGTATATCCATTCCAGCTCGGGTGTTTTCAGTGTCGATGATGTTGATAACTCCATCAAACTGCTGGTGAATGCGCTGAAGGAGCTCAAGTAGAATGCCGGATTCAGTAAGCCATAAGAGAGTATTCACGATATTTACGGCGTCCATCCTATACGCCCTGTTTTCTTTTTTATTTATTATTGGACCATTAGTAATCGGATTCTATTTAGGAGGTAGGGTGAAGAGCCCAAGAGAGGGTTTCCTGTTCGCTCTAACCACTGCAGTAGCTGGATTCAGTATACAACATTACATCATCCTCCAAGGCCTTTACGGGAAATTCATTATCACATTATCCATCATTTTATGGCAGGTTATATCCACCATATGCCTACTGGTCGGGGTTTTTGCAGGTTACATCTACTCGGGTTTCGGAAGAAAGGTAGTGGAGGTCAGACGCAGGAAGGATGAACGAGAAATTAATAAGCCAAGGGATTATGATGCTCCCAAGACCTACATAGTATGCCCGGTATGCGGGGAATCCAATAAGGAAGACGCAAGAATATGCAAATCATGTGGTAGCAAGATATGAACACAAAAAACAGTGCATCAGGGGTTTTAAAGACCATAGTCTTTTTTGTTTTCGTGTTTTTTTTCTCTGCAGTAGTAGGATTTCATAACTATCACTCGGCCGTGGACATCATAATCCCCCTACTTGATAAAATGAAGAATGATATATTCAACCCCACATCCCAGCTATCCACAGCATTTAACGTATTCATGAACAACCTGAGTGTTAGTTTGATTATTTACCTTACAGGAATCACAGTCATACTCCCAATCCTGATTGTTTCCTTTAACGGTTTTATTGTGGGATTTTTTACCAGATACTCCATCCAACATGAAGAAATCGGTTTAGCTTTGTTTGTTAAAGGAGTTCTGGCGCACTCAATCTTCGAGTTGCCTGCGTTGTTTATCGCAGCCTCTTATGGACTCAGGGTGGGGACCGTGTTTTACTCGTTACTATTTGAGATACTGGAGAAACACTTAAAGGATGAGCAAAAAAACCCAAAGCAAAAGATTACATTAATTAAGAAACGCATGAATGAAGGAGCTGTTGTTTTCATATCAATCGTGTTGCCTTTGTTGTTGATTGCAGCCTTCATTGAGGTATACATAACAGCATGGCTGCTGGGACTCTACTAACCATGTTGCCGTGTTTTATACAGCCGATGTCATAATCTTAATGAATGAGATGGTACCAGATAACGTCGCCGAAAAAGAAAACAAGAAAAAAATTTCGTATGCAATAGGTTTTGTTGTTGCAGTGATATTTCTCTACCTTACCATAACCAACCTGGATTACATGAAACCAGAGATTGAGTACAGGTATGTCTGTCCCGACGGAAACATTGTAAAGCGGGCATCATCCTGCAGCCTCCCTGAGCCACAGGTCATCATCAGGAAAATAAATAGTTCATGTAATGAATCCATCGAGTATGTGGGAAACCACACCCTGAGCATATATGTCTGCGAAAACGGGAGTGTTGTGAGCAATATAAGTGAGTGCGTTACCACAACATCCACCACATCAACCACCACCACAACCCGTGAATTCAACCCCGAATGCGTTAAGCTGGGATGCCCAAGGGGCACGGAATATGTGGGCAGCAAAAAGAGAGGACAGTACTATGGCTGTAAATGCTACATATCAAGGTACATGATAAACGAAACCGACCGGTTGTGTTTTGAATCAATACAGGCCGCAGAAAGCTTCATATATGACGGGAACAAGACCCTTGAGCCTTGTAAAATATGTCTTGAGGATTTCTAGAGACCAAACCGAATTCCAGCATGCTCTATGTGATTAACATGTTCGATAGAGAAACAAGAAAAACAATTCTGACGGCGCAGGGAAACGAAATAACGGAATACCACATCTACCGGAAACTCGCCGCCAGCATGAAGGAAGAAGGAAACAAAAAAATCCTGGAAAAAATAGCAGACGATGAGCTGAGGCACTACAACTTCTGGAAGAAATACACCAAAAGGGAGGTGAAACCCAACAAGCTGAAGATATGGTGGTATTACCTTATCTCCAGGGTTCTTGGTCTGACCTTCGGCGTGAAACTGATGGAGAAAGGAGAGGAGGAAGCCCAGATAGTATACGAGAAGATATCCGGCATCATCCCTGAAGCGAAAGAAATCGTTGAAGACGAGGACATGCACGAGATAGAGCTTATAAACATGATAGACGAAGAGAAACTAAAGTATGTTGGCTCCATAGTCTTAGGGCTTAATGACGCGCTGGTGGAGCTCACAGGGGCGTTAGCCGGCTTCACCTTCGCTTTACAGAAAACAGAGTTGATTGCGATGGCCGGGCTGGTTACTGGGATAGCAGCTTCTCTTTCGATGGCCGCCTCAGAGTATCTGTCCACCAAAACCGAGGAAAGCGGAAAGGAGGAACTGAAGGCCTCCATGTATACCGGATTCGCTTACCTGGCAACGGTTGTTTTCCTGATATACCCCTACCTCATATTCGATAACGTCTACCTATCTCTGGGAAACACATTATTTAACGCAGTTATAGTGATCGCCGTCTTCAACTATTACATATCAATAGCAAAAGACCTCTCATTCAGGAAACGCTTCCTGGAGATGGTCTCCATAAGCCTGGGTGTTGCTGCCCTGACCTTCGTTTTGGGCTTTATTGTGAGATTATCTTTTGGGATATAGAAATAAAGGATTCATAGATCCAGTTCATTTATTATTTTCCTTAATTTTCCGGCTGAATCCCTGAACTGCTTCTGTTCCTTATCTGATAGATCCATACGCAGGAATTCCTTAACCCCTCCCCGGTTCACTATCGATGGGATGCTCAGACACACATCATCAACACCATAGTAATCACTTATGAGGGTGGACACGGGCAGCACGGAATTCTCGTCTCTCAACACAGCCTCCACTATCCTCACCAAAGCCAGAGCTATAGCGTAGTAGGTAGCTCCCTTAGCATCTATTATCTCGTAGGCGGCATTCTTCACTTTCCTGAAAATGTCATCCAGTTCCTTTTCGTAGTCGCAGCCTGTTTCACGTTTGCGGCAGTAGTCTCGCAGGAGAATCCCTCCAATGTTGGCGTGGCTCCAAACAGGTAGTTCGCTGTCACCGTGTTCCCCGATGATGTAGGCGTGCACGTTTCTGGCATCTACTTTGGAGTGATCGCTTAACAGATACCTGAATCTGGAGCTGTCCAAGACGGTGCCAGATCCAAGCACCTGGTTGGACGGCAGGCCGGAAAGCTTTAATGTCACATAAGTCAGAACATCAACCGGATTAGCTACTACCAGGAGTATGGCTTCATCCGTGTACTCAACTATCCGGGGTATCATATCCTTGAATATCCCAACATTCCTGCGGACTAGATCGATTCTGGTCTCCCCCAGCCTCTGTTTAGCGCCAGCAGTCAATACAACAACGTCAGCGTTGGCACATCCCTCAAATCCGGCAGCATATATATTAACGGGGGAAACGAAACTTGCCCCATGGTTTAAATCCATACACTCCCCCTCTGCCTTCTCTCTATTCACATCTATTAAGGCTATCTCCCTTGCTATGCCTTTTATCATCAATGAGAAAGCAAATGTACTGCCCACATTCCCGGCACCCACCACAGCAACCTTGAAAAGGTCATCCTTCATTTTTTGCCTCAACCCTCTAAAAGATATTGATTCAGATTGATATATTTGTTTCTTATTGCATTCCTTCAAATATATTAAATGAGATGAATGAATTATTTTTTTCTTTCCAGGATTCCTTGATTCCGGGTGAAGAAATTAATGAGTTAGGTATAAAGATTGGTGGTGAAATCCAGTCCATGAAAGATGCCACCTTAAGGGGCTACGGTGATGACAGAGCCTCCATCAACCTGCCCTTCGACAATAAAGCAATGGATAGGGTGAAGGAGGTTGTTAAGCGTAAGAAGGAACTCAACCCCACATGTCTTGTTGTTGCAGGCATTGGCGGCAGCATCAGGGGTACAAAAGCAGTGCAGGAGGCGATCTCAGGTAAACTCCGAAACCAGTGTGATTCCGAAATGAAGGTGTTGTATGCTTGTAACCCCGACCCGCACACTATCAGGGATATCAGGGAGATTATGGAATCAGTCCTAAAAAAGGATGGTGAGATTATCTTAAACGTTGTCAGCAAATCAGGCACCACCACGGAGACGATGGCTAACTTCCAGTTGCTGGTTGATTTATTGAGGGAACATAGGAGTGATTATGGGAGATACGTGGTTGTCACCACAGAAAGAGATAGCGGACTTTGGAATCTGGGTGA
>JAYEGX010000097.1:0-7220 GCA_034659295.1 Candidatus Altarchaeota archaeon | reverse complement strand
TACCTATTTAATACATTTTTATCTGATTGCACTTGCCAACAATCTCCTTTAACTCATCAATGCGGAAATAATCAAGAGGATGCTCCTCTGCAAGAGGAGGCTTACCCAAGTCCCTAACCTCAATATACTTCCGCTCAGCGAAAACCTTCTTCAGCAAACGCAGAAACTCAAGCTGCCTGGAACCATAAACATTGTTTTCAATGATAAACTCATCAAACCTCCGCTCAATCAACACCCTAGGATCATACTCCTGAGATAACCCAATAATCTCCCGCAGAAAAACCAAAAAATCCTTATTTTGATGCCTCTGAACATTCTCGATAGTAAAACCAGGCCTCAACTCAGACAACTGAGCCTCAAGCATCAACAACTCACGGGAAGTAACACCCACACCATCCCTGATCTTTCTCACAAGAGGATTACCCTCCAAAAACTCCATGAACCCAGTATCCTCCTTAATCTCCCTCTCAAACTCCTCCCTGCTCAAAACCAAATCAGGAGCATCAACCTGAACCACCCTCCTAGGAGACGGCTCAAAATACCTCATCAAAGGAGCAAGCTCCTTAATCAAAAACTCAACATCATCAAACGATAAATCCCCCCAGAAATCCTCCTGGAAAACCCGCGTAATCTTATGCTTATTCTCCCGGATATCCGATAAACTATCCCTCTGAAGGATATTCCCAGCCATCTCCAGCACGTAAACCCTGATATTCTCTATTTTTTCGAGGTCTCTGTCCAGGATATAACCAAACAACTTCTCAGTATTCAAGATAAAAGAAGAAACATTAGGATTGCCTCCAGACTTAAGAACCAGCAGCGGAGAAATCTCCTCCCTCAACTCCCGGATATACCTCTCCAGATTAAAGGAATTCTCTTTCACCTTATACAACACAGAAGACTTCTCACGCACAATAAAAGACCCAGTATCAAGGGAATCAACATCATACATGATCTTACCTGAAACAATCTCCTTCTGGTGCCCGTCAAGAGGCTTCTCCAACAAACCAACCCTGTTCTCAAATATCCGCGTAACAACATCCTTCCTCGGAGGCCTCTCCGTCAGAGGTCCAAGATTATGGTATTCAATATTCGAGTGACCCCCCACCTTAAAATCAAAGATCAGGAAATCCTTTTTACCCCTATCCTGCAACCACTCAGGATGCTTACAGGCCTCCAGATTACGCGTCCCCCTCCCGATCATCTGCCAAAACCGGATATGGGAGAAAACAGGCTTAACAAAAACAAGATTACATACCTCAGGAACATCCACACCAGTATCCAGCATCCCAACAGAAAGAGCGATTCTAGGCTCGGATTCATTCTGGAAACGCCTCACCTCATCCTCAGCCCTATCCATCATGGAAGTAATAACCTGGACATCACTGCTCAGCTTCGGGAACAACCTCCCGAAAATCTTTTTCATATGCCTTGCATGACGTTGACTCGCACAGAAAAAAATCGACTTACAGGGTTTCCCCTCATCAGATTTATAAGAGTGATTCATAAACTCACTGACGATGACCTCATTTGTTTTATCATCCATAAAAACCCTATCAAACTGCGACCCACTGAATTCAACAATCTCCGGATCAACCTCCTGTCTCCTGAGCCGGTCCTTCAGACCCTTAGTCAACTCCGACCCCCTTATGCCACCAGACAACACTGCAGTATCAATGGTTAAGCCCCTGTAGGGAACTAAAATATCCTCCAAAACAGCCTCATCATAAGAATACTCGACTGTTGGTTTACCCTGCTCACATTCAAATAGATCATAAGTGCTTTCGAGTTCATGCTCCCGGGGAGTGGCGGTAAGACCAATATGAATAGCATCAAAATATTTCCCCACTATATCATTCTTGTCATAATATGAACGATGCGCTTCATCAAACACAATCAAATCAAAAAAACCAGGGCTGAATCTCTCAAACAACCTCTTCGGTTTCCCACCCATCAAAGTCTGGACTGTGGAAACATAAAGCCTCCCGGTTGTTGTGAACCCCTGACGTAAATCAGAAACAGGCTCAGCAAAAAACTGCTTAAACCCACTGGATTTAGCCTGATTAACAAGAGCCACACGATCAGCGATAAACAACACATTACGCACCATATTAGCATCAATCAACACCTTAATCAGGGCCATAGCAACCCGTGTTTTACCCGTGCCAGTAGCCATATGAACCAACGCCTTCCGATGACCCCCAGAAAAATGCTCACTTAACGCCCTTACAACCTGGAGACTTCGAGGCCTGTCAACAATACGTGAATCACTCCTAACATCCCTAGGATCCCGCCTATTTTTAAATAAATCCCCCCTCCGTCTAAGATCCTCCTGGCTAAACGGACCACTAACCCTCCTTTCAACTCCGTCTTCATCGATGAAACGCCAGACCTCACCATTAGTCAGGAAAATAGGGATTCTCAGGCTTACCTGCTTTTCGATATCCTTGGCATAAGTCCTGGCCTGAATCCTGCCTTTCTCCTCATTAAGAGAGAAACGCTTAACCTCAATAACCGCTAAAACAGAATTATCCTCACCCAACAAAACATAATCAACAAACCGATCAACACCTTTCTCAACACGACCATCAAACAACACAAAATCCTTTTGCTTAAAATCTGACTTAACAGAGTTAACCTCCTCTTTGATATACTTCTTAAGCCAACCCCCATTCCCTAAATCCCTATCAATATACCTCTTCCTAGTTTGATGCTCTGATAAACCAGACATGTTAATAATTACCGCACACAGCCATAAAACGAAGCATAACTGTTTAAACAAGGTTTATATTGGCTGACTGTTCTTCCGAACTCATCCTCCTTTTTATCGTTTTTGTTTCTCCCTAAGCCAGTTAAGATAGTTTTTAACCTCCTTCATATGTGTTGTGTTATATACTAATGTTTCAGATATGGAACCATCAGGAGTCTCAATACTGAACTTGATCTCAACATCATCGTCACTCCCATCAAGCAAAGAATTTTCTAACCTATCAAATAAATCATGCCCGCAATTATCCAACACCTTACTATGATTAGGGCATAAACACAGGGTATTCCCTAGATCCCCTTGAGGAGCGCCATCACGCATCTTACCAATCTTCGTAGCTTCAAAAATAGGCAGTATCTTCTCCCGGCTTCGACTAAAATAAGTTTTATAGAAACCACAATCCCTAATCTGGCACTCGCCATCATAGAGATTAAAAAGCCTATCATTCACCACCTTATCTCTCTTCGGATCATATTTATACCGAGTACCAGAATAACTCCCGCCCGCCCTCCGCCCACTCAATGCTAACGCACTCACACAACAACGATTAAAAAGACTTTACCGCCTACGGCAAGCCACCCCCAAATTCCCGCCCACAAAGAAACTTCCCCCAACCACATACGTTATACACAACTAAATTCACATTCCCCACGACAATAAAGAAACTCCCTCTTAATTTCCTTAGAAACAATTTATGTATCTGCACTAATTTAATGAGAAAAAAAATATGAAAAAAATAATAATAGCAGGAGTATTAATAACAATCACAGTACTTGCAGTTTCAAACATGCTCTGGGAGAGGACAAGGGAAACACCCACCCCATACATTACCGACTGTGCAGCAACATACTACATAGATGCAGGAAGCGGAAAAGACACAAACGACGGTCTCTCGCCAAACAACGCATGGCAAAGCATAAACAAAATAAATTCCATAACCCTTGATGCAGGAGACAGAGTGTTTTTCAAGAGAGGAGAGAGATGGAGTGAAACACTCATTATCCAGAATTCAGGCACAGAAACACTACCAATAGTTTTCGGGGCATACGGCGTAGGACCCCAACCCCTGATAAGTGCAGAGTACATAGATTCACCTGGTTTCTCCCTGATGCTTAAAAACACACACCACGTGGTTATCGAAGACATGCATTTCGCTGACGCAGTATACGCATGTGTGCTAATCTTTGACGACTCAACAAACGTGACAATCAGAAAAAACACAGTCACAGGATGCGGACCAGAGGCTTTCCACTCAGGCATATGCATATGGGGCGGCTCAAACAACACAATCACACTCAACAACGTCACATCATGTGCAGACGGGATTGCAATCACAGGCTACGACGGGAAACACAACAAAAACAACGTAATCAGCCACAACACAATCACAGATATCGACGGCGCAGGCATAAACCTAAACCAAGACCCAAAAGAAAACATTATTGAACACAACCTCATACACCACGCCTGCCTCACTGTTGATGACAGAGCAGGCATCTACACCCATGAAGCAGGCCCAGAAAACATTATCCGCTACAACACCCTCCACTCAAGCGGCACCAACACAACAAGATGCGCAGGCATAAATATCGACTACTTCACAGGCCCCTCCCAGATATACTACAACACCATCCATAACAACTCAGCCGGCGGCATCGCCATCGCCTCCTCAAACCATAAAGTATACAATAATGTTATGTTCCATAATAACGAATATGACTACGACGTCGGCGAAATAATTATGTACGTGGCAGGCGCATCCATTCCAAAAAATAATACTGTAAAGAATAACATTCTTGCAGCAAGCAAAGGAAGACACCTCATACTGATAAATGGGGTGTGCACCCAGAACCACAGAATTGATTTCAATATGTACTACCCAGGCAATGAAAGTATTTTCGAATGGAATTACGTTCCATGCAATCTCACCAGCTGGAGCAAAATCTCAACCCACGACAAGAATTCACTTGCCGCCAACCCCGGCTTCATTGATGAATCTAGCGGGGATTTCCGTGTTGACAACACATCACTATGCATTGATTCAGGGACTGATGCAGGCTTAGATAGGGACTTATTTGGCAATACAGTGCCATACGGCATAGCTCCGGACATAGGTATATTTGAGTCATGCCAGTAGCTGAGTAGATACACAACCAAGATAAACACAGCCGGGATAAAGAGATCCCCCCACCCATATATCTCCTTACATGGAAAACGGCATTAATTTATCACAAAAAAAAACCTCTTTGACAGGTAAAAGATCGATAAAAAAAAAGATACGGAAAACCGCCTGCACAGAAACCATTCATGATAATCCTCGCACATGAAGTGGATAACATCAATCCCCTATAACCCACGGCCTTTCTACTTCACCTTCTTCCTGCAGTTTCAGGCCGGGGATGAACCTGTTATTCTCGAAGTCTATACGCCAGCATCTGCCATTATCTATATCCCTCCGGGATTCCTCAAGTTGCTGTAAAATATCTGGATCCCCAAGGGTGTCGAGGGTTTCCATGTAGTCTCCAATGTAAGGAATCCAATAAAGACAGTTATATAAGAAGTTGTAGGGATGCCAGAGCCAAGGATGTTTCTTAATTGCATTATTTATTGATTGTCCTATTCCAACGCAGTCCACTCTCTACCCTCTCTGATCAAATCCAGGATATCCCCCAAATCCATCTCCTTAGATTCCTGAACTTTGTCCTTGACATGCCTGTGATGTGGGAACGTAGATACCTCCGGATGATGAGGTACATTGTCCCAGCGAGCGATTAGACTTCCATCTTTGTCCTGCCAGTGGTACTTATATCTGGACTTTACAATCTCCTTCTCCAGAACGACATATTCCGTGACGTAAAGCTCTGTTCCGTCCCTGAGAAATAGTCTAGCATTCCAGTATCCTGTCAGGGGCGTTATTCTCCTCTCAATGAGCTTCCACCCTACCACCATCTCGCTGATACAGACCAGGGATTCCAGGTTACTATCTTATGCATTCTTCCCTGATAGATGTTGACCAAGCTGTTTCAATCGGTCATAGGTATCCTTCAGAGAAAACCAGTTTATATAGTCGTCTCTGTCATCCAATCTGCCCTTATTGAATTTATCCAAGAATTCATCAGAACTCATCCTATATTTTTTTTCAAATACCTTCATTTCTTTTTGACAGTCAGCAAGGTTGTTCTGAACGATGAATCTCTCTCTTTCCAGCAATTTCCGGAGCGTTTGTTCTACAAAATCCTGACCCACCCTAGCTTCAACAAGCTTTTCAATGACATCCGCGTAGGGATACATCTTCATCACCATTAAATCTTTATAAAAAACATGATGAACCAAACTGGAAAACCACACAAAAAAAAGGGGGGTCATAGCCCCTAACCACCACCCAAAACAATAGGACCTCCTTATCTCAGTGAGTCAACCACCCGCCGTCCACAACCAACGTATGTCCTGTTACAAAATCCGAGTCCCCGGATGCTAGAAAAACAGCAGCCCTCCCTATCTCCTGCGGCTGACCGACCCTGCCAAGGGGGGTGCTCGCCAACAAAACATCCCTAGTCTTCTCATCCCCCAACAACCCCTCAGTCATTTTTGTAGCGATCACACCAGGAGCTATCGCATTAACATTAATACCATGAGGGGATAATTCTAATGCAAGCTCCCTCGTCAAATTAATGATACCAGCCTTAGAAGCACAATAAGCGGAAGCGTTCATGAACCCCACCTCCCCGGCTATCGAAGCTATTGAGATGATCTTGCCGCTTTTTTGCTTGATCATATGTTTCGCCACAGCGTTTGTGCACAGGAACACACCCTTCAAATTCACACCCAACACAAGATCCCAGTCCTCTTCTGTCAACTCAACGAGGGGTTTAATCAAAAAAACACCAGCATTATTAACAAGAACATCAACTCTCTGAAACTCCTGCATAGTCTTTTCTATCAAAGCATCCACATCGTTTTTTTTGGAAACATCACATTCTACTGCGATAGCATCCGAGCCAAGCTCTCGTATCTCATCACAGACACTTTCACACACCCCCCGATCAAGATCGGAGACAACCACCCTAGCCCCCTCCCTCGCTAACTCAACCGCTATAGACCTGCCGATACCCCTGCCCGAACCTGTCACAACCGCAACCTTGTTTTTTAGTTTCATAACACAACACCCTTTAATAATAGGATTAAGCCCATATAACGCAAGTCAAAGCTATGAATTCTGAATCCATATATAGTTTCGATTACCAATCGAAGATATGATAACATAGTTTCGATTACCAATAGAAACTACTTTTTTCTGCGCCTGCGCCAGACCAGCAAGACAACAACACCAGAAAAACATGCAAGCAGAGCTAACAGAAACAACAACAACACCAAAACCAGCAGGATATTCCCCGTAAAGGAGATCTCAGGCAGGAAGCTTGTCTCCCCATCAGAGCACCTGTCCCCCACGAGT
>JAYEGX010000096.1:9117-24305 GCA_034659295.1 Candidatus Altarchaeota archaeon | reverse complement strand
ATAATGTTCTTCATACTCGGACGGAAGATATGGCGACTCGGGAAAAAACACGGATACATGACGCCACCGGAACTTATCGGCGGGCAAACAAAAAGCTACACACTCCAGCTCCTCTATATGACAATAATGGTGGTATACACGATACCATACCTCGCAATCCAAGCAGTAGGCGCCGGCATATTATTGAATATCTCCTCAGGCCTATCCATCGAAACAGGAGCTGCCATCACAATAATTGTTGTCGTCATCTATGTAGTGATCGGGGGAATGCGGGGCAGCGGCTGGACCGACGTCATACAAGGCATCATGATGATAACAGCAATGCTGCTCGCAGCAATATATGTCTCCCAAGGGCTCGGAGGCTTTGAAACAGCAAACCTCAACGCACTCCACCACAGCCCCCAACTATTCACGCGACCCGGAGGAGAAAACTACTTCACCTTCGAGATATGGACGTCATTCATGCTCCTATGGATTTTCGTCGACCCCATGTTCCCCCAGCTCTTCAGCAGATTCTACACCGCAAAAAACGAGAAATCACTGAAATACGCTATGGCCGCCTACCCCATCCTGGTCTCATTCCTCTTCCTCATCCCGGTCCTGATTGGTGTATGGGCTACTGCCACCGACCTCCAGGTCGCACCTGACATGATACTACCGGCCATGGTCAAAACCTACGCCCCAACATGGGTATACAACATAGTAATCATCGGCGCAATAGCAGCCCTAATGTCTACTGCAGACTCACAACTCCTCTCCCTTTCCACCATGCTCACCAGAGACCTCAGAATACGAAACCAGGTCATGTGGAGCAAAATCTTCGCCGCCCTCCTGGGAGTCTCCGCAATCGCGTTCGTATTCCTCCGCGACACCTCCCAAGGAATCTTCACAACCCTCGTGAGCACCACCTTCTCCGGCCTCATCGTCCTATTCCCAACAACCTTTGTCGCACTCTACCTCAAAAACGTGAATAAATGGGCGTGCATCCTCTCCATCATTACAGGAGAGTTATCAATCATCCTATTCAGAACAAATATCCTGCCGACATACGGATTCCTCGACGGCATACTCGCCCTCATTATTGCCACAGCCACACTCATCCTCACCAGCACCCTAAGTTATATATACCACACCAACAAATAATCAAACATGAACCAACTCAGGAAAGACTACCTTATGAACAAGTGGGTTATAATAGCCAAGGAAAGGGGTAAGAGACCAGGCGACTTCAGGTATGAAGAAAAAAAGGATGTGATAAAAAAATGTTTCTTCTGCCCCGGAAACGAGCACAAAACGCCTCCTGAGATTGGCAGGGTAGAAAAGAACGGTGAATGGATTATTAGATGCTTTCCCAACAAGTTCCCAGCCACAACAGAAAAAAAGAAGATACTGGATAAGGGATTACTTAAGGGCATGGCCGCCTACGGCAGACATGAGGTAATCGTTGAAACACCAATACACGGGGAGGAGCTCGGCAACCTGGAGGTGGAGCACATAGCCAAGGTTCTAAAGATGTACGCGAGAAGGCTGGTTGAGTTAAAGAAAGACCCGGGCATAGAATACGTGTCCATATTCAAGAACAGAGGAAATACTGCAGGAGCATCACTTGCACACTCCCACACACAGATTGTTGCCCTCCCAAGGGTTCCCGGGATAATAAGGGAGGAGTTAAAGGTCTTACAGAAGCAGGGAGACTGTCTGCTGTGCAGGATAGGGGATATCGAGAAAGAAAGGATAATTATGGAAGATGAACATACTGTGGTATTCGCCCCCTACGCCTCGCGTTTCCCATTCGAGGTGAGGATCACACCCAAAAGGCATGTGCCATCACTGGAGAAATTAAACAATAAAGAGAGGGGATCCTTTGCCCTATCACTTAAGGAGGTGCTTACAGCCCTCAACAAGAGCATCAACTACCCCCCATACAACTATCACCTCCACCTGGGACCGGGAAGGGGGGACTTCCACATGTATCTGGAGCTGCTTCCCAGACTCTCGACTTGGGCAGGCTTTGAGCTAAGTAATGATGTGGTGATAAATACCATGCCTCCTGAGACGGCAGCAAAACACTACACGGAAATGATTAAACAATAAATATTTAATCTACAAATTCAAATGATTCAATAAGATGGATTCAAACAAAATCATATTGCCTGTCTTTTTTGTTCTTGTTTTTTCAGCGACAGCATACTCAGAAAGCCTTGAAAAAGAATGGTCTATAAACGTTAAAGGCACTATACATGACCTTATTGTTGCAGATGTTGATGGAGATAACATCCCAGAGATTGTTTTTTTCTTTAAGAACAACAACATCCATGGAAATGACTTCCTTTACACAGTAGATAATGAAGGGGGGGAGAGATGGCACCTGAATCTTGAGGGCATAGAATCTGTTTATGTATCTGATCTGGGGACTCAAGACCCCAGCACCCGAATCTTTGTAAGCTATGGGAAAAGCAGCGAGGGAATAGAGAAAGGCCGTCTATTGATTCTGGAGGGTGGAGGCAGGGTGGTGTTGAAGTACCCCATCCCCACGTTAGGTTTCACGCCCGTGATGTACAAGATGGAATCCGTTGACATAGACAGGAACGGATATAATGAACTGATCGGAGGAACAAGGAAGGGTGTTTATGCCATAAACGACAGATTTATCGGGGAATTATGGACTTCAATGATCGGCCAACCTATAAGAGATTTCATACTCGAGGATATAGACTGCGACGGAATAACAGACGTTATCTCTGAATCGCTTGGCGTAATCTATAATACAAACATCAAAAACGGCAGCATTAGCTGGAAGATAGCGACAGGAGATTATATTAAGTCAGGGGATAACCAAACAACGGTAGAGAAAGATAAGGTTGTTGAGATACTTAAGGTGGGTGATGTCAGCCCACACCCCCACAAGGAGATAATTGCGGTCACCTCCATAGGTGTATTTTTCATATACAACAGCGAGGGCTGCCTTATAAGTGTTGGAGGAGACAGCAACGCAATACGCAAATATGTTGAAAACTACAGCAATTACACCATCCATGAAGCAATAAGCGGCTACGGGAAAATAACCGCCTTAAGCCTCTATGACTTCAATGAAAACAGTCTCCAGGAATTCATTCTGGGAACAACCTCAGGATTATATATCTGGGATATCCTCTCAGGTGAACAGCAATTCATAAACATCGGGGAGGTGAAGGCTATACAGGAAAGCCCTGATGGAAAAATATTCATATTAACAGAGAACGCGATCCATGAATTAGGCGTAAACCAGGAGATAATAGAAACATACAGTCTAGATGAAAGCTATCAGAGAATCCATATAGCTGATGTCGACGGAATAGGTGGCTTAGAATTCATTTTGATAAAAGACGGTGATATGTCAGTCTACTCAAAAAAAGAAACCCCGACAACAACCTTGGCTACGACAACCTCATCTACAATGACTACGACAACCTCAGCCACAACAACCCAGGAAACTCCGACAACAACCTTGGCTACGACAACCACCCAAAGGATCCCGACAACAACTTTGGCTACGACAACAACAACAGAATCCGAACACAAGGGGGATATAGACGCCTCAGATGTGCTGCTTGCTCTGATAGCTATTGTATTGATTCTGGTGATTGCCAGATACTGTGTGGAAAATCTGAAAAAAAGAGGGGATAAAGAAAAGATATCAGGGAAAGATGAAGGTAAAAAAAAGAGGGATATGCCAACAGAGGAGGAAAAGAAATCAGGGAAAGATGAGGGTGGGAAAAAAGTTGATATGCCAACAGAGGAGGATCTGAAGGCCTTGGAAGAGGAGATAGAAAAACGGAAAAAAGAATACACGATTAAGGAAGAAAGAAAGACGGAATTAAGTGATAAAGAAAGGGAGTTGGAAAAAGAATGGGAGAAAAGCGGAGATATAGTTGAAGTAGATGAGGTAAAGAAGAGTAAGAATTCAAAGGAATGAGTTGAGATAAGTTATGGGATTCAACAAACCAGTGAGATATACCCCCCCATAAAACGGCCGCTTCCAATGTTTAACGATTTTCTGAATGGAACATAATAACTTAATAAATCCTGCTCTGGACACCGGTCTGGTATTAAAAAAAAACAGGGGAGGGAATCTGCTGGCTGTAGCGGAGATGGGTGGGGTTTTCCTTATACCAGCATTAAGTA
Organism: Candidatus Altarchaeota archaeon; assembly: GCA_034659295.1. Lineage (GTDB taxonomy): Archaea > Altiarchaeota > Altiarchaeia > IMC4 > QMZM01 > EX4484-2. The sequence continues at coordinate 20,141 of JAYEGX010000096.1, read as the reverse complement.
TTCTGGTGCTCCTATGGGATACAACAGTTTACTCAATCCTTTTGTTCATCTTATCTGTTCTGGTTTCATACGAGATAGTCAAGATCATAAACGAACACAAGAGGGGGGTAGCCGTCGATGATGAGATTAAAATGCTTGCTGGTGGGGCGGTCTACCTGGACACAAAAACTCCGGCGACAATAAACTGGGAAGATGTAGACAGAGTAAGGATATACCAGCCAGAGATAGATAAAAAAATACCCGGCAAGGAAGATACGACAATCTCCATGAGCATCCTGTCATATATAACCGATAAAAGAAATCCATCATTCTTCCACCTTATAACCCGGGATGGGAGACTATATCGCGGAATGCTGGAGGATGATAAAACCTTAAAGGGAACTGAAGGAGAAAGGGATTAAGGGATCAATCATCAACCAGTGACTTCTCTACCAGATCCAGGATCTGCCGAAAGGACAACCCATGCTTCAAAGCCAGTTCCCTCACATCATCATACTCTGGTTTGAGGTTATACCCTGACTTCTTAATCCTCACACGCTCTGTTTCCCCCAAGACAATCACCTTCCGCTCAACTAGCTCCCTACAGGCCGCATATCGTTTTAGAACAGGCATGACCCTGACACCCAATGTGCCCGTCTCCTTCATGAGAACATCAGATAGCCTTTTGGCATCTTCTTCCCTGACCAAAACCCTGACCAAGAAACCAAGCCTCCCCTTTTTCATAACAGCAGAAATGACTTGTATGTCTAAGGCGTTTTCTTGCATAACCCTCTCCATCAGGTAAGATAAAACCTCGGGTGTGCAGTCATCTAAATCAGTCTCCAGCATAACAATCTTCTCTTTCTCAGTCATTTTTAAGGGAATCACATAAACGCAGAATCTTTAAGGCAATAGATGCTGCACCAAAGCCGTTATCTACGTTAACAACAGCCAGGGGAGTGCATGAGTTAAGCATCGTATTCAATGCCGCAAAACCCTTCTCACCAGTTCCATATCCCACAGAAGATGGTACGGCAATAACCGGCTTATCCACCAGACCAGCCACAACAGAGGGTAGAGCACCCTCCATACCCGCTACAACAATAAACAGATCCACACCCGAAAGAGACTTTAGCGCATCAAAGACCCTGTGAATTCCAGCAATGCCCACATCATACTCCACCCGGGTTTCACAACCCAGCTCCTTAAGAACTACCCGGGCCTCCTCAGCTACAGGAATGTCGGAGGTGCCTGCAGTAATTAAACCCACAGTTCCATAACCCACGGATTCAAAATCCTTATTCTTCAACACCAAGGTTCTAGCCTTATTGTTGTGTTCCAATACCACATCATCCACAGAACCGAAAGAAGCCTTAAGCTTTTCAACCCTGGATTCATCCAGCCGGGTTATTATAACCCTGCCCTGATCCTTAAGAAAAGCTCGTGAGATATCGATTAATTCCCCCGGGCTCTTGCCTGCACCATATACTATCTCAGGGATACCGCACCTACCAGCCCTGGCCAAATCAGGCTTTATGAAGTCTTTCATTTCAATTAAGGGAATAGATAAATATTTATAAGCAAAAGATAATATATTACTACTATGGCTCGAATAATAGGTGTTGTTTCAGGGAAAGGTGGGGTCGGAAAGACTACAGTTGTTTCTAATCTAGGTGTTGCTCTAGCTCAGGAGGGTGCTGATGTAGCAATCGTTGACGCAAATCTTACTGGCGCAAATCTGGGTTTACATTTTGGGTTGATTTCCTATCCTGCATCGATACACGACGTGATGAAAGAAACCGCTGCTCTGCCGGATGTTATGTACAAGCACCCAAGCGGGGTGGACATTATACCTTCATCCCTCTCCATGGAGGATGTAACCACTGAACCAAAGAACATACGAGCAGCATTCGATGAACACCTAAGTGACAAAGACTTTGTTCTCGTAGACTGCGCTACAGGCCTGGACAGGGAGACACTAACTGCACTGGAAATGTGCGATGAGGTTTTGCTGGTAACACATCCCGAGCTTCCTACAATCTCTGATGCCCTGAGAACCAAAACCCTGGCCAAAGAATATAATAAAAAGCTTTTGGGTGTGGTATTAAACAGAGTAAACAAGAGGGATGAAATGAAGATTGAAAACGTGGCATCGTTCTTTGATTTACCTGTAATAGCGGCTATACCAGAAGACAGCTCCATAAGAAGATCTATTGAGGCGAAGAATCCCGTAATCCTAGATAACCCGAACCACAAGGTGAGCAGGGAAATCAGGAAGATATCTGATTACCTCTCAGGTAAGGCAAGAAGGCGGGAGAAAACCCTTACGGACAAGATAATTGACCTGTTCCGGTGGTAGGTTATTATTCTCCGGCCGTATATGAGCTATACTGGATAAGATAGAGAATGGTTGAACTAGACGATATGCAGAAAGACATTCTCAAGGAAGCTGGCAACATTCACACATGAGGTTGTCTTCCCTGTATCGCCTTTATGGTTGGCGAAAACAAAACATGATTAAGGAAGAGAATTCATGATGGCTAAGATATTAATTGCGGACGATTCTGTGTTTATGAGGAAGATATTGATTAAGATACTCAACAAGATGGGACAGGAGGATATCATTGAGGCAGAGAACGGGGACGAGGCACTGGAGGAATACAAGAAGGAAACGCCTGATCTTGTCTTGCTCGACATCGTCATGAAAGGTAAATACGAGATGGACGTGTTAAAGGATATAATAAAAATCAACCCTAATGCTAAGGTAATCATGGTTTCTGCGGTGGGACAGGAGAGCATAGTAAAGGAAGCCACGGATATTGGAGCGAAGGATTTCGTATCCAAGCCCTTTAAGGAAGAGCAGGTAATCGATACAATAAATAAGGTTCTTAAGTTATAACTGCCGATTTCGATAATTCTAGGTTTATTCCCGTAACTGCACCATAAAATGACCGAAGAAATGCAAGAATATCCGGATTTATATCTAAGTGAGGCTGAAGACCTGCTGCAGTCGCTGAATAACTCCCTTTTTAGAGTTCGAGGAAACCCCTGGAAAAAAAAAAGAGTACGTAGATGAGATACAAAGGTGTGTGCACACCATGAAAAGCAGCTCTGCTTCTATGGGATTCAAGCGGATTTCTGAACCATCCCACCGCATGGAGGACGTCCTGCCTTCAGAATAACTATTTTCTCATGCTCAAAGGATCTTCCCCCCCTCTTTTCTGGACAAACTAGAATCTTTTCAGAGGACTTTAATCTATCGCCCTAAGGATAAGAACATCCCGATCACCAACAGCTTTTAATACCACAAGCACCATAATACTTAAGGTGGGGGTCATGTCAGCCTATTAGGCTGACTACCACCTTATCTTTAAGGTTTGAATTATACTAAATCCTGATTATTATAGAGAAAGGCAGCGAGAAATCGGGTTGGTGGCCGACAGGATAGTGGAACAGCAGGAGATAATGATCAAGGCCCTGGATAAAGAGTTTAGAGGGTTGAAGGGCATAGCTGGAGCCAGCATCCTAAGCGACGGGAATCTTGCCCTGGTCATCGACATCTCAGGGATAACATGAGAGTAATAAACAAAACCAAAGGATTAATCATATCCCACAAGTGTTCACTAGCAAGAAACCTCCCCTCAAGAATGAGGGGGCTTATTCTCTCCGATAAAAAGGATCTTGTTCTTGCCTCGCCCAGGGAGGATATAAAATCATCTAGCATACACATGGCATTCATGCAGTACCCGATTGATGTGTTGTGGCTGGACTCCAACATGACGGTTGTTGATCTAAGAAGAAACATCCACCCACTTAACCCCCTAGTAAAAGACACCTGGAGAGTATATAAACCCAGGGAGCCCGCGAAATACGTGATAGAGTTAGGTAAAGAGGAGATAGGTGAAACAGAGTTAGGGGATGAGATAGAGTTCCGCTAGCTGAGATAAAAACCTGGAATAACATATTCTTCTGTATGAAACCCTCACTTAATACAGATTTATGTAATCAACTGAACAGGGACCTTGAGGAAAGGGAACTCATCCAGATAGTCTGCAGTTGCGCCATAGAATACGATGGCAGATCCAGTTCCAGCATAGGGGTGGGGCACAGGATAATAATCATAAAACCCGACTCCACGCTCTTGATTCACAGCATAACAGGCTTTAAACCGGTTAACTGGATGAGGTCCCCGACAGAAACCATTGCCGAATACGTCAAGGGAGATAGGGAAAAGATAATCCTGCGCAGCGGTAGAACAAAGAAACCCTACGAGGACATGAGCGTTCACATATATGAAGTCCTTGACTACAGGGGATACAGCAACCTGCGAGACAGGGAAGAACTGGATTTAAGGCACACGGAAAAGGATTTACAAGAGCATCTGGCCAGGAACCCCAAGCTCGTTCACCCCGGCTTCCGTTTGAAGTCCAGAGAGTACCAATCACCCCTCGGATTCTTCGACCTCTACGGCAAGATAGGCGACTCTTATGTTGTGGTTGAATTGAAGGTGGAGAGAGCGGGATTGCCTGCTGCCCTGCAGATCAAGAGATACAGGGACTGGCTTAAGGGGCACATAGAGAATGCTTCAGGGATTCTTGTGGCTCCGAGCGTAACACCTAATGCTAAGATATTATTAAGGAAGGAGGATATAGAATTCAAAAAAATCAGGGTCCAGGATCTGGACATAGAAAGGGAAAAAACCAAGAAACTCAGTGAATGGTGCTGAAATCTATTATTTATCCAGGCAAATCCCGTCCTGGCAGCCGTAACGGCAGTTGTAGTAGATGGATTTTATTTCACCCTTCCTGCAGTAATACTCCCTCAACATATCTCCTTCGCATATGTCGTTGACCACCCTCCCGTCTTTATGGATTACTGTGCCATGTATGTGGTATTCCATACCCCCATCAGTGTCCCTGCACTCCAGAAGGGTTGTAGGGGGGGAGGTTGTGGTAGGGAAGGTTGTTGTAGAGGTGGTTGTTGTGGAGGTGGTTGTTGTGGAGGTGGTTGTTGTGGAGGTGGTTGTTGTAGTTATGTAGTAGATTGTTGTGGTATATGCTGTTGACGTGGAAGTTGTTGATGTGGTGGAAATGCTAGAAGAGGATGTTGTGGATGAGGGCTTGGGGGATTGTTCGGGAGTCTCCACGATACACGCAGTAAACAACAATAGAGACAGTGTAAGTACCAGAAGGATGTGATAATTTTGTTCCATGGGAGTATATTGGTTTATCAGGTAATTAATCACATCCCCATGTTACCGCCCATCTTCTTCATCAATCTTCTGAGCTTTCTCTCATCGCCCATGGACTTCATCATCTTCTTCATTTTCTTGTAGTAGGTTAATAATTCTCTGACATCCTCAGGCCCGCTTCCGCTGCCCTCAGCGACACGACCCAATCGGTCTTTCTTGATGATGGACGGCTCCTCCATCTCTTTTGGGGTCATGGAATCCATGATAATCTTCCACCCTTGCATCTTACCCTCCTGCATATCAAGCATTTCCTTGGGAACTTTCGCCTGAAAAGGCATCAACTCCATAATCTTTTTCATGGAGCCCATCTTTCCAACCTGCTCTATCTGGGTGTAGACCTCGTTGAGTGTGAATTTCCCTGACATAATCCTCTTAGCTGTTTCCTCGTCTAAATCAGCCTCCTGGGCTCTCTCCAACAAACCCTCAATATCCCCGAAACCGATAAGACGGGAAACAAAACGCTCTGAATCGAATTCCTCAAAGTCCTCAACATGCTCTCCAACCCCTACGAAATAAACAGGAGCTCCTGTAGCAGCACATGCAGAGATTGCACCCCCGCCCTTGGCTGAGCCATCCAGTTTAGTCAGGATAACCCCATCCACCCGGCCATGCTCCCTGAAGGCCTTCGCCTGATCTCCAGCCTGCTGTCCGGTGGTGGCATCCAGAACCAGAAAGGTCTTGTCCGGCTTTATTTCAGAGTATACCCTGCCTATCTCATCCATCAACTCCCGGTTCATTTTATGCCGTCCCTCAGAGTCGATTATTATAACACCCTCATTCCTGAATTCCTTCAAGCCGTCTTTTATTATTGAAAGGGATTTTTTCCCCTCAGGACTACCGTAAAATGGGACGTTTATCTGCTCCGACAACTGCCTCAGCTGGTCGAATGCAGCGGGCCTGAAGGTGTCGGCACAAATCAGTTTAGGACTAAAGCCCTTCTTTTTTATGTATCTGGCAAGCTTCGCGGCAGTAGTAGTCTTACCGGAGCCCTGGGTACCCACCAATAGTATTCGGTCGTTCTCGTTTAAGGGGATTTTCTCCCCGGCACCCAATAGATTAACCAGCTCATCATAGGTTATCCTGATAAGATTCTCTCCCCGGGACAAGGCCCCCGGGGGTTTTTCCAGCAAGCCTCTCTCCTCAATATTTTTTGAGAGCTTAAAGACCAGCTCCACATTAACATCAGCTGAGATAAGAGTTTTTTGTATGTCCTTCGTATACTCCTTCACTGTTTTCTTGTCTACAACAACCGCCTTCCTCAGGTTTGTTACAGCACCCTGCAAACCATCCCTGAGCTTATCTAAAACCATTATATATCTATTTAGTCTATGTTTTAATAACTATTGCTTACATAAAGGATTATATAAACGATGAACAGCTTGCACATAGTCCTGATATACGCCTTATGGTTTTTTGTAACCTTCTTTTTCATGGTCATAGTATTGTCCATAATAAAAAACAGGGATGAATTCTTTAGAGAGCCCAAACCGCTAAGTGAAAAAGAAAAGATAACAGTACTGGTTCCCGCATTCAACGAAGAAGATAGCATAGCTGACACGATAGAATCCATTCTCAGACTCGAATATCCCAAAAACCTGCTGGAGATTATCGTGATAAACGACGGCTCCAGCGACCAGACAGGGGAGATAGCGAGAGGGTACTCCGATAAAGGGCTTATAAGGTTAATAGACAACAGGATAAACCAGGGCAAAGCCAGTTCGCTTAATATGGGAATCCAGGAAGCGAGAGGGGAGTTGATTGCTACAATAGACGCTGACACCGTTATAGAAGGTGATGCACTAGGGAAGGTGTGCGGCTACTTCAGGGAAGAGGATATCGGAGCGGTTATCGTAAGGGTTAGGGTAAGGGACCCCAGCAGCTGGCTGGAGAGAATCATCGAGATGGAATACAACATGGGCCTTGGGTTCTACCTCAAACTGCTCTCATTTCTAAACTGCCTTTATCTGACACCAGGACAGTTCAGCATATACCGTAAAAGGGTTTTAGAGGATTTAGATGGCTTCGACGTGAACAACATAGTTGAGGATACTGAAATAGCCTACAGGATGCAGAAAAAAGGATACCGGATAGCCTGCTGCCTCTCAGCCTACGTTTACACTAAGGTGCCCAACAACGTGCGCTCTTTTTACTACCAGAGAAGGAGATGGTACTCCGGAACCATACAAACCGTACTAAAACACAGGGATGTATTCTTCAACAGAGGGTTAGGTAACTTCGGTATGTTCTTCATGCCAGTGAACTATGGGGGGATTATCATAGGTACACTATTGTTCATCTCCACCATATATCTAACAATCAGCACAGCATATAATTACATTATCTACTACAGCCTCATAGACTTCGATATCATAGGCTCTAGCGTAAACATCATACAGAACACTGAATTAGACCCCCTGATGATAAGCATATTCTACTTTATGGGCATAAGCCCCTTCATAATGAATGCATTAATAAATTTCTACGCTCTGAGAAAGATGGGTGAAAGCTTCAGGGAGCTCTTTTTTGGATTCATATGCTTCCTGTTCTTTTTCATACCATACAACACCCTCTGGATTATCTGTGCCTACACGGTAGCAAGAAACAAGCAAATAAAATGGCGAGAGTAGACATTAAGACGATAACACAGGCAGCTATCCTTACCATAGCAATATTCGTGAGCATATACTTTCTGAACACCATGATGGAAAGCGAACGAGAGAAAACAATAACCAACAGGATGGATGAGATAATCTCTGACTTTGAGGAGATAAAGACCACCTACTACCTGATGGAATACATGCAAGAAAAGAATGATTTGAGAAACAACACATGCCAGGTGATGAGAAAAGAGCTGGAGTATCTGGAAAGCAAACTATGGAAGCTGGATATGAAAATCAGAGACTACCGACAGGTTACGAAAGACTTCATGAACGACGAATTCTACATAAGAGAGAAAGCCCACCTAAACAGGCGCGAAATCATACATTTCACCATGCTGGAGAAGATGAAGGAAAAATGTGACTACAAACACCTCATAATACTATACTTCTACGGTGAATGCGACGTGAACAAGCAATGTGACGATCAGGGCTTTGTCTTAACATACATAAACCAGCAGATAGACCCCGAAATCAGCATCTTCTCCTTCGACATGGATCTAGGGCTTTCTTCCGTTAACGCACTAACTGAAATATACAATGTCACAGAACTCCCCTGCATAGTGGTTGAAGGAAAAGCATACTGCGGAATGCACAACAAAGCCGATATAACAGACATACTCTGCAGACACGGTAACGTCTCCATCTGCAGGGGTGAACAGATTATTAACGCTGAATCCACATAATCAATTAAAGAAGAAAATGATTGAATTAATCCTGTCTCTCTTTTTTATAGCAATGATATTACTGTATACCTCATGGCTCATACTGGTGATTATGCCGAGGAAAGAGATACACGGTGAAAACACATACCCGCATCTTTCAGTAATACTACCAGCACACAACGAATCCCACATCATAAGGGAAACACTCAACGCCCTTTTCAGGGCTAAATACCCCGGCAGCAGGGAGATTATCGTGGTAAACGACGGATCAACGGACGGGACGCTTGAGATACTCAAAGAACTAGCCGGTGAGAATAAAAGCCTGCAATATATCAACACAAACCACCTGGGTAAGGCGAATGCCATGAACGAGGGATTTAAGAACGCTAAGGGGGAGATTATCGTCTCCCTGGACGCGGACTCGAAGGTAGACTCTAAAGCACTGGTGGAGATAGTCAAACCCTTCGCAGATGAGCGGGTTGGAGCAGTATCCGGGATAATACGGGGTATGGTAAACAGGAACATTCTCACATGGTTCCAGGACTTCGAATACGTTCTATCATCAGGATGGAGGTATGCCCTCAACAGAGCTAATTCCACATACATCTTCCCGGGTTTTGCAGCATATCGGAGGGAAGCTCTCAAGGCTGTGGGCGGGTTTAAGGAGGACACCCTGGCTGAGGACTTCGACATAGGAGTCAGACTCAAAAAGAAAGGCTACAAGCTGTTGATGTCTAACGCCGTGATATACACTAAAATGCCCGAGACCCTGAAGGGTCTTATGAGACAGAGGATGAGATGGGGTAGGGGAACGATCCAGGTAATAAAGAAACACTCTGATGTTCCGTTCAACAAAAGCTATGGAGCAACCGGCGTTTACGGCATACCCTCCCAGATGTACTGGTTCCTCCATAGTTTCGTGGTGATACCCTTAACATTCTACCAGGTCTTCGAAGGATATCTTAGATGGTTTGTGAACCACAATGATTACCTGTCCATGAACGTCGCTAAGTACATTTTCAACTGGTTCTCGGTTTATGGAATGATAGATTATACAGAAAAGGCACTTACAGGCCAGTACGAGTTCACCCACCTCTTCATGCTGTCCCTTGTGGTTTTCCTTTTGGGTTTACTGTACAACATCGCAGTCATCTTAAGAGTATCGAGGATGCGTTTAAGATATCTTTTTGTGGTATTCTTCTTTTTCCCGTATTCCGTGTTTGCTCTGGCAGCCTACAGCTTCCCCTCGATCATAGAGCTGTTCCCCAACAGAAGGGAATCCAATGTCAGAGTAAATGTGTGGGAGAAGAACAGATAAAATGGAGACCAGCTATTTTTTCGAGGTGAAAAGACAACTAGTGCATTTAATAGTTGGAGTATGCATAGCCTTCGGAGTCTATGTCCTAGAGCCTCTGGTAGGTAAACTGATTATCCTGCCTTTAATGCTCTCTGTGACGGTTATGCTTGCACTCCCCAAGGCCGGGGAGGAACTGAGGGTACACAACCACCTTCTCGTACACTTTGAAAGACCCAGGGATATACAAAATTTACCCTACCGGGGAGCGATATTCTATTGTCTGGGGATTACGCCAGCCATCCTCCTACTGGATGTTAACACCGCCTGCGCGGTAATAGCAATATTGAGCATAGGGGACTCCACCTCCACGATGGTGGGAAAAAAATACGGGAGACACAGGATAGGGCATAAAAGCCTTGAGGGATCCGTTGCATTCATATTCTTCTCATTTTTCGGCGCACTGGTTTTCCTGCCAGATGACCCGGTTAAGGCCGCCGTGTTCGCACTACTTGGCGGCCTGACGGAATTATCCAACATCCAACACGACCACCTTCTACTGGATGATAACCTCCTGGTGCCCTTATTTTTGACCCTGGCTGCACTACTAACCCATACACCCCCATTTATGTAAAGCTAATACCAAATACTTTAAATCCGGTTCAGGGCCCGTAGCCTAGTCTGGATAGGGCACCGGACTTCTAATCCGGAGATCGTGGGTTCGAATCCCACCGGGTCCGTTCCGCCCTTTCTTTTGTAAAAGAAAGGATAGGTTGCCCAAAGAAAACAATTACTTTGGAAAAAAGTAAGGCTCGAAAGGGTTAGTACACTCAAAAGCCGCGGCTTTTGGTGCGCCAATACATGGAATGTATTGAGCGAGGGTGGGAAAGGCGCCCTTACTTCGCAATCCCGCCGGGTCCGATATCAAGCCTTTATCCCCCCAGGGGGACTTATATGGGGCTTGACCCCAAAAAAAAAAAAGAAAAAATAGGTGCTTTAGCATGTTGGATAGAAGAGTTGTGTTCGATAACCTGAAAGGATATGATCTAGGTAAGGTCAAGGTTGGTGTGCTGGCCTCGCATTCGGCACTGGACGTGGCTGACGGGGCGATAGAGGAGGGATTCAGGACTAAACTCTACTGCCAGAAGGGCAGGGAGAAAACATACACGGACTACTTT
>JAYEGX010000096.1:0-9017 GCA_034659295.1 Candidatus Altarchaeota archaeon | reverse complement strand
TAAGGTCAAGGTTGGTGTGCTGGCCTCGCATTCGGCACTGGACGTGGCTGACGGGGCGATAGAGGAGGGATTCAGGACTAAACTCTACTGCCAGAAGGGCAGGGAGAAAACATACACGGACTACTTTAAATCCAAAAGAGTGGACGGGAAAGTGGTCAGGGGCGTAGTGGATGAATGCAGGATCTACGACAGGTTCTCTGAGATAATAGAGGAAAAAGAACAGGAGAATATGCTGGAAGATAACATCCTTTTCATACCTAACCGATCATTTACATCATATGTGGACCTCACCAGAATAGAGGATGAATTCAGGGTTCCGATGGTGGGCAGCAGGAACCTTCTCAGAAGCGAGGAAAGGGGAGAAGAGAAAGACTACTACTGGATTTTGAAGAAAGCAGGCCTACCATACCCAAAAAAAATAGACGACCCGGCAGATATAGACGAGCTGGTGGTGGTGAAACTACACCACGCGAAGAAGAAACTAGAGCGGGGATTTTTCACAGCCGCAAGCTATGAGGAATACAAGGAGAAAGCAGATAAGCTGCTGGATCAGGGTGTCATAACAGATGAACTGCTAAAGAACGCAAGAATAGAGGAATACGTAATCGGGCCGGTTTTCAACTTCGACTTCTTTTACTCGCCCTTGGAGCAGGAGATGAATCCAATAGAGCTTTTAGGGGTGGACTGGCGCTTTGAGACCTCACTCGACGGCCATGTCAGATTGCCTGCAACACAACAGTTGACTTTGAATGATAAACAAAAAGTACCAGAGTATACTGTATGCGGACACAATACTGCAACAGTGAGGGAGAGCCTTTTGGAAAAAGGCTTTGGGCTTGCTGAAAAATATGTTAAGGCGACAAAAAAGTACTATAAGCCGGGGATTATCGGGCCGTTCTGCCTGCAGACCTGTGTTGATAAAGACAACAACTTCTTCATCTATGATGTAGCCCCGAGGGTTGGTGGTGGCACAAACGTCCACATGTCAGTCGGTCACCCATACAGTAACACACTATGGAGGACTAATGTTTCAACGGGCAGGAGGGTGGCTATGGAAATAAAACGTGCCATATCAGAGGAGAGGGTGCAAGATATAATCACATGAGCAAGTTAAAAAAAAAAATGATTACCAGAGAGCATATAGATGAAATCCTTAGGGAATATGATCCGGATAATATGAAGATATGTACCCTGGGCAGTCATACCGCGTTGCAGATTACAAAGGGAGCAAGAGATGAAGGATTTAGTAACCTGCTGATATGCACCGAGAAATCAGCCAGATTCTACAGGCGTTGGCCCGTTGTGGACGATATAATAAAAGTAAACAAATACAGTGACATCCTAGACCAAAAAATGCAGGATATGCTGCTTGAGAGGAATGCCATTCTCATACCTCACGGCTCGTTTATAGAGTATGTTGGCGCAAAAAACATAATAGAAAAGCTGAAGGTGCCCATGTTAGGTAACAGGATGGTCCTTGAGTGGGAATCCAACAGGAAGAAAGAAAAAGAATGGCTTAAGAAATCAGCTCTGAAAACCCCAGGAGAGTTCAAATCACCTGAAGACATAGACCGGCTGGTTATCGTAAAATTCCCCGGAGCGAAGGGAGGGAAAGGATATTTCCTGGCTAAAGACGAAAAGGAGTTCCATAGAAAGCTGGGAAAGATAAACCTGCCAGATGATGTGAAAAATGAATACACAATCCAGGAATACGTCATAGGCACCAGGTTTTATCCGCACTTTTTTTACTCTCCACTGGAGGATGAGGTAGAGCTTTTGGGAATGGACATCAGGTATGAATCCAACATAGACGGTCTTGCGAGGCTGCCTAATGCCATCCAGAAAGAGGTTGATGTTGAGCCGGAATATGTTGTCACAGGGAATCTGCCGGTCATACTGCGGGAGTCACTCCTGCCTGATTTGATGAAACTAGGCCGCAACATTGTGGAGTCATCCAAGAAGCTTTTTAAGCCAGGGCTCATAGGGCCATTCTGTGTAGAGATGATATGCACTCCAGAGCTGGAGTTCGTGTGTTTCGAGATATCGGCGAGGATTGTTGCAGGAACCAACCTGTTCATACACGGTTCAACCTACTCCAAGATACTCTACGATGAACCAATGAGCTGTGGCAGAAGAATCTGCAGGGAGATCAAAACAGCAGGGGAAAGAAATAAATTAGATGAAGTAGTATATTAGATAATATGGCATCATCAAAGAATCGGGTTGCTATCCGGCTGGATGTTATAGCAGACATAATAAAACACCTGGACGAGGATGAGCAACTGCAGGAAATATTCGGCAGACCGGTCTCTAAGTCTCTGATCATAGTAGCAGACAACAATGATCTAAGAATAGAGGACGGTGGTGGGAAAGAGCTGACAGAAAAAGAGAGTGATAAGTTTCTTGAAGTCCTCAATAAAGCCGTTAAGAGATGCACTACATAAACTGTTTACAGAATGAAGGAGACTAGAGAAGGTATTCTTGTCAAGGTGAAGGTCATACCAAATGCTACCAGGGAGGGCTTGTTCTATGACCCCAGCAGGGAATTATTAAAGATTAAGGTTTCTAAACCCCCCACCAAGGGCAAAGCCAACAAGAGAGTTATCGAGTTGGTTACTAAAACACTGGGGGAATGTGAGATAATATCGGGGGGTAAAAGAAGGGAGAAAACACTTCTATTAAAGAACACAACACCCGAAGAGTTCAGGGAAAAAATAGATTTCATTATTTAATAAGAAAATCCATATACTTACAATTAGAAGGAATTACAGGATTACATCACATTTACCAGTCAAGAACAAACATACTCCAAGTGTATTCACGAAATAAGCGATGAGTGCATAAACAGGGGGTTCTACAGCGCCCGTATTTTCTGGAGTAAACTATGTCTTGAGTAGTGGATGTAATCTGTTTTTCAGTATTTTTTTGATGAGGTGATTTAAATGGCAAAAGCACCAGTGGACACTATCAAATACAACATCTATGCAAATATTATAATAGACGGTGTGGTTGAGAAACCAGACGTTGTGGGAGCAATATTCGGACAGTCAGAAGGACTTTTAGGAGAAGACTTGGAGCTAAGAGAGCTGCAGAAAACGGGAAGAATCGGTAGAATCGAGGTTGACATAGAAACCAAATCCGGGAAATCAAAGGGTGAGATAATAATACCCTCCGGCCTGGGTATGGTAAAGACCGCTATTGTAGGGGCAGCTATCGAAAATGTGAACAGGGTCGGACCATGCAACGCCAACATAAAGATAAAAAACATAGAGGATGCCAGAAGCGTTAAGAGAAATAAGGTCGTGGATAGGGCTAAAAACCTCCTAAAGAAAATCATGGACGAAAGCGTTCCTAATACAGAAAAGATTACAGAAGAGGTTAGAAAATCAGTACAGCTGGCGGGCATAACAGAATACGATGGCCTACCAGCGGGTCCGGGAGTGGTTGACGCAGATAGTGTGATTCTAGTGGAAGGCAGAGCTGATGTCCTCAACCTCCTAAGGTTTGGGATCAAGAACGCTATCGCAGTAGGAGGCACAAACGTACCCCCCGCTGTTGTTAAACTAGCCAAAGAAAAAACCACCATAGCCTTCGTGGACGGGGACAGAGGAGGGGGAATGATACTAAAAGAACTCTCCCAGGTAGCGGACGTGGACTTCATCGCCGAAGCCCCTAAAGGAAAGGAGGTAGAGGAGCTAGGTAAGAAGGAGGTTATAATGGCTCTAAGGAGAAAGGTCCCGGTTAGCCAGATGAACAATAAAAATGTGGTGGCTCATGAAAAAAAGAGAGTTGAAGACAGGGACCGGAGAAATGAGCTAATGGATTTTCTCAAGGAGGTAAAGGGAAAACTCAGCGCCAGACTCTACGATAAAAATCTGGAGCTTATAACAGAGATGGAGATAAAAGACCTTATTGATTCACTGGCTGATGTGCAACCCTATGCAGTAGTATTCGATGGCATAGTAACTCAAAGATTAGTGGATGTGGCAGAGGATACCGGGGTGAAATATCTGGTAGGCGTTAATCGCTCATCCATATCCAACATCAAGAAAGCCAGGATCCTGACAGAGAAGAAATAATTCTTCTCATCTTTTTATTTTTATGGATTGGATAGGAATGTTTTTAGTTAAGGGTATTTATAAAGAGAAAATACTAGGTTCTAATTCACACTTTTTCTAGAGGCGATAAATTGGATAATGAGTTAGTTTCAAAACATGAGATGTTAGATGGAAAGGAAGTTGAGAAGTTGCTTCAATTATATAATGTAACATCCCGACAACTGCCGAAGATAAAGGAAAGCGATCCAGGAATCGAGGGGTTAGATGCAAAAATAGGGGATATAATCAAAATAACCAGGAATGAAATAAAGATAGGTAGAACTATTTACTACCGCGTTGTTGTGAGAGATTAAAATCGTGTAAACAGAAAAAAAGGACGTGATTCCATAATGAGGGTAAACAGTTTCATAAAAAACAAGGACTTGACCAATTTCCAGATAGAGTCCTTCGACTGGCTTATTGATAAAGGTCTGCAGGAAGTAATAGACGAGAAAGAAAAAATCGAGCTGGATATTGAAGACTACACTCTGGAACTTGGTAAAATAAGAATCAAGAAGCCTGTTGTCAACGAGGCCGGGCAGGGACCGGAGACAAGGTTTCCCTGGGAATGCCATGTTAGAAACCTGACCTATTCCGCCCCCATAATTCTGGAATTCATCGAAAAAGGCACCCCCGTCGAGGTGGAAATCGGTCATCTGCCGATAATGCTACGCTCCAAGGCCTGTCTACTGGCTGGTATGAGCGACGAAGAGCTTGTTGAGGCAGGAGAAGACCCCCTTGACTTAGGCGGATACTTCAGCATCAACGGAACAGAGAGGTCCCTGATTATTGTAGAGGATTTAGCTCCCAACAGGATAGTAACCACCAAAGAGGTGGTTTCAGGAAAAGAGGGTGTAATGGGAAAGGTCTTTTCCCTGAGACAGGGATTTCGGTCAAGGATTACTGTGGAGAAATGGCCGGGGAAGAAAACAGGTACCCTATTTGCCACACTCCCCGGGATACCCAAGAAGTTACCACTGACTGTTCTGATGAAAGCCCTTGGGTTAACCGATGAGGAAATACTTGATATGTTCCATAAGGAAGACCAACTCGAGATACTACTCAACCTGGAACTCAATGACATGAGCGAGGAGGAAGCCTTTGAATACTTCGGCAAGAGAGCTGGAGCTGGACACGCTAAACAATACCAGCCGACGAGGGCTATGCAGGTAATCAACAACTTCCTCCTGCCACATATAGGAAACGACGGAGAAGACTGGAGAACCAAGGCCATATATCTTGGGATAATGGCCAGGAAAGTGCTTGAACTGGCTTCTGATAAAAGAGAGTCAGACGACAAAGACCACTACTCAAACAAAAGATTACGACTTGCCGGAGACCTGATGCAAGAACTTTTCAGAGTCAGCTTTAACAAGATAGCCAGAGACATTAAATACCAGCTGGAGAAACAGAACGCAAGAAACAGGGTGGTTAACGTGAAAACCGCCGTGAGAAGCTATAATCTAACCGAAAGCATATGTTATGCACTGGCTACCGGAAACTGGACTGGAGGCAGAAACGGTGTGAGCCAAGTCATGAATAGAACAAACTATCTCTCATCAATAGCGCACAAGAGAAGAGTATCCTCCCTTTTAAGCAGGAGCCACCCACATTTCGAGGCCAGAGATCTGCACGCCACCCAGTGGGGGCGGCTTTGTCCAAATGAGACCCCTGAGGGTCAAAACTGTGGATTAGTGAAGAATCTAGCCATATGCGCTCACATAACAACAGGTATGCAAGAGGAGAGTATAGAGAAATACCTCCAGGAGTTCGGAGTCCAGAAGGGCGTTGCTAAAGCCGAAACATACGTGAACCTCAACGGCAGATTGCTTGGAGGACACTCCAACCCCAAGAAACTGGTGGAGAAACTGAGAAACCTCAGAAGAGAGGGTAAGATTCCAGCCACCATATCCCTCACATACAGAAAAGAGAACTCGGAGATACAGGTCTACACAGACCGGGGCCGGGTTCTCAGACCCCTGATTGTAGTAGAAGACGGCATATCCAAGCTGACAGACGAACACATTAAGGGGTTGGAGGAAGGAAAAATAAGATTCCAGGACCTGTTGAAGGAAGGTGTGGTTGAATACGTTGATGCAGAAGAAGAGGAAAACGCCTACATAGCCTTGGACGAGAAAAGCCTGACTAAAGAGCACACACACAGGGAGATAAGCCCCTCTGTAATCCTAGGCGTTCCCTCAAGCTTTGCACCATATCCAGAGCACAACTCATCCCCCAGGGTTACTATGGCCGCCTCCATGGCCAAGCAGAGTCTGGGATTGTATTCAGCTAACTACCACATGAGATTCGACAGCAGAGGAAATGTCCTAAACTACCCGCAGGTTCCGTTGGTGAAGACAGATATAACAGACAGCATTGAATTTGAGAAAAGACCTGCCGGGCAGAATTTAGTCGTGGCAGTGATGAGCTTTGAAGGATATAACATGGAGGATGCAATAATCATCAACAAGAGTTCCATAGACAGAGGTCTTGGAAGATCAACATTTTATAGGACATACATGGCCGAAGAAAGGGGTTATCCAAGCGGTCAATACGATAAATTTGAGATACCTGATGAGAAGGTAGAAGGGTATCAGTCAGATGAGACATACATCAAACTGGGTGAGGAAGGACTGATACTTCCAGAGACTGATGTGAAGGCGGATGATGTTTTGATAGGTAAGACATCACCCCCAAGATTCCTAGAAGAGATTGGACCATATGGTATAATCGAGGAAAAGAGAAGGGAGAACTCCACGACTGTGAGGCATATGGAAGCTGGGACAGTTGACCAGGTTGTCTTGACCGAGACTATAGAGAAAAACAAGCTTGTGAAGGTAAGGGTTAGAAGCCAGAGGATTCCGGAACTAGGGGACAAGCTCGCTTCAAGGCACGGACAGAAGGGTGTTATCGGCCTATTAGTCCCCCACGAGGACATGCCATTCACCAAAGACGGTGTTGTGCCTGATTTAATAATAAACCCCCATGCCATCCCGTCCAGGATGACAGTGGGTCACGTTTTGGAGATGGTGGGTGGTAAAGTATCTTCACTTAACGGCCGATACACTAACGGTACCGCGTTCAACAATGATGAAGAAGAATACCTTAGAAATGAACTTAGTTCCTTTGGCCTCAGGGACAACGGAAAGGAAGTGTTATATGACGGGTCGACAGGTGAAAGATACCATAGTGAGATTTTCGTGGGTGTAATTTACTATCAGAAGCTCCATCACCAGGTAGCTAACAAGATACATGCAAGGAGCAGGGGGCCAGTGCAGATGCTCACCAGACAGCCCACTGAGGGAAGAGCCAGAGAGGGTGGATTAAGGTTTGGTGAGATGGAAAGAGACTGCCTTATAGGTCACGGTGCCGCCATGCTTCTGAAGGACAGGCTTCTTGATGAATCAGACAAAGTGGTGGTGAATGTATGCTCTAAGTGCGGTCTGATAGCTATAAGAGACGTTGAGAGGAAACAGATATACTGCCCGATATGTGGCGAGGTCAAAACCCATCCCATAGAGATAGCCTACGCATTCCAGCTTTTGCTTAATGAATTGATTGGTATGTGCATTTATCCAAAACTTATCTTAGGTGATAGAGTCTAAAATGGCTGTTGTTAGAAAAAAGATTAAGGAAATAAAATTCGGCGTCTTCTCGCCGAAGATGATAAGAAAGCTTTCATCTACCAGAATACATACGCCCAACACCTACGATGAAGATGGATACCCGGTGGAGGGTGGCTTGATGGACCCAAAGTTAGGAGTTATAGACCCGGGTATCAGGTGTAAGACGTGCGGAGGCAGGCTAGGTGAATGCAAGGGTCACTTCGGCAACATAGAGCTTATCAGACCGGTAATCCACGTCGGATACGCTAAAGAGGTATATAATCTGCTCAGGATGACGTGCAGATCATGCAGCCGGTTACTCATCCCCGAGGATGAACTCAAAGAGTATGATATTGAAAACATCAGAGATTTCGAAAGAGAGGAAATAGAAAAGACCGCAATGAAGGTCTCGAATTCAGAAAAAACGTGCCCTCACTGCGAGGCAGAGCAAAAGAAAATCAAGTTCGTCAGGCCTTATTCATACTATGAGGGTGAAGACAAACTACTAGTTACCGATGTAGATGAACGCTTCGGGAAAATAATAGACAACGACCTCAGATACCTGCATATGGAAATCAGGCCGGAATGGATGACTCTGGGAACAATACCCGTATTACCCATAACCACAAGACCGTCAATAACACTTGAATCCGCTGACAGAAGCGAGGATGATTTAACCCACAAGCTTGTGGATATACTAAGGATAAACCAGAGACTGGAGGAAAACATAAACTCGGGTGCACCTCAACTGATTATAGAGGATTTATGGGCACTGCTCCAGTATCACGTCGCAACCTATTTCGATAATGGGATAACAGGTATCCCACCCTCAAGGCACCGCTCAGGACGACCATTGAAGACCATAGCCCAGAGATTAAAGAGCAAGGAAGGTCGGTTCAGGAAAAACCTCTCAGGTAAGAGGGTTAATTTTTCAGCCAGAACAGTTATCAGCCCAGATCCCAACCTCAGCATCAACGATGTAGCTGTCCCTGAACTTATTGCGTTAGAGCTTACCGTTCCCGAGGAAGTGAACGAGAGAAGCATAGAGGGACTGAGAAAAGTGGTGTTGAACGGTCCCAAGAAACACCCAGGAGCACACTATATCATCACAGAAGAGGGCAGGAGGCGGATTATGGACGAAAACATGGAATTAATCGCCGAAAACCTCCAGACAGGTGATATCGTGGAGAGACACATAAATGACGGAGATATCGGCATATTCAACAGGCAGCCATCACTGCATAGGATTTCTATGATGGCACATAATATAAAGGTTCTCCCATATAACACCCTGAGTAAGTAATTCACCCAACAT
>JAYEGX010000095.1:0-7442 GCA_034659295.1 Candidatus Altarchaeota archaeon | reverse complement strand
CACTCAGTCTCTTCTCCACCTTCTTTTTTCCCTGCGATAAACTGATATCCGATGAACAATGCTATTGCGATAAAAACCAGTGCTATGAATGCATATCCTGGAACATCAATGCCTGGTTCTTCCTCTACAACCTCCACAACCCCAACAGCGTTTGAGGTATGATGGATGCCGTCTTCATCATACTCCAAAAGTGCGTAGATGACGTATGTACTTCCTGAGAGAGCGCCCTTGGGCATTAAATCAAACTCAAGCCGTCTTTCACCCCTGGATTCCAGATTGATTATTTCAATTTCGCTTCCCGTATCAAACTCTCTTGGCAAAAGCAGTAAGACCCTCACTTGATGTTCTTTGTCTTCAAGGTTCCTCAGATTCAGCTTGATGTTCTTTTTACCGTTAACTGGCAGCTTAATTCTTTCAATAGTCGCTGACACGAGGGCGTTGGAGTTTTTCCTGATTACCAGCTTTTCCGGTGGAATGGATACTGAGGAGAACGGGTATCCGTTTGCGTCCTTGTAGTCGGTTAAAACCGCCAGCGCATATTCTCCGGGGATTACATTATCCTGTAGATTAACTTCCATTTCCCCTGTGAATGTCCCACCAGCCGCTATTTTATTACCGACTGCAAGGGGCTCTGATTCAAGATCCTCTGACAGGAGGGGGGTAAGGCTGACATCATACGCTGCCTCATCCCCTGTGTTTTTTACCTCCACGTTAACTGTAAAGTTTCCGGTGGTTACTACGCTTGGGAATGTGTATCTGGTGTTCAGGGAGATATGCCCTGCCCAAACAGTGGATTGCAAAACAAGAAGGACTGCTATAGCAACAATAAAACTCCTGTTGGTCATATAAATTCATTATCCTGCAACTATAAAAAACAGGATGAGATACTATCTAATCATGCACTCACTGGTCAGGTATGTTCGGGGGCGATGGTATCTGATGGCTTCGTTGATGATTTCACTGAACCTATTGCTGTTTATCTACCTGCTTTTTCCCAATCCTGTCCTGTTCATTGAGCAGATTGAGAGACGGTCTCTTAGCTTGGAAGATATGGTCCGGACAGATCATCCCCTGCTGAAAGAATTCGCTGAGGAAGCCTACATACGTATATGAAGGCATCAAGGGGGTTAGGGATTCCGGGATATACCTGAACATTGACTTTAGGGCTTATCCGCATGAGACCATCCAGATGAAAGCAGGAGACTGCGAGGATTTAGCCATACTTGCCCTGGCTGTTTGCAGGTACACAAAGAATAAATACGGCAGCAGATATGATGGATATATCGTAGAGCAGCCGCTTCACTTCTATGTCATAACAAGAGATCCTTCAACGAACAAGACAGAAATACGCGCTCATGCGCTGTCAGATGAGAAGTTGCGCTGGTATTCCTTCCTACCTGGCAGGATGGACGCTTTCATCAGCCAGCCACCCATCTGGCGATGGAGTTTATATCTAATTCTTGCATTAATCTTGAATCACCGCTATTATCTACTTGTATATGTCAGAGAGCAGGTCCAATAGTAAATGGCTTACATAGCCTGAGAGGGCGAAGGGGAATAGGCTCTCATTTATCAACAGAAGAGGGAGTGACAGGAGGAATGCTGCAGGTATGGAATGCGTGAATCCCCTGTGCCTGGCAAACAACAGCATCAAAAGCAGTATGGCAGAACATAAGACCAGAGCCAGATAGTATCCTTCCCGAAGCAGGATTAAACCCATGAGTGAAACCACCAACAACACAATAGTTGCATTATACACTCTGTGCCCTAAAAAAGATTTTCTGGTATCTATATCCGGTATCAGGCAGTAAATTAAGCCTGTTAAACCCCCCAAAACCATTAATGCATCATCTACTCTGATGCATGCGTAGGACGCGAGGAGGATACATAAATAAAAAAGGAGATGCATCTTATAGCCGCTCATCTTATATTCTTTTATAGATGAAGTGGTATTTATTTGATTGATAAGATGGCTTTACTGGATTATCTTTCTTTCCTTAATACTGTTCAGAACCTTCAGTATCCCACAGCCTTGGCTGGTTTCCTTCTTCTTCTGCCCTTGATACTCCTCTATCTGCTGAAGCCTAAACCCAAGCACATAATGATTCCTACAATAATGTTCATCCAGCGGATGGAGAAGGAAAAGCGTTTCAGTTCCATTCTTAACAGGTTTATGAAGGATCCCCTGCTCCTGATGCAGTTGATTATTGTATCCCTGCTTGTTCTATCTGTCGCAGGGCCGTTTATCTCCAGTTTCGTGGAAAGGAATCAGGTGGAGGATATCGTGATTGTGGTTGATTCATCCGCCAGTATGAAGTCAACTGATATGCAGCCGAACCGGTTTACTAAAGCAATTGAGTCTGCGCAAGAGGTTATATACGGGGTACATGATGAAAGTCGGGTGGGTGTAGTGCTGGCCGGGAAAACCCCAATACATCTTGCATCCAACGTAGGGAAGGAAGAAGCCGGAAACGCTATATGGGATGCCAAGTGCAGTGACTCAACAGCAGATATACCCGATGCTCTTGCGTTGTCTATAAATCTCCTCTCCCGATCTGAGAGAACTAAGCGCATATATGTATTCTCGGATTTCGCAGGCGCGCTCAGGAAGGAAATTGAACTGCACAGGAAACTAGCCTTAAACAGGAACATAACCGTTGAATTGATTAAGGTTTCAGGAAACGGGCGAAACATTGGGTTCATCCATGGGGGTATAAAACGAATCCCTGCAAGGGAGAATAAGGCGCATTTAGTCCTGAACGTGAAAAACTTCAGGGAAGTGGTGCAGGATGTTTCTATTGAGTTATTGGTGGATGAGGAACTTAGGGAAACTATTGGTTTGTCTCTATCCCCTCATACGGAAAAGCTTGTGGGGCTGGATATTGATGTCTCAGGGGATGCTCATTTCATTAACGTGAGACTCACTCCAGACGACAGCCTCCCCCTTGATAACAATATCCTATTGTATCTTCCTCCGGTGGACAGGTACCGGGTTCTTCTGGTAACCAACGACAGCGCTGATAACTTCCTGCGTTATGCTATGGAGGCATCACCTGCTCTTGAGGTGCGGAAGGCTGTTTTCCCGGTGATACCTGATTTTTATTCCTTTGACACGGTTGTCATAGGTGGGTTCAGTGAGGAGATGTCTCTGCCGGGAACCTTCCAGGAGCTTGAAATGTACGTGAAGGGTGGTGGAAACCTTATAGTAGTGGCATCTGATTCCATAGTTGATGATGATATTAAAAAGCTTCTTCCAGTGGATTTGGTTGAGCAGAGAACAGGGAGGAAACAGATTAATCTATTGCTTAAGCACAAGATATTGAAGGATGCCATCCTCTCCAACCTGCTGGTTGAGCGTTTCTATGAGGCCCGGCAGAGAAATGGTTCAAACGTGATTGCTTTAATATCAGGCTCTCCTGTTTTGTCCTACTGGATGGTGGGTGAGGGCAGGGTTTTCTTTCTTGGAGTGAATCCATCCCCTGCTTGGAGCAACTTCTATCTAAGCTCTTCTCTTCCGATTTTTGCTTACCAGCTCCTGAACTGGATTAATTCGGATGAATCGGAGCTGGCAAGCCACAGCTTTAAGACAACAGATTATCTTATCTCTACCGAAGATATCTCCACAATATTACCCTCTGGTTTAACAACAGAGTCCCGTAATCTTCTGCTGGATGATGCAGGACTCTACAGGATAACCTCGGGTGGCGGGGAGGATGTAATAACGGCGAACTTGTTCGATGAGGGTGAATCGGACATATCCAATGCCACGTATGAGGGTGATCTGGAGGGCGTTGGGGGAGTGGTTGATCTAATAGAGGATAAAAAAAGCATTGTAGGATATCTGATAGCTTTGGTCCTTCTACTGCTTTTCCTGGAGGTCTTGGTATATCGGAGGAGGGGTAAGATCTAGGGCGGGATTTATAGCATGAATCCGATAACAGATATATATCACCTTGTGAACATATATAACTATAGTGGTGTGTTTTCCATGGATGAAGAAAAGAAGATAATACCTA
Organism: Candidatus Altarchaeota archaeon; assembly: GCA_034659295.1. Lineage (GTDB taxonomy): Archaea > Altiarchaeota > Altiarchaeia > IMC4 > QMZM01 > EX4484-2. The sequence continues at coordinate 3,426 of JAYEGX010000095.1, read as the reverse complement.
CTAATGTAGAGGGTCTGGATGAGATTCTTGGTGGGGGGCTTCCCGCCGGGTCGTGCGTACTTTTGCTTGCACCTCCTGTAGTGGAAACCCATCTCTTTTGTCTGGAGTTCATCTACAGGGGTCTTGTGAACAAGGAACCGGGTCTGATTGTTACCATGAATTATGCCCCTGAGGAGCTTAAGATCAGGGGGTTGAAGTATGGCTGGAATTTTGTGCAGGGTGAGCGGAATGGGATACTGCGGTGGGTTGACGGCTACTCCTATAATGCCAATAAAGACGTTAAGAGCACGGATACCATTAAGCGAATCGGTGGCTCTATTGCTTTATCGGACCTTACTATTGGTATGACGCAGGCACAGCAGGAATTCCATACCAAGGCAGAGAACTACCGTTTCGCATTGGATTCATTATCTACCCTGTTCATATACAACAACCCTAACACAATATATCGATTCATGAGGGCTGTGATACCTAAACTGAGGATGTCTGGTGGTATCGGATTCCTCCTTCTTGGCTCTGGGATGCATGATCCTCAGATAGAGGCTACCTTGAGGTATATGGTGGATGGAACCATTCAGTTAGACGATAACCTGAAGATTAAGACATTGAATCTGCCTTTTCCCTCACCCAAAAAGAGCGCTAAGCTGGAACTCGGAAAGAAGGGGTTCAGGGTAGTGGACTGCGAGGAATAATCCATATCATTTCTGGCCTGTGGGCATAAAGAAAATATTTCATCGCCACAGGTCTGTTGACCTGTGGGATGTCTGATTTAAAAGAGTTCCTCAAACATAGGTTTCAGAACTATTCCGTCAGAGGTTATCTCCATAATCTGTTTTTTACGGGAGTGGTCCACACCCCTCATCTTCACAACCTGGAGTGTCCTGATAAGCTCTCCCTTGTCTTCATAATATCCAAGAATTATAACCCCGTCTGCTATGAACTCCTCCACCCCGTAGACTGAGTATTGGTGGGTCATTGGCGGGACTTCTGATATGAATACGGTGGTACAGTCCATGTAGCTCAGTTGTAATCCCAGTTCGAATATGAATTCCCTGATTTTCCTGTCGCTGCCTAGGGTGTTGCAGATTCCTGTTATGGAGTCGATTACCACCCGCTTAGCTCCGCTGTCCCTGATTATGGATGCTATCATGTTTATTATGCCGTTGACCGTCAGAGGCTCCAGGTTCACCAGTCTGGCATCTTCTGTGATGTCTAAAACCTTTATCAACCCTTTCTCCACCAAGTCTGTTTCATAAAAGCCGAAGCCTTCCAGATTTTGTATTATCTTATCTCTTGATTCTGAGAGGGATATGTATATGCCCACCTCCTGATTTTCTTTAGCTCCTCTGAATAGAAACTCCTCGGAGAGTATGGTCTTCCCGGTACCACAGCTTCCAGCTAACAGTACGGCATTGCCTTCTGGTATGCCCCCTGCGAGTATCTCGTCCAGTTCCTTAACGCCTGTTGTTATGACTTTCATGTTTATCATCCGCGTGTATTATCAATCAACACTTAATATATCTATACTCATCCTTTAAATGTTTTTCTTTTTATGTTATAAAAGATGGTTTTCTGTCATAGGGTTTATCTGTTGACTTCCATGATACCTGAGGGTGGGGTTTCCACGTATGGCTTGGTTGCCAAGGTCCTTGACTCTTCTCCCAGGGCTGTGGGACAGGCGTTGAGTAGAAACCCTGACCTGGTTGAGGTGCCCTGCCATCGGGTGGTCAGCTCCGGCGGCGGGTTGGGCGGCTACATCGCTGGTGCAGAGGAAAAAAGAAGGCTGTTGGAGAGCGAGGGTGTTCTTGTCCGGGATAACAGGATAGTGGACTTCGAAAAGAAGCTCTACACAGATTTTGGGAAGAAGAGGGGATAAATCAGGGGTATCTGAGGGTGAATAATGTCTTTATTACTGGAGGGTATATCTTATCTTAACTCAGGCGGGTATTGATTATTTTGTTTTATGTTTCTCTGCTATGTGTGCTGTTTCCATGGCCTGTTTTATCAGGGTTGACTCCAGCCTTAAAAGCTCCTGCACGAGTTCGTTTTCTGTATTTAGGGTGTATAGTTTCGTTTTCCCGTATCTTCTCGTCTCTTTCACTATGTTGAATTCCTCTATTCTTCCCCAGTGTTTGAATAATGCGGCTCTTGATATGCCTGCTCTTTGGGCTATGTCTGTTTTGGAGTAGTCCATTCCTTTGTTGTCTATGAGGAAGTCTATCATTCTCGTGCCTGGGTTGTCTCCCATGAACTGTATCAATAACGATTCTTCCATGTTGTATTAATAATTACTTAATATATTATTAATATTCAAAGTATTTAAATGTTTACGTTCAAAGTATATTTTGGTAGATTATCATGTGGACTGATGATGAAGTCAAGGGCAAGATACTGCATAAATTAACCCGCATGGGGAAGTTCAAGCACAGCCACACGTCTATTGATAATCTACCTAAGGGTTTCCCTGCTCATGAGAGGAGCAGGGTAAAGAAATTAGTGAGGGAGATGAAGAAGGAGGGGCTGCTGCTTTCTAAACCAACGTCTTATGGGGAAGAGGTATCCATGAACCTTGAGTTGAGTGGGGAAATCCACAGACTTATTGAAGTGTTTCTGAGGAAGAAGTGAGGATTTTTTGGTATTTACTTAACCCTCGCAGGGGATAATCCCTTCGGGGCCTTCGGGCTTTGGGAGGGAGAGGAGGTTGGGAGGTTGAGTCAGATGAGGGGATAGATACTGGATAACACGGGCGGGGGCAAGTTCTTCCAGATAGGCATCCACTATCTAGTGGGCGGCTACTGGATGAGTCATCTATTATAGACCTGTGGTAGCTTCATATAATCGGTAAATGCTGGATTGTTTTTCTACTTTGTCGATTAATATAATACTGCCCAGCGAGATAGATATCAAATCACTCCGGGACTGAATACTCTGGGGTGTGGAAGCCGCCAAAAAAAATGGAAGAGGGAATAATCCAGGAATTCCTGAATAAGAACAACATCTTTGTGGTAGTAGGTGCCTCCAGGGATCCTAAAAAATATGGGCACCAGGTATTCAAGGATCTGAAGGAAGCCGGCTACCGCGTATACCCCTTAAACCCTCGAGCAGAAAGAATCTTGGGCGAGGAATGTTATCACTCCCTTAGAGAGTTACCCCAAAAACCGGACATAGTGGATGTGGTGGTGCCGCCTAAGGTCACAGAAAAAATAGTTAGGGAGTGTAACGGCCTGGGCATAAAAAAGATATGGCTTCAGCCAGGCTCGGAATCCAAGGGAATACTAGACTTCTGCCAGGAAAACAACATACAAGTAGTTCACAGTGTCTGTGTTATGCTAGAGAGAAAAAAGGAATAAAGATCGGGTTACATTTATAGCTGGGGGCTGTAGTTCTAAAATCAGGAGGGTGTTTTTGTATTCAGTGGACGTGTGC
>JAYEGX010000094.1:0-24394 GCA_034659295.1 Candidatus Altarchaeota archaeon | reverse complement strand
GTTGTTTGAGCTATCTGCTAGGATTCCAATCTCGGTGTATGATATGGTGTTGTCAAGGACTCTGTTTTCTGTGGAATAGTTTAATGATATCCCACAGTTGAAGTCTTTTAAATCACAGTTTTTGAGGGTTATGTTTTGCACCTGTTCCAACATGATTCCGTAGTTTGATTCGGGTGAGGCACCAGATATTGTGTGCCCCTGGCAGTCGATTACTAAATTGTTTTTGTCGACCTCTAAACCGTTTCTGGCACATACTAGGTTAGACGTTAGGTTCAAAGTATTCTTTATTTTTTCTCCACAGTAGTCATGCTGTATTATCGTCAAATCTACGCTATCGTTCATCAACTCTGTTCCGGATTGGTTTATTAAATAAACCCAGTTGATTGTTTCGCCGATTTTTGTGGGAGTCAGGTTTAGTCTAATTGTTTGAGAGGATCCAGGTGATAAGTTGATAACCCATTCCACCTTACCCGTTGAGAGATTAACTGTATCTGGTTCAGGTATTGCGTTAGAGTAATTTAGTATGCTGGTGTTGTATTCATCAATTAATCGATGGTTGGTTAAATCATTCCCCCCAAGTTCTTTGATTTCCATTTCAAACAAAGCTTTCTCGTTGTTTTCCAGACCTATCAGGTTGTCTGATAACGTCTTGGTTAATGAGGTGTTTTTCCCTAGGAACGTGAGGTCGATTCTTGAGTAGGATCTGCCTGAGCAAGTGTCTTGAATGGTTTTTCCTGTTGAATGGAAGTCTTCCTCCACCTGCCAGGGTGTGGATGAGATGCCTTTTGATTCTAGTTTCTGATGGTAGATGGCAAAGGCTCCTGCTGCGTGAGGGGTTGCCATAGACGTGCCGCTGTGGACAGCGTATGCTCCCCCTAAAACCGTTGAGTTGATGTCAGACCCGGGGGCCATCAACTGGACCAACTGGTTCCGGTTTGAGAAATATGATATCTCCTCTGATTTGGTGGTGGAGGCTATGGGAACAGCCGTTTCTATGCACGCCGGGGCACTTATTTCACTGCAGTCGCCGCTGTTTCCGGATGCGATGACTACGGAAATATTTTTGTTGAATGACTGGTTTATAGCCAATGAGAAAGAGAGATAAGCTGAATCACAGTAGCTGGAGTACAAAGAACCGCTTCCCAGGCTCATGCTTATGACCGAGATATTATATTCATCGGAATGATTATTACAGTATTCTATGCCAGCTACAACATCAGATTCCGCCCCACTACCATATGCGCTAAGTACTTTGACTGCAACGATATTGGCTCCTGGGGCCACTCCCTTAATGTTGCCGTTTGCTGCTACAATGCCCGCACAGTGGGTGCCGTGACTGTGGTCGTCCATGGGGTCAGAATCTAGGTTGTAGAAGTCGTATCCGCCTATCACCTTGGAACAGTTACTCCAATATGGTTTTTCGACAGACCCGTTTAGGACCTTGTCTATGTAAAAACCATAGTCTGTGATGGAGTAGTCGGTCACTAGATTGATTTTTATCGTATCGCCTGGAACCGACACACTCCAGACATCCTCGTAGGACCCGGTCCAAGTTTCCACGGTGGTTCCACCACCGTCTTTTATGTAAATCTTGTCAAAGTAACCTTCCACGCTTATGTTTTTGAAGTGAACAGCTATCCCATCAAAACCGGATTCAGTTATTGTCCATACATGGCTGAAATTGTTATCATAGGGGTGGTCTGACTCAACAACTCTGTTTTTGGCGGTTCCGTTCACGTATTCTATCTCGCATCCGCCCAAATCGGGATGGGTGTAGTCTACGCCCGTGTCTACGACGCAGACGGCCTGTCCCTTACCTGTTAGACCTGCGCCGTTAGCGTCTTTGAAGCCCCAGGCTTCGTCGGCGTTGATTAATTCAACAGTGTCCTCGAGCATTACCTGCATGGGCATGTCGTATTCAATCCATTTCACAAGACCGTTTCTCTCTAACTCAGGTATTTTTTCCCTGGGAACGATTACGGAAAACCCATTAAATGAACTATACCTGTGCTTTACGCTATTTTTACCTGTCTCTTTTATAACGTATTCCATCATGTTTTTTTCAAGGTAACGTATCTGGGACTTGTCTAAAGAATGGATTCTTTTACCCCAGCCGTCGACCTCTATGGGATCCTTAAGTGAGACTATGATTCGGATCCCCTTATTCTCTAGCTGTTCTTGCTGCTTTGTATAGGGTATGAGGGGGGTCTCGGGTAGCCCATATGCTAGGTCCCTATACTTTGGAACAACCTTGTTCTCTGAGTCCTCTCCGGGAATCATAAGGCCAAGTGAGGAAAACACTTGCCTTTCATCCATCTTGTTTCTTGCTTCCGAAATCCCTGCGAATGCAAGGCTTAGGAACAAAAAAAGCACCAAACATATTCTGATATCTCGTCTTCTGTCGGCCATTTTTTCTTTTCTTAACTATCTTATGATATCACCCTGCCCGGTGACTGCCCTATCCTGCGGCGATAATCTATTGATTCTGCTGGTGTTAGCTGTTGCTGCCGTTGCCGCATACCTTATCAAGGGAAGAAAGGGGTGATGCTATTTCTTTCTCATTATTTTTCCCCTGAGGCTTATCCCACCTGGTTTGTTTTTTTCATGGTGGTAATATAGTGCGGCCGCAATCAATAGGAGTATTATGTTCAGGGCGATCAGTAATTGTTTCATATCCCATCCCTTAGCCGGGGTTATTGGTTGGGTGGTTGTTTCATATACTGTGGAAGTCGTTGATTCAGTGTTTGTTGTGGATGTTGTGCTTGTTTGCGTTGAGGTTGTTGTTGTGGTTGATGTGGTTGTTGTCTCACAGGGCTGGCATGGCCCCCCACAGTCTATTCCAGTCTCTTCCTGGTTCAGTACTCCATCAGTGCAGCTGGCACAGGGCTGGCATGGCCCCCCACAGTCTATTCCTGTCTCGTTTTGATTCTGTATCCCGTCAAAGCAGCTTTCCTCCCGTATTGTGAGTGCTCCTCCTCCGCTTCTCCCACCACTTCCGCCGGAGGAGCCTCCCTTCCTCCCTGTGTTGTAGCCGCAGTTGCCTGTGGAAATGGTGCATGATGCCGTGCAGCTCAGCGTTCCCTTATCGAACCCAAAGCTTTTGCAGCTTTTCCCTCCGAAATCTGAGCCATCGCATTCATCAATTCCGTTTTTGACCCCATCCCCACAGTATGGATCCTGCTTAATGCCGTAGGCTGAGAAGCCCGGGACTTGGATGATGAATCTGTTACTGGCTGCATCCTGTGTAGCGTTTACTGACACATCAACCCAGCTGCTGACACACTCTCTACCAGTGAAGTTCCAGCTGCTGCACTTGTAGACTCCCAGAAAGTTTTCATTGCATTCTGTCTCGTTATACCCTATCTCTAGTGTTGCGTTGCTTGCGTTGTACTGTGATTTGATGGCATAGGCTATAATATAAGTGGGGTGTTCTCTTATCTGGTCGAGGCTGAGGTTTCGGTTGTTGTCTGCGCTGAGGTTCACGTCCCTCAACAGCAGGGTCAGGGATTGGTTGAGTCCCTGGATTACTAAATCAAACAAGTGGTCTGGTATCTGCAGGCTGAAGTCTCCCTCCTCTGAGGTGTTGGATTGTATGAGGCTGTTTCCATAGTACAGGGCTAGGGTGCTGTTTAGTCCGCTCTGGTTTCGGTCTCTTATTGATGCATTAAACTCTAATGCTGGGGCTGCTATGAAATAGCTTGTTTTGTTGGTTTCATGCCCTAGGCTGTCGTTGGCATAAAGGGTTACGTTGTATCTCCCGCTTTGGTTTGCGGTGAAGTTGCATGGTAGCTGTATAATCCATGACTGGTTTTGTGTTATGTTAATCCATTCACTGTCTGGGTTATTGTCTGTTGAGTTCATGTTTATCTCTACTTGGCTGCCGTTTATTACTATCTGCGGGTTTATGCTGTGGGAGGTTATGTTGGGTGGTCCTGTGTCTATCTTGAGTTGCCGGGTTGCGCTGGTGTTTATGTTTAAGGCGTTATCCCGGCAGGTCAGGTTCCAGCTGTAGATTCCGTCTATGAAGTTGATTGTTAGATTATGTGAGCTGCCATTCAGCACGTTAACGCTTTTGTTAACGACTCCGTTTATGGTGAGGTTACAGTCTATGTGGGTGTCTATGTTGTCTGTTGCGCTCCAGTTGAATGTGATTGTTTGGTTGCTGGTCTGGTGGTTGGGGGCTGGTGAGTGGATTATTATGTTTGGGGGGTCTTCATCTATCTGGAAGTGGGCTGTGGATGAGTTGGTGTTGCCTGCGACGTCTATGCAGTATACTGTTACATTGTTTTTCCCTTCTATACCGTTTATTGTGGTTGAGCCTGAGCTGCTCTGGTTGTAGAGTGATATGTTTATGGTCCCATTCAGTGAGTAGCTGCAGTTGGCGGTCTCGCTGGTTGAGACGTTCAGGGTAACTGAGCTATTGCCGTATGTGGTGTTTATGGGCGAGATGATGTTGATGGATAGTAGGGTGTCCACGGTGAAGGTGTGGTTTATGGAAGCGTAATTGCAGTTTCCGCTGTTGTCGCAGAAAAGGCAGTTCCATTTGTAGCTACCGTCTGTGAGGTTGGTTTCTTGGTGTTTTGTTGTGTATGTTTTCTGGTTTATGCTCGCGTTCATGGTTGTGGGATTCCATGTGCCTGTTGTGTTCGTGTAGATTGTTGCATTAACCAGTCCCAGATTGTCTGAGGCATTGCACTTGAATGTTATGTTCCTGGAGTTGTTTCGTGTGTTGTCTCCCGGCGAAAGCAATTCCACTATAGGACCAACAGGATTAAGCCAAACATAGCTGCGGTTCATAATAGTGTCTCTGTCTCCAACATCGTTTATCCCCTCCAGCCCAAAGCCGAAGTATACCATCCTGTAGGTGCTGGTGTCCGCTCTCAGGGCTGCGGATTTTTTGGTGGTGGAGTTATCGTAGAAAAGTATCATTGAGGTGTTGGAGTCTGCTAGGTTTATAACGCTTGGAGAGTTCTGGTTGTTTGCTCCACCGTTTATGGAGATACTTCCCTGTGCCTTAAAGCTGTCGGTTATGGGATCATCTCCCAATCCCGTTAAGGTGTTTATGCTAGCATCGTCCTCCCAGCTTGCTCCGGAGAGGGCGTGCAGGTAGTTGGTGTAGAAACTTGTTAATCTTATGTCCTTACCTATATCCTGTCCCGTCACCAGCAGACGGTTTCCTCCGTCAAGGTATTGCTGGAGGTTGCCTTGGTCTTCTGCAGTTAAGGTGTCAGTTGATTCATTACCCGTGAACCACACGGTTATCGGGTATTTCATTAGAAGCGTTTGGGTGGGGCTTCCCTCACTGGCCACATCCCAGTGCCTGTAGGGTATGTTTTCGTTGTTTAACGAATTAATGTAGTAGCTCTCATAGGGTGCGCCTCCATCATCATCCACCAAAAAAACAGGCTCAAGGGGGTCCACTATAACCAACTCACTCACCCGGTTGTTTACGGTGACTATCTCGTCCGCTACCTCAGTAACGTTGAAGCTGATGTTGAATTCACCCTCTATGTTGCTGGACCAGTTGAAGGTTGCATTTATTACCTCACCCACATCCAGTTTTGAGATGTTGATGGATTGGTTTAGGGTGCTGTTTACCTGGAAGTCTATGGTGAGGTTGGATTCGTTGATGTAGCCGTTGTTTATTAGTGATACGGTGAACTGGATGCTCCTGTTGGGTTTACCGTATCCAGCTATGCCTGCATCCTCCAATAGTATGTCGTGGCTTATTGCTTTAATTGCTGCATAGACGTCTATGCGGGAATAATTAAGGCCGGTTCCACCGTCGTGGATTCTTTTTCCGGTGTCATTCAGGAGTTGCTCCATCTCCTGGGGGGTGAGGCTGTCTCCAACAAGCATCATGTACTGGTTTATTAAGGCAGCAGCGCCAGCAACATGCGGAGTCGCCATAGAAGTACCTGTCTTACTCTGATATCCTCCGGGCACGGTTGAAGTAATCGATTCACCTGGAGCTAGCAACAGCTCAGGGAATCCGAGAGCCAGGTTGGTTAAACCTGATATGCTATCACCACCCCCTACAGAACCCACAGGAGAGGCGTTCTGTATACATGCAGGTGATGAAATCATAGTGCTTTTCCCATCGTTTCCTGAGGCTATGAACACTGAAATCCCTTGATTCACAGCTAGATTAATGTGAGATGAATAGACGGACTTGTTTAAATCACAGGGGCTGGAGAAACAATGGTTTGGGTAAATATTGCAGTCAACTCCCAAACTCATGCTAATGACAGAGACATTATATTGTCCAGCCACTCCTACGCAGTAGTCGATGCCTGAGATGACGTCGGAGTCATATCCACCACCCCCGCTGTCCAAGACCTTGACTGCGATAATATTCGCTCCCGGAGCAACACCCTTCACGCTGCCATTGGCTGCCGCAATACCAGCGCAGTGGGTTCCGTGGCTGTTGTCGTCCATCGGGTCCGGGTCTGAGTTTATGAGATCATATCCCACCACAACCTTAGAGCAGTTATCCCATGAATAATTTATGCTCGTACTCCCATTCAATACCTTATCAATGGCAAGACCATAGTCGTCTTTGAATGCATCAGTAACCAGCTCAACTATTATGCTGTCTCCTGGAACAGAAGCGCTCCATACGTTAATATGTTCGCCGGTGAAATTTTGCACAATAAATCCGCTTGAGTTCTTTATGTACACGTAATCCCATTGGGGTTCAGTATCTATCTTGGAGAAATGCACTGCTATCTCGGAGAAACCTGGCTCTGTTATATTCCAGCTGTATATGGTGTTGTTGTCGTAGGGATGTGGTGACTGTTCGGAGCAGTTTTTCATGTCACCAGAGATTGTTCTGTTGGTGATATTACATCCCCCCAGATCCGGGTGGCTGTAGTCTACGCCAGTATCCACTATGCAGATGCTCTGGCCTCTACCTGTTACGTTGACTCCACCAACCTGTATACCCCACGCAACAGAGGCGTTAATCTGGGGAACGCTCTCATCCAAAAGAGCGTGAACCGGATGATCTACATACACCTCAACATCAGGATTCAAAAGCAACCTTTTAAGACCTTTCCTTGAGACCTTACCTGAGAAACCATTGATTGAGGAGTAACGGTGTTTGACCCTGAAATCATCCCTCCCAAAAGAAGACAAAACCCGCTCCCGGACAGCAACACCCCTGTATGAATCCTTAACCAACACAATAACAGGCAACAACTCACCATCCCCAGCATCATCCAAAAAACCCTGGATGGAGTAACCACCATTTTCCCAACTCCCAACAGGTTTGCTAGATGAAGCTAAAGAGAGAAATGAAACCAAAAAAGCCACAATAAATACTGTCTTCCACTTCATCTCCATGTAGTATTATGGTGGTATATCAATATATTAATATACTATTTTATGGCTTCCCTTACTGAATCAAGATCAGCCTTGATGGAAACCGGCCTGTTAGCGAAAGACGGGATGATTCCTCTATCAACAAGCTTGTCCAGGTGATAATCAACGGTCGCCTCAGGATCCTTCAAAATATTACCGGTCACGATACAGACCACATCCTCTTTTTCATCAATAACACCAGCACGTCGGAGCTTCCTCACACCAGCCAGAGAAGCAGCTGAAGCCGGCTCACAGCCAATACCCGATGAATCAATAACAGCCTTAGCGTCCATAATCTCCTGATCCGATACCTCATCCACCACACCACCAGATAACCTGATGGAACGCAAAGCCTTCCTCCAGGAGACCGGATTACCAATCCTTATAGCGGTAGCGATAGTCTCAGGGGACTCAACAGCCTCCAAAACATCAGTTTTATCTTTCCACTGCCTAAAAAAAGGATCAGCCCCCGAAGCCTGGATGGACGCAATCTTCGGGATTTTATCAACCAAACCCAACTCCTCAAGCTCCGCAAAAGCCTTACCGAAAGCGGAGGTATTACCAAGGTTTCCTGCAGGAACAACAACCCAGTCAGGAGGCTCCCAACCCAGCTGCTGCACCAACTCAAACATGATACTCTTCTGCCCCTCAACCCTCCACGGATTAACGGAATTCAACAAATACAAGCCTAGTTTGCTAGCAGACTCCTGCACCAAAGCCATAGCATCATCGAAGTTACCCTCAACCTGCAAGACCCTGGCACCATACGCCAAAGCCTGAGACAGCTTCCCGAAGGCGATATTTCCCTCAGGGATGAAGACCACCGAACTTAAGCCCGCAAGAGATGAGTACGCAGCCAGCGAAGCTGAGGTGTTGCCGGTGGAAGCACAGGCGGTAACCTCCATACCCAAACGTCTAGCCTCACTAACTCCCGGACTCATGCCCCTATCCTTGAAACTGCCGGTCGGGTTCTCACCCTCATGCTTCAATCTCAGGTCATTGATGCCAGCATACTCCTCCAGCTTTCTGTGAGAATAAAGGCTGGTGTTGCCCTCAGACCTTGACACAATATCACCGTCACCAACCAAGGGATGAATAAGCTCCCTGAAACGCCAGATACCGCTGTTGTAGGGGAACACCCTGGAACCAAGCCGGGAATCAAACAAATCCCTTGACACAACCTCCCGGAGGGCATCTAAATCGGGCACAACATCCAGCAGACCGTTACATGCACTGCAGCGATACAATACACCGGGCTTGAAGCTGCGACCACAATCAATGCATTTAAGCGAAACATCCATAAGATAATAATAGAATATATACAAAAAAAAGATGAGAGAAATAAAGGCGATATTATTTGACGTAGACGACACATTATACGACAGCACACTGCAGGTTAACCGCGCCAGAGCCAACGCCGTAAAAGCTATGAGAGAAGCGGGTCTTGAGGTAACAAACAAGGAAGGACTCATGGTTCTTGAAGAGATAGTGAAGGAATTCGGCAGCAACTACCCCCAGCAGTTCGACGAGCTCCTAAAAAAGCTGGAATACGAGTACAACCCAAGGATTATCGCAGCAGGCGTAGCAGCATATCACTCCACCAAAACAGCCTACCTGACGCCCTTCCCTGATACGGTGCCAACCCTCCTTAAGCTGAGGGATTCAGGCTTCAGGCTGGGGGTTGTAACCGACGGGATAGCAGTCAAGCAGTGGGAGAAACTAATACGGATGGGATTGCAGCACTTCTTCCACACGGTGGTGATATCAAGTGATGTTGGATTCGAGAAACCAAGGGAGGAATTATTCCATATTGCGGCAGAGAGGCTCGGCTGTAAAAAAGAGGAAACGGTTATGGTAGGTGACAGAATCGATAGAGATATCCTGGGAGCAAACAAGGCAGGCATGACGACGGTCAGGATTATGAAAGGTAAATACAGAAACCAGAAGCCAGTAAACAATCCAGAGAAGCCGGACTACATCATAGAGAACCTGCACGAGATAATAAGAATATTAAAAAAATAAGGGTTTATGGTTCAATGGCTGCTTCTTTTTTTTTTGAATAAAGCTCCCCGAACAAGGTCATCGAGGTGACCTCAATAACAAATAAGGCAACAACAGAGCCCACCAGGGGGATGAAAGACAAGAGCACGAAGGCAACAAAAGAATAAATCCAGACAAAAAGCCAGACAACCAGATAGTCCACTGTGAAAACCCTCTCAATTATCTGCCTCAGGTTAAATGCTGAACTGAAGCTGAACCCATCCCTGACATACTGTAAAACAGCTGCGGGAATTATGTAGGCTGCTATTATAACCCAAATCAGCGCGATTATTAATAAGAGGATGGCACCGCCTACCGCACCAGCCAACCCCGCAAATACCATGGAGGTGTCGCCGGCTAAAACAGCTGTAAACAACCCTAATATCATCGGCCCAATCGATGCCAGAACCAGAAAAATAGCGGGGAGATTGTAGATGAACCCGATTATTGCGGACACAAGCCCGTGCACGAATAAATCAACCCACCCATCCCATTCAGGTAGGCTGTTATCCCCCCTGATGGTGTTTCTTGCACAATGCAGGCCGTATCCTGAAACAACAAGGTTCACGATGGGGATGAAATTCAATACAACGCCGACTGCGAATTTCTCAAAGTCCTGAACAGGACGCTTAATAGCTTTCTCATACTCTACCATAACATACTTTATATGGCAGGGATTGAATAAATAAAAAAAAAAATAGGGGGTTTATGGTTCAACAGATGCTTCTTTTGTTGAATAAAGCTCCCCGAACAAGGTCATCGAGGTGACTTCTGCAGCAAAAATACCTATAGCGCTCCCGATTATTGGGATAATAGATAAGACCCCAACTACTACAATACTGTACACTAACACAACAAGCCACACTATCAGGTAGTCTGTGCTAAGGATTCTGTTCTTGATTTCCCCGAACCTGAAGGCAGAGCCGAAACTGGAGTTGTTTTTCACGTACTCCATAATCGCTGCAGGCAGGATGTATAAAGCCACCAAGAGCAACACAAAGTAAGCCAGAAAGCCTATGCCCATACCCCCCAATCCAATGCCTCCCATACTATTGGGGTCGCTCGATATTGCTAGGAGTGATGTGCCCACGAAAGCAATTAAGACAATCAATGCAGGTATCATGTAAATAAAACCTATTACTGCAACAATAAGTCCCTGGATGAAGAGGTTAACCCAGTCAGTCCACTCCGGGAGCTTATAGTCCTTCTTCATAGCTGTCTTCGCGCAATTCAGTGTATAGCCTGTTGCTATAAAATTCACCACAGGAATAATACTCAAGAGAGCGCCTATAACAAACTTACCAATATCCTGGAAAGGTCTCTTTATCGCATTCTCATAATCAGTCATAATAATATCACCTCCATATAATAAGAATATTTAAGCAGGATAGAATAAATACCTGTCGAAAAAAGCAGGAATATATTTATAGTAGCAAACCCCTTACTTTATACAATGAAATCAATCAAAGACCCAGATCCCGGGAAGAGAAAGGGGCAGGCTGCGATAGAATACCTCGCAACCTACGGCTGGGCTATCCTCATGGTGTCTATTGTTGCCATAGTCATATGGCAGATGGGCGTACTGGACCCGCCAGCTCCTCCGCCAGATTGCAGGGGATTCTCCCAGATAAGGCCAATGGACTGGGTTTTCAAAACCGGAGGGGGTACAATGGACATTGTATTAGTTAATGAAGCCAACACCAAACTAGAGTTGGGTGCTAATAGTGTAAAAGCCTCGCTGGATAATGTCGGTCCATGTACCATAGACGGTCCATTAAGCGCCACCAATGTATCTGCGGGTGGAACAGTCACCGTAACCCTCTCAGGATGTCCCGCAGGGGTTATGAACCCAGGGGACTACTACAAGGCACGTATAAACATAACCTACACGAATATTGCTTCAGGTATGGGGCACACCAGCGTAGGCTCCTGCTGGGGTGGCGCGGAATAAGAAATCAACCCAGCCTCTCACTTAACTCCTCAACCAAGTCTTTTATCCTCACAGTGTTCTGGTCTCCTGAGGACATATCCCTCAACGTGACCTCTCCCAGGGATAAATCCTTGGGGCCTACGATAACAGCAAACCTAGCCCCTAAATCATTCCCGTGATCCAGGATTCTACCGAGTTTACGGTTCAATAAATCAATTTCTACCACGAAATCCTCTCTAAGTCCGGAGACTATTTCGAAGGCATCAGCCCACACACCCCTGTTAACGGGAGCGACCAGTACATCAACTTCTCTTTCTGGGAAAACAACGCCCTGCTCTTTCATGGCATCCAAAACCCGATCGAAACCGAAGGCAAAACCAACAGCGGGAGTCGGGGGTCCACCGAAGAGTTCTATTAATCCATCATACCGGCCTCCACCGCATACCTGGTTTTCAGCACCCAACCCCTCAACCCTCATCTCGAACACAATACCTGTGTAGTATTCAAGTCCGCGACCCATGCCCAGGTTTATGGTATACTCCACACCCTGGGCATCCAGTAAACCAACAACATCCGACAGCTCACCAATTGTTTTCTGCGCTCTTGCATAGCCTTCCAGCACATCTCCTGCCTTCTCAAGAATCCCATCACTTCCCTCAAGCTTCACCAGATCGAGTATGGTCTGCTCACCGACCAAATCAACCAGCTTATCCTCCTCACCAGCATCCAGGTAATAGATTACCTTATCCTGGACCCTCTCATCCAAACCCATGTCTGCCATCAGGTTCCTTAACACCCCAATATGCCCCATCTCCAGAGTGAATTCAAGACCCAAGGCCTCCATGGATTTACAGGCGAGATATATGGTCTCAAAGTCGGCTTCACATCCACCAGAGCCTAAAAGCTCCACACCCATCTGCCAGAACTCCCTGTATCTACCCTTCTGCGGTCTCTCATAGCGGAACATTGGGCAGTTATAGTACACCTTGATTGGCTTCTTCAGGTCCTGCAGGGAGTCAACGAACATCCTGCAGACCGATGCAGTGGCCTCAGGTCTTAAACACACATCCCTACCGCCTTTATCCTTAAAGACATACATGTGCTCCCCAATCTCCTCACCTGATTTAATCATGAAAAGCTGGGAGTGCTCCAGGGTGGGGAACAGAATCTCCTGATAATTATATCTAACAAAAAGGGACTCTATCATCTGTCCAACATGATTTCTTTCATACATCTGCCTGGGCGGGAAATCCCGCGTGCCCCTGGGTTTAACAACCTTCATCCTGTCAATAATTATGTGTTAAGGCGATATAATAAACAAATCTAAAAGAGCAACCAACGCAATGCATTATATGTTGTGGTAGCTGCTGAATTTATCTACTAGATCATCTACCAGCCCCTTACTCTGTTGCATCAAAGCCCCATCTATCACGTAACCTCCTGGCTCCCCAAGCAGGGATTTGAGGATCTCGAAAAAGGATTCACCAAGAGCCTTAAGGTTGTATCCCCCCTCCAGTTCCACGAAAAACCTCCCATCGCATAGCTCATCTGCAAGCCCCATAAAGGTGCGAGTCATCTCCGAATATCCTTTCTCCGTTAAAGCTATCTGGCTCATCACGTCCTTTTCGTGTGAATCAATCCCCGCAGATATTATGATCACCTGAGGCTTATAGCTCCTAGCTAAGGGTTTGATGAAGTTTCCTATGATGTACATATAGTCCGCATCCTGTGAGCCTGCGCTTACGGGAACATTAACCGTATATCCTTCACCATCTCCCTCTCCAACCTGCTCAATGAATCCAGTACCCGGGTAGAGGGTGTGGGGGTCCTGGTGGATTGATATATTGAGGACTGACGGATCATCCCAGAAGATGGACATGGTGCCGTTTGCTGCGTGCGTGTCCCAGTCGAAAATCATAATCCTTTCCAGATTGTATTTATGCTGCAGGAATCTGACTGCTATAGCCACGTTGTTGAAGTAGCAAAATCCGGCTGCTTTATCGCATCTGGCGTGGTGGCCTGGAGGTCTGACCATTGCGAAGGCATTGTCGAAGGATTTATTCACCACAAGATCCCCTGCCATTAAAACACCGCCTGCAGCAAGCAAGGCAGTCTCAAATGTGTGTCCACTGACATAAGTGTCTGCGTTAATGCGGCAGCCCCCGGATTCACTGCAGTTCCGTATCCTTTCGATATGTTCCCTAGAGTGAACCCTTGCAAGATCGTCTATTGAAGCAATCTCCGGTTCAACAACACTTAAATTCTCAATGAGCCCTGTTCCCTTAAGGTATTTAAATGTCTCTGTCAACCTTTCAGGTCTTTCAGGATGGGATGCTCCAGCATCATGCATCCTATAATCTTTGCTGTATACCAGGGCCGTGCTCCTCATTTTTATCAGTTAAAAGAATCCAGCGTCAACTGCTTACCCAAACCCTTCATCTCATCCTCCGTGTAATCAAAGGCCTCCAGGATTCGCATAACAGCGGGCAGCAGCTGGTTGTTGATGTAATAATCCGCATCATAGTCACCCTCCCTAACAAAATCAATAACCCTGGCTTTATCGCTTATGCTACCGCCTCTTCGGGTTATTACATATGTTACTATGTTGCCCTGCTTGAAGTCCAAACCCTTTCTCAAGGCCTTCTTTGCGGCGATGATATGGGGGCCTGGTTGCACGTAATCTCCCAATCCCCTGGTTATCTGTGTGTTTATGGCCAGCTTCTCAAGCGGCACATCACCTTCCTTAATCCTCTCCACAACAGCTTTTACAATATCAGCCGCCTTCTCGTGGTCTTTCTCCCTCAACAGGACATTCAAGACCTTCTCCTGGGTTTCCTTTACTATTTCTGCCCAATCCCTTCTCCTGGTCTCCAGCCCCTTAACCAAGAGCATACCATGTTCGTCCATTAGGGCATATCTCTTCTTGGTGATGAAAATACCCCTGGGATAAAAACCCTCGAACTCCAACTCCATATCACCCGGTAGCTCGCTGTTTAACCTCTTAAGGAATGCATCGGATTTCTTCATAATATCTTTTCGCGAGTCCACACCCTCCAGCTTCAGATATACTGAGTCCGTATCCCCGTATATCACATTGAATCCGTTCTCCCTGGCTTTCTTTATGGTCTCATGGATGTACTGCCTACCAAGCGCTGCTATGGCCTCAGCGCAATCCCTTGAGTACCATCTCGCTCTTGGGAAACCAAAGTAGCCGTACATGGAGTTTGCCAAAAGCTTCAAGGCCTGTTGCTCCACATCCAAAAGGCTTTTCCTGATAGGGTCTTCCTCCTTCAACAGTTTCTTCTTCACCTTCATCCGTCTTTCGACCAGAGTACCCAAGACGGTTGGTATGAAACCCTCTCTTTTCTCGCAGAAGTAGTGGCCTGTAGGTGACCTATGTTTCTCACCTGAGCAGCACTCGCAGTCTATGGTGGAGCAGTCTATGTTGTAGGATGTTATTATGCTCGGGTAAAGCGAGCGGAAATCAAACAATATGATGTTGTCATGTACACCCTTTACGGGGTCGACAACATAAGCTCCAGTATAACTTTTACCCTTCCTCTCCTCGAATATCCTGTCCGAGGGTTTATTGGGTACCAGAATGTTCCTGTCGTGGGCTTCTCTTATCAAAAGATGCTCCACCCTCTGTCCGGATGCTGTTCTGGAGCACTCATATACCGGCAGCCTAACAATTCGTGAAAGCTCGTACTGTAGTGGAAGGAGTGCCTCAGCTATTTTTAGAGTGGAGTCCGCATCACTCATGGAGTACTCGAAAAACGTCTTAAAATCCTCCCCCTTTCCAGCATCCCATATCCTGTGCATTTCCCCTGCTTTAACATCAATTTTTTTCTCGTTGAATAACTCAAAATAAACGTCTTCGAGCCGGTATCTTGGTATATTAAAAACCTGCCTGCATACTGGGAACATGTCCACATGAGGTCTTCCCCTTATTCTAGCCCCGAAATTCATACCCCTCCGCTCCAGCTTAACAATGGCTCCGTTGAATCCCAGAGCCGGTGTGATCTTGTTAATAGAGCACCTGTCCTTAAGGTAGGGAAAGTCAAAGTTATCGCCGTTGTATGTCACTATGATATCTATCTTCCTCTCCTCAACCGTTTCCATGAATTTCTTAATCAAAACCTTCTCTGAGCTAAACTCTGTCACATAATCAAGACCCAGATTACCTCCCTTAGTTGACCACACCCTCCTAAGTCCTTTGTTGTCTGAGTAGCTTATCATCAAAATAGGGTCTTTCTCCGCTCTAGGCTCTCCCTGGGGGTTGTAGACCTCCATGTCGAAGGATGCGACCCTTAAATCCACCTCCTCAGCATGTTCCATCGGTGTAATGCCAGAGTCTATTAAGTAGCGTTGGGCGAAGGGCAGATCAGCCTCCCGCACCTCCTCACACTCCTCCAACGCTTTCACGTCCCCCCTTAGGGAGGGGACATCCCTTGGCTGCTTGACGGTAATCCTCAATACATGTCTCTCAATCTCGTGGTCTATCATCTGCCTGCTTTCTACAGAAATAACACCGTTCATTGACTTTATCTTTTTCTCTAATTCCTCAAGATCTCCTTTGGCTGTGGCATAAAAGTATGGCTCAAAATCCAATACCTCCTCAACCTGCACACCCTCTCCAGTCTTATAGAATAACCTAATCACCGGCTTATCATCTCTTATGGTGTAGCTGGCATCCAACAGCGTCTTCATAAATAAAGTATAGAGAGTGATGGAATAAATTACCACCTCAACATAAAATTCAGTTCCTCTCAACCAGTCTGGCAAAAGACAGGAAACCTGAATGCCCGAGCATCCTGCTATGGGGCCTTACTGTTTCCATGTTCCAGTTCCTGCTCAAGCACTCCATCGTCTCGGATCTGAAACCCTCAAGGCAGTCGGATAATCTCTTGCTCTGGCTGATGGATGGAGAATAAGATACCAGGTAACCTCCTGGCTTAAGGCTTTCTCTTGCGTGCTCTACAACCCTCCACGGCTCAGGCAGGTCCAGGGTGATTAAATCAAGTTCTTTCTCAACTATACCCTCATAGATGTCATTCATCCTTAACTCGACATTCTCTATACCCGCCTTCCTGAAGTTCCCCTCGGCTATCCTGGCAAAATCCTCCCTGATCTCGTAGGTGACCAGCTTCTGGGGGTAGATAATGTTGGAGAGGTACATGGCCATAATCCCCGAGCCTGTGCCAGCATCCACCACCCTGCTGCCTGATGAAATACATGTATGGGCTGTAATCAAACCCAAGTCCTTGAGTGTCACGCTCTGGGGACCCCTTTTAGCCTTCCTTATGTAGTCCAGTTTTCCCGGCTCCAAAACAGAGAATCTTCTTCCGGTGTGGGATTCAATAATCTCCCCGGGGTTTTTCCCCCTCAGTTCTTCAGCGCTTATGACACCGTATTTGGAGTGGAAGTCCGTTTCTCCCTTAATCAGGTAACTGTTTCCTTTCTCGTCAAGCAATAGATACATCTTATTTAACTAATAGATGCAATAGTAATATCTTGAAAAACGAAATGTCCCACGTATCCAGCATGCCCGGTGAAGAGCTATTGCAGCTAGCGGAGAAACATATTTTTTCCCTCACTATAAGAGATCTAGCATCAGCTCTCTCATATGAGAACATGAGGTATGGCATGGCCCGGATGATGTGTGCCCTGGACAGCGAGGATGTTTTATGTGTTTTCGGCCCTGACTCCACCATAACCCGGAACATCGGCAGGTGGCAGGCAGGCTTCGGCTATGGTGCAGTACTCAGATGGGAGGGGAAGGGTATTTATTTCCCTGAGATGAGACCCAACGCCTGCGGAATGATACTTGCTAGAATGGATGAGCTCCCATCCAAAGAGGAAATCATCGAACAAGTAGCTCGGGTGGAGGAATCAGAGATATATCTGGGAGATGCCCGGCTGGAAACCGACTTCGGCAAAGGCAACCACTTTTTTGAGCTATACAAGACCCTTGAGGTATCACCTGACATAGAAGACAGGATGCCCTCCGAATCCTATTATGTGATAATGCACGGCTCTGGTCAGGAGAGGCGGAACATAATGTATGATGCGGTGGATGACGGGGAATGGATTAAGACCCCCCTCGGAAAGATATCTGTTTTAAGCGGTTCAATGGGAAAGAAATACTATCGGAACTGGCTGGAATACAATGAGTTCTCCAAGAAAAGAAGGGAGACTCTGATAAGGGAGGTATTAGGCGACCTTGATGTTTTATCTAATCTAACGCATCAAGGTCTATTTAAGAAAAACGAAATTCGTCTGGGGGTGCACGATTCCATGGACGAAAGCTATCCGCCAGGTGAGGCAATCTTTCCTGTTGCCCTAAGGTGGGATTTGCCGTTGCACATATTCAAGGGCAAAGAGAGTCTTTCGGAGGAGGTTGTGAAGAGGGCTGGCTTCTATGAGAGAGCTGATGAAACAGGCTCCATGAAGTCTCTTAGGGATGTTAACATACTACCTCATGGTGGAGGCTATCAGTTGCAGATGCCTTACACGAAAATAAAAACCGTACACACAAGCATAGGCAACAGTTTCATACTCCATGGCATGAAGCCAGCGTCGAGGGTTGATGATATGACGCCAAAAAAGAGCATATCAGAGTTCGGTACCATGATAATCAGCAACCCAAGGGAGCTGCCTTACACCTACAGGGGCGAGTCCGTTATCAGGCAGATTATGACCTATGATCTGGGTACCGAGGTCGCTAAATTACAGCCTATGATGACCGTAAAAATCTAGATTAAGTGCGTTGGAAGAATGCAGCATATACTACTTTGCGCAATAACCCCGTCCCCTATCTGTGTCAGATGCTATGGATGCTGGACCTGTGAATGCTCCACCCTACATTTTGTTTAATATTATTCCAATAAAAACAACTACGAGGGATAAGAGCATTAAACGAAATCCTATGATAACTCAACATCTAGTTTAATAGGTTATATAAAGAACTAAGACTATATTTCTAATTCCCTATTTTGTTGAAGGGAGGTGGAAAATGGGAATAGAAGCTAAGGTAGAAAATATTGTTTCTGGAATAACACTTGACCAAAAAATCGATTTGAAAAAGCTTGCAAGCACCGCCACGGGATTGGAATACAATCCCGAGAAGTTTCCTGGGGTCGTGTATAGGATAAAGAAACCCAAGCTCGCTATGCTGATATTCAGCTCCGGTAAGGTGATATGTACTGGGGCACGATCGAATAAGGATATTGAAGTTGCAAGGAATAAGTTGATAGACAAGCTGAAGGAGGGTGGCACCATAGTGGAAACCAAACCCGTCTTTGAAGATCAGTTTTTGTTTAACACATCCCCCAAATTCAAAAAAGAAGTGATGGATGGGATAATCCCAGAGGATTTGAAGAGTGAATTTGCCGACCATGATAAGACACTTTCTGATAAGGCTACAGTTGAACAAATAGCGGATGATGAATGGAAGATAACAGATGAAAAAAAATATTACATTCTTAAAGCGGTGAATAAAAAAATAGAGGCATATGGGGAGGGAGGTATCCTAATCCAGAACATAGTTGCTTCGGCAAGTTTAGGTTTCGAGGTGAACCTGGATATGCTGGCTATGGAATGCGAGAACACCGAATACGAGCCGGAACAGTTCCCGGGACTTGTTTTCTCTCTAGCCGACCCGAAGACTGTTATGCTAGTCTTCAAGAGCGGGAAGATGATCATAACCGGAGCTAAAACCCCACAGGCAGCGAATGATGCGGCTAATAAAACCAAGAAAGCAATAGAAGAACTCGGTGTAGCCATCTAAATTCCTTTTTCTTTCCTTATTATTTTAACGGGAACCCCATAATAAGGAAATCTGGGCGTAAACACCCTGGATCTGATCACTGCCTCACACACAAGACCGGGAATCATTTCACGCCTTAACACTGTGCGATACATCAGCTTGTTTTTGCGTTCTGTAGGAGCCATTTCCATAGAGGGATGTGTTTTATCTCATCCTCTGTTTTTTCTATATCCCTTGTTATTATGAGTGTATCTACCTCCCTGAACGTTTCCCTGAATTCTTTCAGCCCTTTTTTTTCTCGTGGCTCTATTGTTGTTCCGTAGGTTACGTTTATCGCCTGTAGGCTGCCTTTCTGGTCTTTTGTGATGAAGTCTACCCCGTTTTTCGCTTTCCAGAAGTATAAGTCGAATCCTCTTCGTTTGAGTTCCATGAAGACAAGATTTTCGGCGAGTTTTCCTTCGTCTGGTGTGAATCTTGCGGCGACGGAATTTCGCATGCCGTTGTCTATCATGTACATCTTCTTTGGTTTTTGTATTGCGAGGGTTTCTTTCAGGGAGTAGGAGAAATAGTTCACCTGGAATATAAGGTATGCTTGTTGTAGGTAGTGTAGGTATTCTTTCATGGTGTTGATGTTCAATTTTATTGTCTTGGATATTTTGTTGTAGCTGAAGATCCCTGTTATGTTGGTTGCAACGTACTCTGAGAGTTCGGCGAGTTTTGCGCTTTCCTTGATTTCTCTTATTGAAACTATGTCTCTGAAGAGTATGCTGTTGAAGTATTCTCTCAGTCTTTGGCGGTTTAGTTCGCTGTTTTTGTCTAGGACAGTCTCTGGAAACCCCCCCTCCTCAAGGTATTTCATGAGGTGGTGTTTTATCTCCTCTTTTTGCAAGTCCATGTCCCTTAGCTTGAATCCGTTGAATGTGAGGTATTCTCTGAAACTCAGGGGATAGATTTCCTGAGATAATAGTCTCCCCGTGAGTAGTTTGGCAAGGCTGTCTGATAGCATGGATGTGTTCGATCCTGTGACGAAGAATTTGAGTTTTTCACCTTTGAGGTCGTATTGTGTCTTGACCCACCGTTCCCATTCCCTGATGTTCTGTATCTCGTCGAGGAATAGATACTGCCTGCCCTGCGGGTTGTTTAATTCAAGGAATGTTTTATGCACCCTGTCGAGAGTATAGACGTCGTTTTCGGGCAGCGGTTCGTCGAAGTTGAAGTAGAGTATGTTTTTGGCTGGAACATCCTTAGACAACAAGATATCTATTAACTGGTATAGGATTGTGGACTTCCCCCCTCTTCTGACACCGGTTATACCTACTATCTCCTTTGCGTTGATCAGGTGGGATAGCTCCTCAAGCAGTTCGTCTCTGCGTATTCCGCGCCGCTCTTCCGGGACGCTGCCGTAAACCCACCATGGATTCCATTTTTTAAGGGTTTCCGGGTTCATAGATAATTATTGGATGAAGTAGTTTAAATATCTTTCTATTGAGATTAAAGGTTATGGGGTAATAGTTTTAATCAAGATTAAAAGTATATCTCTCTTACCCTTAACAAATTCATCACCAAAGAACACACTAATCAATCTACTCCTTCCCAGCAGATACCGCTCTCAATTCAACCTCCCATGCTTCATTAACCCACCGTCTCATTCAGCATGTAGTGACAATGGCTTCCCATTCGCCGGCCATATCGACCTATATTCTATTTCTTATTTCATATAATCTATCTATCACTCATATCCCCTGTACCGTGGAAGACTCAATGTCCATTACTGCCTGACACGCGACCGAGAATCATTTCACGCCTCTTAGAATGATAACACTGTGCGAGATGATAACACAGTGCGATGTGTTCTAAAATCCAAGGGTTATGTGGAAGTTCTAGATGTAGAATGCTGGGATCCAGTATACTGTTGTGCTGTTGATCTTCTGTTTTTTGAATTTTTCCTTGGTGGCGATAACCGCTTTCTCTGGTTTGTATGTTTTCAGGAAGCTGTAGAATCCCTTACCCAGTTTTTCTCCGTCGAGCTTAACCTCGACTGGTATCGCTTCTTCGTCTTTCCTTAAAATGAAGTCTATTTTGGCTTTTCCTGTGGTTCGCCAGTAGTTCAGCTTCCATTCCCTGAAATTTGAGGTCAGCTCCTTTAAGACAAAGTTTTCAGTGAGGTTTCCTTTATCGCTTCTGCTCTCGAAGGGGGTGTGATTGTTCATTACAGTGTTTCTCAGTCCCGTATCAAGGAAATAGATTTTCGGGGATTTCTTCAGTTCTGTGACCAGGTTCCTGTGAAACGGTTTAAGTAGTCGGATTATGTAGGTGTGTTGTAGTATCGTCAGGTATTCTTCCGCCTTATTGTGGCTTATTTTCAGGTCAGAGGCTAAGGAGGAGGTTGAGAGCATTTTAGAGGTATTGAATGCTAGATACTGCAGCAGGTCGCTGAATTTCAGGGTTTCCTCTATCTTGAAAAATGCGGTTATGTCTTTTTCCAGGTAGAGGTTGTAGATGTTTTTCAGGATGGTGGTTTTTTCTTCCTTGTTTCTGGATCTGACGACCTCCGGATATCCTCCGTAGATGACGTAGTCTTTCCAGTTTTCCATGTATTCCTTTGTGTATGACGGCGGTGCGATGTCGTCTCTCCCTTCAAGGAATTTCTTCAGGCTGCTCTGGTTTTCCCTGAATAATCTGGCGAGTCCTTCATCTTTGACCGACAGGTATTCTTCGAAATCGAATGTATAGAGCTCGTAGAGGAACAGTCTGCCTACGAGGGAGGGTAGTATGTTCGTCTTCAGTTCAAGGGAGGATGAGCCTGATATGAAGAGTTTCACGTCCGGGAATTCGTCATAGATTATCTTCAGTTTTTCTCCTCCGTCTTTCACTCTCTGGACTTCGTCTAGGAACATGAACAGTTTCCTTGTTTTCTTGAATCTTTTGACGAGATCTAATGGGTTTTCTTCAAGCGTTCTCCGGTATTCTATGAGGTCGAGATTGATGAATGCCTTGTCTTCTTGTATCCTGTCCGAGATTATCTTGAGTAGTGTTGTCTTGCCTGTCTGTCTCGACCCTCTTATACCGATTATCTCCCTTCTTTCTATGTACCTGCTTATTTCGTCTTCGAGTTTTCTCTTGAAGAATTCTTCCATGTTATATCTATCATTTTTTCAAGTATAAAAATTTAACTCTATTAATCTATCAGAAAAAATAAAATTATTGAGATATACCCTATGGCAAAGGAGAGCTCACTCAAGGCCCTCCCCTCTCATGTATCTTTCCCACTTCAACCTCTCCTGCCTCATTATCTCTCCACGTAACACTGTGATTGATGATAACACAGTGCGAAATCCCTATTCTTTCCATCCAAAACAATATCCCCCTTTTTTGTTTCATGTGTTGTACATACCTAAACCATCTTTTATGGAATTAAAACAATATACCTATTATTGTGGTGGCTGATATGAGAAAAACATTTGCTTCAGGATTAATACTTTTTTTGCTGGTATTGAACGTTTCCGGGGAAGAAATACCTCCAAACATAACCGGGGCCTGCCTGCTCTTTGAGTTTCCGGGATTTTTCGATCTAGATTTCATAGATTCCAATTCCGTAAAATGCATAGACAACCTAACATGGCAAGAATGCTCTAACAAACAAGGAGAGGGGGGCATAATATCAGTCAGATGGATGCCCGTTACAACCTGCAGTGGAGCAGTTGAAAACATGTCGGGCGGAGAAGGGATCTGCGTCGCAACCAACGGAAGCCAGGCCGGAATATGCGGGGAAACAACACCTGATCTATGCAACACCTCAAACATCTACTACACAGAAGGAGAGATGATATACCTGGAGAACACAACATGCATGGATCTCACAGGGGCCTGCACGTTCACCGAGGTGGAGGGAATCCTGATAAACGAGACAATATGCACTTCATCACACCTGGGAGTAGACGCTTTCTGGCTTCAAGACCGGTGCTGCATACAAGGAGACCTAAGCGTCAACGAATTCTCCTGCAAGCATCGTTTAAATGGAATCTTCCAAGGCAGAGGCTCAACCTGTCAGCAGACAACAACAACAACAACAACCCAGCCACCCATACCTGCACCAGAGTACCCAACGCCTCTGGCCCCCGCCCTAGCGATACTGCTGGCAACAACAACAGCCACATTAATTCTCGCAAGAAAACATTAATCCTTCCCTCCCCTTTTTATTATGTAACCCTGCTATGGAGGGGGGGGAAAACAAAAGGTTTTTTTTACAAACACACTCGTATAACCATGAGTATTTATATGCATATGATATACATATATTATACACATATGTGGTTTTGATGGATTCCGTTAGAGTTAATGTGCTCGTCCCAAAAAAGCTTCTGAAAGAATCTAAGGCGTTGGTGGAGAAGGGCTACTTCAGCAATTTCAGCGAGATAGTGAGGGAAGGATTACGCAGGGAGGTTTTAAGCTACAAGATTGCTTTAGGCGAGATAACTGATAAAGACAGGCAGCTTCTGGAGTGGGTTAGACAAGAAAAGGCGGCAGGTAATCTGCTTTCTGAGGAAGATATGCGTAAACATGGCCTCATCCTTTAAGCTTGAATTCACGAAACTATTCAGGAAACAATGGCTTACTTATGATGAAAAAACAAGAGACCTGATACGTGATAAACTACTTCTGGTAAAGAAAAACCCATTCAGGTATCCGCTACATAAAGGATACACGCGTGTTAGGAAAGTCAAGCTTTCCGTCGAAGGAAAATACCAGCGACTTATGTATGCACTTCACATGCCCGAAGCAGACCAGATACTGGTTTTAGGGGTTTTTGAAAGAAGCCAAGACTACAAAGACTTCGAAAGAAAATTCAAGCACCTAAAGAAAAAATAAAAAAAAACACCACACCCCCTCATATTTTATCATATATTCCATATACTTTTACATAAAATGCGGGGGTGCCCGAGTCGGCCAAAGGGGCAGGACTTAAGATCCTGTGGCGCAGGTCTTCGTGGGTTCGAATCCCTCCCCCCGCAAGCCCTTTCTTTTGTAAAAGAAAGTGCTATGGTACCCCAAAGAAAACATTTACTTTGTAGGAATAGTATTGTTTTGCTCAAGCTTTTCTTTAAGCTTGACGTCGGGTTCGAATCCCTTTCCCCACTCCTTTTTCTTTTCAATTCCCCCTTTTTTTTGTTTCTATTACATGAACCTTCTGTTTTTATAGTGGAAACACTATGTTTATACTATGGGAACAAGCCAACCACACATCTCTCACACAAAAAACCTGCAGAAACTATTCTCAACACCCGAGAGAACCA
>JAYEGX010000093.1:0-7472 GCA_034659295.1 Candidatus Altarchaeota archaeon | reverse complement strand
TTAGCGTATACCCTCTCTAAAGAAACAGAGTCCATTTCATTAGTCTAATGGGTTTCATACATAAATAAATACCATAAGCACATGTAACAAAAGTCTAACTCCTCGAAAAATAGTAGGGGATGTGCAGATAAGTTCCTTCTTAAACTATTTGTTGTTTAGTGTTGTATATCTGCCAGAATTCAGGAGCTCCCTGGATGTTTTTGTGGTCCATTACTATGCTGCCGTATGTGTTCTTCTGGTCGAAGTCGCTTTGTCCGCCCGTTGATGTTGCAGTCGCAAGGCGTTTCACCACTACCAGTTTCCCGTCAACATCCCGTTTTAGTCTCCCTGTTTTGAGGTCCTCGAATTCATAGATTACAGTTCCCTTATGGGTGTCAAAGGGATATTTCGTTATTTTCTCGGGGCTGACTAAAAGGAATACCCTGCCATTTTGTTCTGCGATAGAGGCCCCTGTGAAATAGTCTGCGTTATATTCTGTTGCATCCTTGTTGTCCAACAGGGTGGCGACATACTCCCAGTTCATTCCATGGTCTTTGGATGCGAATATAAACACCCTGACATTATGCTTGAATAATTTGACGACATGTCCCTGCATCGACAGCATTCCACCATGCGCCTTCAATAATTTCACCTTTTAGTTCTACAGAGTCGTTGATGGAGGGATTGATTTTTTTTAACGTACTCCCAGATCTTATCGTTGTCGGAGGATTTCGCGAGGTGTGTGCTTACGTGGGGTGGGCTGCCGATTTCAACAGCTGAATAAGTCATCCACCCGACTCCGTCGGGGCCGTATTCAATGCTTACGTCAGCTATCCCGTTATTAGGGCTGTCTCCTATAATCTTTATCCTCTCATATATCATGCAGTCTGCAGGGCAATTATCCGGGTTCTCTGTTTTATTGCATACCTGATTTCCGCAGGCTGCTGAAGGCGCCTTGTCGGCGCATCCATTCAAAAACACGACTACCAGAACCAATCCAAGAATCAAGTATTTTCTCATCAGTTATGGGATTAGATTCCAGCGAATAAAACATTAGAGTGAGGCAGAAATCGATATGCTACGAGCTTAAAAATCAGGAACGCCTTGGACCTGGACTGTATACTACAAGTTTCAGGTGAAATAGTGCTTAATCAGTTTTTCGCGAGTGTTCATAATCTGTTCCAAATTGTTCGCAGAATTTTTTAGGTTTTTTTCTGGTAATGAATGGATTCGTAAAGGTGGTTGGGTTTCCAAAAATGACCTATTTATGCTTAAAAAACGATAAGTTTATATATGAGGAGTGTAGAACAAAGCTATAAAAAACACGAAAAATTATCTATATCTATCAGCTAATATACAAAAAATGTAAAAAAATGTAAATTAGCTCCCCCCTAATATCTACAAATACGTGATTTTTGTAACATCTAACAGACACACAATGAAGCCGTCAGCATTTGATAACCCAAATGGTGAATTTAAATCAATAGAAAAAGGTAAATTCAAAGGAAAATTAACGTTTGTACCCAATAAGATCCCGACCAATTTGGAGAACATATACGACAGCAAGATTAGTACTCTCCTATCTAAAGCAGATCTTAAATTAGGTGAATTAAATGGTTGCGGACAAAATGATCCAAATATAGATTTTCTGGTTTTCCCTTATGTCAACTTGGAGGCAGTATACAGCTCTCAGATTGAGGGAACACAGACATCAATATCTGATTTCTATCGGTTTGAAGCCGAAAAAAATGGTGCAGCACTTCCAGATCAGCAGGAAGTAAGAAACTATGTTAATGCTATGCTTTATGGATTTAAGAGATTAGAAGAAGAAAACCAGATAGATCTTAACTTAGTGAAGAAACTACACGAAATGCTTTTGAAGAAAAGAATTAATATCCTCGGAGTGCCTGGTGAGATAAGAGATAGGCAGAACTGGATTGCGCCATTGAATGTTCCGATAGAGCTTGCCACCTATGTTCCACCCAAAGCCGATGAATTAAAGGGATTGCTCCTTGATTGGGAACTCTTTGTACAAAAAGATCATGAAATCCCAGTATTATTACAGACGGCTTTAATACATTACCAATTTGAGGCAATACACCCTTTCCTAGACGGTAATGGGAGGATAGGCAGGCTGTTATTGTCCCTATTTCTGGCTCAAAGAGGATGCTTAAAACATCCTATCTTATTTCTTAGTTTCTATTTCCAAAAGAACAGGTCTGAATATTATGAGAGACTGCTCAAAGTCAGTCAAAGCAGTGATTGGAGGGGGTGGTTTACCTTCTTCCTAAATGGTGTCATCCAGCAAGCAAATAACTCGATAAGACTTTCTAGAAGGATAAATGAATTATGGGACAGCTATCATATGAAAATCAGAAAGAAGAAGGTTACTGCATCAACAATAAAACTTCTTGATTCATTGTTTAAGGATAATCCAGTAATCTACACCTCACAAGTAGCTGAGGACTTGGGTATACACCTCATGACGGCGAAAAAAGCAATTCTTATACTTGAGAGACAGGGCATCCTCAAAAAGAGCAAAACAAAAAAACCGATATACTACTATGCTCACGAGATATTGGATACGCTGCAAAATCCGTGAAATTTTAGAAGCCAAAACCTGGGAAGAAGGTCTGGTTCAATGAGGTAGGTGATCTGGAACTCAGGGAAATAAAGAAAAAAACGCCTCGGACAGGACTTGAACCTGTGACCGCTTGGTTAACAGCCAAGCGCTCTACCAACTGAGCTACCGAGGCATTTTTTTTTTTGTGTCGTGTGTGTGGCTGAGCGTTAGCGGATGCCGCACCTTACTTGTCGGGTAACTCCGACACTGAGCTACCGAGGCATTATTTTTTTTTTTTTGTGTCGTATGTGTGGTTGAGCGTTAGCGAATGCCGCACCTTACTCGTCGGGTAACTCCGACACTGAGCTACCGAGGCATTTGTGTGTGTGGCTGAGCGTTAGCGAATGCCGCACCTTACTCGTCGGGTAACTCCGACACTGAGCTACCGGGGTAGGAATAAGAAACGTATATCATATATTCTTTTATTCTTAAATATTCACTTATGGACGAACAAGAATGCATCTTCTGCCGGATCGTTAAAGGAGAGCTGCCAGCCAGGAGGGTATACGAGGACGAGGACGTTATCGGCTTGCTGGACATCCAACCCTTCTCCCGGGGTCATGTGCTGGTCATCCCAAAAAAACATGTTGTGTGGTTCCATGAGATGAGTGAGGAACTCACATGCAGGGTTTTTAAGGCTGCTAAACGTATAAGTGAAAAGATGAAAAAAGCCTATGATGTTGAATACATCGACCTCTTCGCCCGGGGTATGAGAATCCCGCACGTGCACATATTCCTCATCCCCACAATAAAAGGAGAGAAGAACGTATTCGATATGTTTGTGAACATGTTCAGTTACGTGCAGGAGAACCTAACAAATCCATTTTCCGATGAAGAAATGGACGAAATAGCGAAGAAACTGAGGAGTGCATGAGATAATGTATGGGGGAGGGGTCAGGATTAACCTAAAACTGGGGGAGGGGGTGTCCCCCTCCAGCGGTTTGGGAATAGCGGAGAAACTGAGGAATGCATGAAAAAAGAAATGATGTACATGGTGTTAGCTGACATACACGGGAGCATCGAAAACCTGGATAAGGCAATAGAGTACGCCAGAAAAGAAGGGATCAAGTCAATACTCCTGCTGGGGGATCTCCCAGCCTATGGAGAACACCGAAGCCCTGACAAAAACATTAGATGGTGTGAGAAAACCCTGGACAAGCTCGTAGAATTCAACCTGCTGGCTATCCCAGGAAACTGCGACTCACCAGAAATAATAGCTGAACTCGATGAGAGAGGAATAAGCCTCCACAAAAAAATAAAGGTCTACGACGACACATCCCTGATAGGATTCGGTGGCTCCACACCAACACCCTACCAGACCCCCTTCGAGTTAAGGGAGGATGAAATACACGAGAACCTGGAGAAACTAATGAAGAAAACAGGAGCAGAGAAAAAAATCCTTGTGGTGCACCAGCCACCCTGGAACACCAGATGCGATGTAACCAACCTGGGAGTGCATGCAGGGAGCACGGCCATAAGGGGGATTATAGAGAAATACCAGCCCGATCTGGTCATATGCTCGCACATACACGAGTCCAGGGGAAAAGACTTCATAGGGAAAACAAGAATAATCAATACAGGAGCCTTGCTGGACGGTTATTTCAGTGTGTTGGATTCAGAGAACCTGACAGTTGAACTACATGATTTGAGTGGGAAATGAGGGAAATCATTCAGGTAAAAACCAGGAAGAAGACAGAGTTTCTGGACATAACAAAAGAGATAGGGGATTTACTCTCTAGGGAATCAATCAAGGAAGGTGTTATTGTACTATACACTAAACACACAACCACTGGGTTGAGCATAAACGAAAACGAAGAGGGTTTAGTAGCTGATATGGAAGAGATACTAAGAAAGCTCGTTCCCCCTGCAAACTATAGGCATGATCGAATAGACAATAACGCCGAATCGCATCTGCGCTCAATCCTACTAGGCCAGCATCTGGTGATTCCGTTTATCGACGGTCGTCTTGAGCTTGGAAGCTGGCAGAGGATTTTCTTTGTTGAACTAGACGGACCCAGAACCAGAAACCTTATAGTTAGAGTGATGAGAGACTAGAGGGTTATGCGTAAACTATTTATAATTCAATAACCAAAGATATATAAGCTAAGGTAATCGTTCTCACGTATGTAATAAAATGAAGTTTCTAGGAAGGAAAGCACAGGGTGCTATGGAGTACTTGATGACGTACGGGTGGGCTATTCTCGCTGTTATGATTGTGGGAACAGCCCTATACCAAATGGGTGTATTCAGGATGGGTCAGAACACGATGGGTCAAACTGGTTTCGGAAACGTCAGGCCCATAGACCATTCAAGTGGTGATTCGAACACCCTGTATGTTGTTTTCATGAACGGTGTTGGAGCGTCTATCACGTTGAATGTGACTCTAGCTGATTCCATGTATAATGCGGGTTATATAGGGCAGGGGGATATAACCACTGTGAATCTACAGCCCGATGATGACCGGGTGGCCATATGCCCTAAAGGAGCTAGCGGCTACAGCGTAAAATTAAATGTCTCTTATGTGAACCAGGCTACTGCTTTAAGTCATACATCAAGTGGTAGAGTCTGGGGTCCATGTTAATATATGTGAGGTGTTAATACAAAATGAGTTGGAATAAAAAAACAAATGTGGCTATTTTAGTGATTATGGTGTTGTTTGGGAGCTTAACAGCTTCTGCTGTGGAACAAAAGAGGATCTTATTTTACGAAAAAAACTCAGCTAAAGGGTATACTATAGAAACCGATTACTCCACCTTCAAGGATGCTCTGGAGGGGAGGGGATATGTTGTTGAAAGCCTGGGTATTGAGTTGAGCAGGGATGTTCTACAGACAAGAGACCCTGATGTCCTGGTTATAGCAGCACTCTCTAGTCAGCTTTCATCGACTGAGCTGGCAGCAATATTCGAGTTTGTTATGCAAAAAAACAGGGGATTATTCATCTTGGGTGGCTCCGCATCAAAGAAAGGTATTTCTCCAGCAAACCAGATAACGATACCCTTCGGTATGACACTTGATTCCGCCATATTACAGGATGAGAGAAACCCTGTTGTTGGGGGAACAAAAATCACCGAGAAAGATTTTGTGGTTAATACATTCAACCCAGATAGTGATCCCACAATTGGGTTGGCTATCCAGGGAGTGCGTGAGATAGCATTCTTCGAAGGGTCTGGAATAGATGTTCCTAAATCAGACCAGAACTCTAACGTGAAAACGGTTGCCATATGTGGCAGGAACGCATACTCCCCTGAGTCACAGATATTCCAGAAAGGCAGTCGCCCTCCTATAGCCGCAGCTGGTATTGTGGGAGAAGGCTTGGTTTTTGTTTTAAGTGATGAGGACATGTTAACAAACGATCACCTGGATACTACCAAATATAAATATGATAACCTGCGGTTTGGAACCAATATAGTGGACTGGCTTAGGACGACAAAAATAGCCTCGAATGTATCAGCAGACATTGATCAATTGATAATATCTATTGGCTCATGTATCACCTTAAAGGAAAGGATAAATGACACCCTACAGGAAACAACTCAGAGATTGGATAAGACAATAGCAGAGAAAACAGCTCTTGCTCAAGAATATGAGCAAACAACCATGGAATTGAATGAACTCAAGGAGCAGGCGGATCCAATTTTGCACATAAACTATATGTATTGGGCGATTGCTGTTGTTGCAATAGCTGTGATACTACTTTCTGTTGTTGTAGCAGGTAGGAAAACTAAGAAGGCTCCTTCAGATGAGAAAGAAGAGGTCTTTGGATATGAGTTCGAGGAAGGCTTCGGTGAAGAGGACGATAGTGGTAACTTAAATGTTGATGAAGAATTCACCGACTTCACGGATGTAGGTGCGGAAGTGAAGGGTAAGGAGTAGTTTACTACTCTCTTATCTCTTTTTTATTTTTATATCCTTTTTTCTTTTCGAGAGATTACTCAATAAATCCTTGAATTCCTCATCAGAGAGTTGCTTTTGCATTCTACCCTGTTGGTGTAACTGGATTAGAACAAGTTCAATCTCTCTAGCCTGCTGGGGTCTTGCAAGCCGGATATTAGCTAGCCTCTCTCTTGCATTGGGTGTAAGAATCTGGGTTATGACTTTTTTGATCAAACCATTAACCTGAGCTTCTTGTTGTTCCTGTATCTGTTGCTCTTGCATCTGATTTTGTTGTTGATAGAGCATCTCCTGCATCCTTTTTTTTCTGATGATATCAAGGTCTCTATCAGACATTTTATTATATTATCCTGTTTTCTTCAGTATTCTGAGAGCTAGGGTATCCATGTAAGCCTGCCCCTTTGGGGTTACTCTTCTTCCTTTATCTGCTTTTTCCGTGAAACCTATGTTATCGAATTCCTGTAATATGACTCTGATAATCTTCCCGCCGCCTTTATAGGCTTTCTCGGGCCTAACGCCTCGGTTCTTCCTACCGCCATACACTCCTCTCAGTCTCTGAACGCCCACAGGACCCTTCATGTATATTTGCCGCAGGATGGATGCGGAGCGCATCCACCACCAGTTTTCATCGTCTGGTTGTCTCTCTTTATGAGCGCCTGTTTTGATGAAAGATGTCCAATCAGGTTTTTTTAATTTGATGTTGTTTTTCAAATCATCTGCTAGCTCAGGTATAAGCTTTTCTGGTTTAACCTCGTATGGTGTGGCCATTCTTAATCCAGTATCTCCTCCTTGTTGAAAAATATGGGTGTCTCGTATAAATTTGATTCCTCTGAATCTGAGGCGTGCACTACATTATATGATACATCTGAGGCGTAGTCACCTCTTATAGTGCCCATCTCAGCCTCCAGGGGGTTTGTAGCGCCTACTATCTTCCGGACCAGTTTTATACCCTCCTCGATGTCACTATCCTTCATTTCAA
>JAYEGX010000092.1:0-7764 GCA_034659295.1 Candidatus Altarchaeota archaeon | reverse complement strand
AAGAGATAAGGTGGATGTAGGTTACATGGGCAACGGTATGCCAGGAACCGGGCCTGATAGAACCGACCCGCTCTTTCTGGAGAAACTGGAGAAAGCGGATTTGGTTTTAAGCAAGGGGCAGGGTAACTTTGAGGGCTTAAACGAGCAGGATTACATCTATTTCCTTTTGATGGCCAAATGCCCCCTGATTGCACGCCACATAGGTGTGGGGGTGGGGGATATAGTATTCACGCGGGGTTTCAGGAGATGAATTATGCTTTTTTGAGATATAAAGTTGGTCGGTGGGTTCATACAACAGGGATTTTGAGGATTCTATAATAAGCCTCTTTAAGAGGAGGCCATGCAATCTGGAAGATATCTCGGATGCTTTAGGATTACGCGTTAACGAGATAGCTGATTACCCGCAGGAGCTGGGAAAAAAGAACATAGATTCTGTTATATCTGAAGGGTAAAGGGGGTTTTTATGGGAGGGATTAATCCTTTAATTTATCCACAAGCTCTTTTCTATCCGGTACCGCCCCCATGATGAACACCTCCCCGTCTATTACTATGGATGGTGTGGACGCTATCTGATACTGTAGTGCGGTTAACATGTTTTCTTCATCGTCAATATTTTTTATATCCCAGTCCTCACCCTTCTTCAACCTAAGGGCTTGGGTCACATCCTCCACTATTTTCTTGGCTTCAGGACATCGTGGACAGTTCGTTCCGGTGTAAAGAATTAATCTGGTCATTTTTAATCTAGAAATCATGTTCACTATCCCAGCCGTTTACGCCGGTATTCCCAAGCTTTTTCTTGGTTCTCTCGTTTATTTCTGTTGTCTTCCCTGAGGTGCCGTAGCGTCTTCTCTCGGCAAGCTCCTCAAGTTTGCCCTTGTTCCATCCGCCCACGTTCTGGTAGTACCCGGTGATGCGGGACCACCACTCTATATTAGATGAGCCGCACTTAGGACAGTTGTCTGTTAAACCGCCTACGGTGAAGTTACAGTTCTTGCAGACAGATAAATCCTTGGTGAATGCGAAATACTGTATCGCAGTCTTTGTGGCTATTTTCTTGGTTAGCTCATAGATTCCCTCCGGGCTTGGGTTGGATTCCCCAAGCCAGACATGGCTCATCGCACCCCCGTCTGTCAGGGGGTGGAATGCTCCCTCAATGCTCAGTCTCTTCCATAGTGGAATGTCTGCCGAGGGATTCACGTGGAATGAATTTGTGTAGTATGCGGCATCCTCTGGCCCGTTTGCTATAACCTTGCCATCGTATCTTTTGAGGTCTATCTGGGCTAAACGGTAACTGCAGGACTCTGCAGGGGTTCTCGCCAATGCGAAGTTCAGACCCGTATCCTTCCTGAAGTCTGCCACAATGTCCTTCATCCGCTTCATTACCTTCAAGCCGAACCTCCATGAATCATCTGATTCATGCAATTCCGCACCTGTGTGGGATTTCACCAGCTCATTCATCCCAACCAGACCTATGATGTAGCTCTGCTTATCTGTGGAAAGGTATCTTGTGCCCTCATCATCCACCGGCTGGTTCATGAAAGGTAGCAGGTTATTCTCCAGGTTGCGATCGATTATGTCCTTCTTCAGTACCAGCGCTTCCTTGGCCGTATCCATCCTCTCCCTGAGGAGCTTAAACAGTTTCTCATCATCTCCGTTTGATTCATAGGCCAGCTGGGGCAGATTGATTGTTACCACCTGAAGGGCCCCGCCCCGTATGGTTCCGTTAACCACATCCTCCTCGGTTGAGGCTTCATCCAACGGCATCAGGAAGCTGCAACACTGATAGCATGCGAAATCAGGCATGTAGGGCTGGTGTATTATGTAATATGGTGTGCCGAACTTTGCTGAAAGCTCCGAAACCTTCAAAAGCTCCTCCTCATTTCTCCCCTTTCTTATATCGTCGGGATGTACCTGTACCTCGAATTTCGGGAAATTAAAGCTTTTCCCTGTATAATCCCCTTCCATATAAACATCCAGCATAGCGTTGAAGAGTGTTGTGGTCTCATCTTCAAAATCAGAAAACGTTACAGAATCCTTTACCTTCCCCCCGGGTAAGACGGCTGGAATGTCCCTGAATTGTTCGGGAACGGACATATCACAGTCTATGCTGGAGAAAACAACCTGCCCCCCTCTGGCAACATACATCTGGGATAGCTCGTAGATGAACATCTGGGCCAGCTGCTTAACCTTCTTGTAAGAAAGCCCTTTGATATAGGGGGAAAGAAAGGTGTTGAAATAGGAGAAGCCCTGACCTCCGGCGCAATTGGTCTGCGAGGCAGCTAAAATCTTGGCTGCGTGCAGGAAAGCCACCTCAGGCCTGTTTGCGGGTCCTGCTACGGCAGTGTGGTTTCCAACCCCATCGGCCTTGAAACCGTTCTTTAGGAAGAATCGTATGTCATGTGAGAAGCAAAAGGGTCTTGTGGAGAAGTAATCAAGGTCGTGTATGTGCACTTCACCCCTCATGTGGGAGTCCGCTAAATCAACAGGTAATACGTTTATTAGAGAGTATTCCTTGGATATCTGATCAGCCATCAGCTTATGCACTGACTCGGGGTTGTGCTGTAGGTTGGCGTTTTCGGTGGAGGGAAGCTCTATCAGGCTTTTGACGTCGTAGACTGGCATACCCAGCCTCGTGTACCTGGACCTCTCTTTCTCCAGGCCGTGCTCCAGCAGTTTAACGCAGGCTATCTCCCGGATTAGGGGCGATGTGACATAGGACAGCTTCAGTTTTTCAAGCTCTTTCTCCACGTCCTTTGCTATTTTCCCACCAATCTCTTTTGTGATCCCTGCTTCTTTTGTGAGAGATTCAATAATTTTTTTGCGATTGAATTTCTCAAGTGTGGTCTTTGATGTTCTCACCATCAGCTTCGCACGGTACTTGTATTTCTCAGCCAGGTTGGGGCTTATCTTCATAAGTTTCTTATAGGACATTAACCTGATCTCTGCCGTGCTAATCCCGTCGTATATGTCTTTTGCCATCTCAGTCGCTACCTTTGTTGCAACAAGAGAGGACGCGCCAATGTTTCTAAGACTCTGTATTATCTCCTCAACATCAAAATCGTCTACAGAATCGTCAGAGTGCCTTACCTTCATGTTAACCGTCCCGTTGAGATATGCTATTTCCACCATCTTCTGGATATTGTAAAAAACAGGTATAATACTATGACAGCAGATTCATAAAAAACCTTTAATTAAGGAGACATAACCCCGTCCATAGACTGTTGGCATACTAGGGCGGGGAATGAAACTCCCGGCCCCCATAGCAACTGGATATTTGGAAGCTATACGGTTGCTTTACCAGACGTATTGTATCTCTTCCTATTGGATAGCTCCTCAAGCTTGCCCTTATTCCATCCCGTTACGTTCTGATAGTATCCTGTGATACGAGACCACCACTCAATATTCGTAGAACCGCATGCGGGACACTTCTTCAACAAACTGCCTCCACTAAAGTTACATTTCTTGCAGATGGACAAATCCTTGGTGAAGGCGAAGTATTGTATTTCAGTCTTCTCGGCTATTTTCTTGGTTAGCTCATAGACTCCCTCCGGGCTTGGGTTGGATTCTCCAAGCCAGACGTGGCTCATAGCCCCCCCGGTGGTTATCGGATGGAATGGACTTTCTATTTCAAGTCTCTTCCATAGTGGAATGTCTGCTGAGGGATTCACGTGGAATGAATTAGTGTAGTAAGAGGATTCTCCAACCCCGTTGTGGATAACCTTGCTCCCGTATCTTTTTGAATCTATCTGAGCAAGCCGTGCTCCTGAAGACTCAGCTGGGGTCCTGGCAAGACAGAAATTCAATCCGGTTTCTTGCTTGAATCTGTCTGTTATCTCTCTCATCTTCCTAAAAACCTTTAAGGCGAATCTATGACCTTCGGGTTCGTGAATCTCTTCGCCGGTGAATGCCTTAGTCATTTCGTTTGCTCCAATCATGCCGATATTATATTTCTGTCTGCCCGGCTCCAGATATCTCCTCCCGTTAACCTCCTGTGACAAAAAGGGTAGCAACCCGTTTTTTAGTTCTTTTTCTATTAAATCCCTCTTCAGGAGAAGTATTTCCTTTGTTTTCTCCATCCGGTTTTCTAGAATCTCAAAGAAGTCTGCTTCATCACGCGCTTCATATGATATCTGTGGCAGGTTGATGGAGATTACCTGCATGCCTCCGTTTCTTAAACCACCTAGCTCCAGATCACCCTCTGCCAGATCATAATCGAGATGCATTAGATAAGCACAGCATTGGTATGCGGAAAGCTTGGGCATGTGGGGTTGTTTAAGTATGTAGTAGGGTGTCCCGTATTTAGCAGCTAATCTGGATATATCCATCAGAAGTTCTTCATTCTCGGAGTTATTCATTTCATCTGGTTCAATTTGAACCTCGAACTTTGGGAAAACAAATGCCTTCCCGGTATGATCCCCTTTCAGATATACCTCGTTTATTGCCCTAAGGAAGTCTTTAGCTTCATCCTCAAAGTCTGCGTAGGTTGTTCTCTCCCGCATCTTGCCCTCTGGGAGAACCGCAGGAATGTCACTGAGTATCTTGGGGATTGATAGGTCGAAATCTATGGACGAAAAAACGGTTTGACCGCCTCTTGCAACATACATCTCTGACATTTCATAGATGAACATCTGAGCTAGTTGCTTTATTTTCTCATAGCTTAAACCCTCCATATATGGCGCCAAAAAGGTGTTGAAGTAGCTGAATCCCTGGCCGCCGGCACAGTTGGTTTGAGAGGCGGCAAGGATTTTTGCTGCATGAAGGATTGCCACCTCCGGCTTCTTTGCAGGTCCTGCTACTGAGGTGTGGTTTCCTACGCCGTCTGCTTTAAACCCATTCAAGAAGAAGTATCTTAGATCATGGTTCTCGCAAAAGGGCCTTGTGAAGTAATCAAGGTCGTGTATGTGCAGTTCACCCCTCATGTGGGAGTCCGCTAAATCAACAGGTAATAGATCAAGTAGTGCATACTCCCGGCTTATCTGATCGGCCATCAGCTTGTGCACTGATTCGGGGTTG
The DNA here is from genome assembly GCA_034659295.1 of Candidatus Altarchaeota archaeon. Classification (GTDB taxonomy): domain Archaea; phylum Altiarchaeota; class Altiarchaeia; order IMC4; family QMZM01; genus EX4484-2. The sequence goes on along the minus strand of JAYEGX010000092.1, from coordinate 2,751 downwards.
TATTGTAGGTTGGCGTTTTCCTTAGACGGTGATTCAATAAGTTTTTTGACGTCGTGGACTGGCATACCCAGCCTCGTGTACCTGGCCCGTTCTTTCTCCAGCCCGTGCTCCAGCAGTTTAACGCAGGCTATCTCCCGGATTAGGGGTGCGGTAACGTATGAAATCCTCATATGCTCAAGCTCCAGCCCAACCTCCTTTACTATCATCTGGGCTTTATCTTTCTCCAGGCCGGTTTCGTTCATCAGTGAGCGGGTTATTTTTCTCTTATCAAAGCATTCGAGAGTGCTCTTTGAAGTCCTCACCATAAGTTTATCCCGGTACTTGTATTTCTCAGCCAGCTTGGGGCTTATCTTCATAAGTTTCTTATAGGACATTAACCTGATCTCTGCCGTGCCAATCCCGTCGTACACGTTCTCTGATAATTCAACCGCTACCTTTGTTGCAACAAGAGAGGACGCGCCAATGTTTCTAAGACTTTGTATTATCTCCTCAACATCAAAATCGTCTACAGAATCGTCAGAATGCTTTACCTTCATGTTAACCGTCCCGTTGAGATATGCTATTTCCATCATTTTGAGAGTGGGCTTTTGAGTATAATATTATAGTTACATGTCATTATAAAACACTTTGGTAAATGGTTTTGTTTCGTTTATAGAAGATATGATGCGGGGCTTTTATGTCGGTTTCCTTGTATTATAGTGATTATTTATATCTCTAGATTACTATAAGATAGTATAATGATAAACTATTTAGGTTACGCACTTTTTGGGTGTCTACTTGGAACAATAACAGGACTGACCCCGGGACTGCACGTTAACACCATAGCCCTCATTGGATTAAGCCTTTATCCAAGGCTCCCCTTATCGCCAATAGAATTCTCGGCAGCCATGGTGGGTATGGCCGTAACCCACACCTTCCTGGACTTCATACCATCCATCTACCTTGGAGTGCCGGAGGAAGAAACCGCTTTGGCTGTTCTACCAACACACCAGCTGCTCCTGCAGGGTAGGGCCATGGAGGCTGTGAAATTAACGGCATACGGCAGTCTGATGGGTTTGTTTTTCGCCCTGCTGCTCCTGATCCCTTCACTTTATATCATACCGATAGTTTATGAAGGCCTGAGACCGTTTATTGTATACATTCTGCTGATTGCCGTAATCGTTCTAATCCTCAGGGAACGGGAGAAAAACAAAATAGTTGCCGCAGCAGCAGTAGTATTTCTCTCAGGTAGCCTGGGTCTGCTGATGTTCAGGCAAAAAATCCTGTCAACTACGGAGGTGTTGTTTCCCGTTTTTGTGGGATTGTACGGATTGAGTAACATAATCTACTCCCTCAGGAATAAACAGTCGACCATGGTACCCCAGGATGAACACATAGAGATAGAGTTGGACAAAAAAATGCTGTCTTCAAGCTTTCTCGGGGCGGTGGGGGGCCTTCTGGTCGGCATATTACCAGCTATGAGCCCCTCCCAGGTGGGGGTTTTGATGTATGAGATGATGGGCTCCAATATCAGACGCTTCATCCTATCGGTTAGCGCCATAAACACCTCCGATGCCATATACTCGTTTGTCTCGCTTTATACCATAAACAACCCCAGAAGCGGGGTAGCCACCATGATAGGCAAGGTCCTGGAAATAGACTACAACACCCTCATGCTACTGGTTGGTGTTATGTGCGTCACAGCCTTCATAGCAACAATCCTGCATGTGAAAATAGGCAGGTTAGCCATTGATCTCGTTGAGAGAGTAGACTACAGGCTCCTGTCTATTTTCTCGATGGTTCTTGTACTAGTACTGGTCTATGGATTCACAGGATTCTATGGGTTATACATGACCCTGGTGGCTACAAGCATAGGGCTGCTGCCAATATTATCCGGGGTCTCAAGAACACACTGCATGGGAATCTTGATAATACCGACCACGCTCTACTTTCTGGGAATCAGCCTTTAGTCTGCATCATCCTGTGCAGGGGCTTGCTTAGGTGTCTCCTGGCTCTGGGAGGGACCTCATAGAATCCCTCCATCACCCTCCTGTCCATCTTCTCCTCGACGGCGGCTTCCTCTCCAACCCGCTTACCACACTTCCTGCATTTATAGCCCTTGCCTTTCCCGGCGGAAGACATCCGCTTGTTGCAGCATAGGGGGGCAGTAACCCGGGTTTTTTCTTTCAGCTTAAGAACCTCCAGCTTCTCCATGTTTATCGTTTTTTTGTATCTTCCCACACCACCGTATACCCTGACCCGATCCCCGGCAACAAGTTCCCTCACGGTTTCCCTTAATCCTCCGGTTGGCTCATAAGCTGCGCAGTCTATCGCAGAGTTCCCGTCTGCTAGACTAAAGAAGACATGCCCTCCCTCAATGGTCCAAGGATCGCACTCAACCAGGCCCTCTGCTATAACGCAGTTGTAGGGTTTAATCCCGAAAATCTTTTTCTCCCGCAGGTGTGCGTCAGTAGCCTGGTTGGATACATAAACCTGGGTGCGCTCTATATCCTCCAGGGGCTTGAGCATATCCCATGCTCTCTCAACAACCTCAGCGGTTTCCCCCCTGATCCCGCAATAAACAGGGTCTTTACCCTTGGGTGTTATAAGTGTTTGTTTGGTTTCGGGGTCGATGTTGTGGAAGCTCTGGGGGAACAACGCCTCATTCATCAGATTTATTGATTCAGCGTCTATTTTCCTCACTCTCCCGTAGTTCTTTCTTCTCCTGTAGGCAATCAGTTCGAAGGTATGGTCCCCAGATAAATCAGAGCC
>JAYEGX010000091.1:0-7798 GCA_034659295.1 Candidatus Altarchaeota archaeon | reverse complement strand
CAGTGTATCTATTGACCTGAGAGCTGCTATGCCCGGTGAAGATACTACTCCTCCAGGAGCAGTCATATACGGTCTGAATGCGTCATGGATATGGAAAGGCCAGAGCGTTTACGCCTACGCGGAATGGAACGAGAACATAACTGATTCCAATATAACCTACAACACCACCTCGCCTGCATTAGATGTATTCCCAACAGAGACTGTTACAGGAAACCAGACCAACCACACAATAACAAGCACAAGTAGCTGGATTGTTGGCATACATTATGTCAAAATTAATGCATCCGATTACTGGGGTAACTGGAATAACACCCTACCGTATCTGAACTTCACGATCTGGGGCAGGAGCAAGGTAGGCTGGCACTCGCCTAACACAACAGAATACAGGGGCACCGTTCCCTTAAGGTGCCGTGTCTACGATAAAGACGGGGGATATGTGATACCCAACTATCCCGTTGATTTCTACAACGGCAGCTGGGATTATCTGGATACCGTCAACACAAACGGAAGCGGTATCGCAACCTACAACTGGAGCGCACAGAACGATCCGGTAGGCTCCAAGACGTTCCACTGCATGATAAGCGATAACGGCTACTACAACACCACCAATGCAGACGACGATGATGCAGGATCATTCGATTTACTTGGCAGATTGAACGCATCCATAGATTACCCCGGTGACGGTTTAAACTTCCATAGGGGTGATACAATAGACCTGAATTCAACAACGAGAGATGAGAATGGAGTTATCATAACGCCCGTTACAGCCGCATGGTATAACTCAACATGGGTTAACATAGCCAATGGTGAAGACACCACATGGAATATCCCCCAAGGATATGGAGTTGGACCAGAAACCCTGTACCTGAATGTATCGAAACAATACTACGATAATGATTCATCTAACACAACCATCTATGTCTGGGGCTACTCCAACATAACATGGATTTCCCCCGTAAGCGGGAGCAACGCCTCCCAGGGATCTACTGTCTCACTTGTCTGCCGGGTCAGGGACAACAACACAGGCTCAGGCATACAAAACTACCCGGTGAGATTCTATTACAGGAACTCCACGGAGGCAGGCTTCCACTATATAGGTCTGGATGACAGCAACTCCACAGGTCACGCAGTCTACGGGTGGAATACGACAGGCCTCCCGTTAGACAACTACACCACAAAATGCAACATAACAGACAACTCCACAATCTACTATAATATCACATCAGATAATGAAGCTAATGCAACAATAGAGCTGATTACCTCCGCAGGCGTGCTGGAGGTTCAACTTATTTTACCCCCGTATATCCCCGGATTAGGTAACGCATCAAAGAACGGAGGATACAAGATAGGACAGGGTAAGGAATTCATTATATCAGCTAACGTAACCTGCAGGAACGCCAACTGCGGGAACACACAAGGCACGGTGCGATACAATGCCTCCGGCGCAGTGCCCGATAAGGCGATAAATACCACCTCAGACACACCCTTCTACATAACCGACGCTCCAGCACAAAACCCGAAATCATGCGCCAACAACCCCCTTGATGTGAATGAATCGTGTGTAATAAACTGGACCATCAACGCTACAGGAGCTATACTCTCGCACTGGAGGCTTGATGTACTATTCAGCGCTGGGGGAGCAACAAACAACAACACAAACTACACCGATATTGAAATAACCAAGGTCTTGATTTTAATACTCTCCAACGACACCATAAACTTCGGAACGCTCTACCCCGGAGATACCTGCAATGCATCCCAGACTAATCCCATAATCCTAACACTACACAACAACTCAAACGATGCTGATGGCATATACCTGAAGGGCACCAACCTAACCTCTGGATCAAACCAGATTGGAGTCAGTAATGTTTCATGGGCTCTGGTAAATAATTGCCCTCTAGCAGATAATTTAACGGGGAGCTGGGAGATTATCCAGGCGAATGTTACTGCTGGAACCAACATAAGCACATACTATTTCATTGATATACCGGCTACGCCGGGATTAACATATGTTGGCACAGCCTATGTGATGGCTAATGCTTCAGTAACATAAAAAAAAGAGGGGGTGTGAGTATGACAAAAAATAAAACAGGGAAGGGAGTGATTTTGTTGATGGCGTTATACTGCATGTTCAGTGTCTCAGCAACCAAGATAGAGCTGGGTAGCGTTCCGGGAAACAATCAGGGAACAATATACCCTGGGGATTCAGGATCCTTCACGGTTTCGCTATTTAACATGGGGCGGAAGCCAATCTATCTATCAACAAAACTGGAATATGACAGGGAGATTGGGGTCGAGGTTGCTCCCAAGGAAATAGTGTTAAGCAACGAGGTGACGAGAAACGATACCAGCCACCATGCTTCATGGCTTATACTGGGTGACGGGCGAACTTACGTGCGATTATATCCCATAAAAGTCTACGTTTACGTCCCTGACGCGGTTTCAAGGGATACGTACAACATCAAGCTTATAGCAACGGCCAGGGGCACAGGCGGGGACATAGAGGAGGGATATGGTCAGGAGATGGCCCAGGTTAGGGAATACATGTTCACCGTGAAAACCATGAAAACCGTTTCCACCTCCGCAGGGGAAACAGATGAAGCGGTTGTGATATATGATAGGGGACCTGAGAGGACGAAACCATCATCCACAGACGATGAATCCGGAGAAGAAACCCCGAAATCCACCGGAACAAGAGAAACAGGTAACAATATAGTTTATCCCTCAGCTGGGGGCTCATCCACACAGGGAGGTGAACCATATAAATCAAAAACCATTGACAGCAGCCAGGACAGCAGCCCCCTGGGAATAAGCCAGGATAAAGAAGGCAACACCAACATCAACCTCCCAACCGGGAAGATTGTTTTGGATAAGAAACAAACCGAAACGGTTATGGACGTGGGATTAATAACCTTAATAGTAAGTGTTTTATCCCTTGCGGTGAGAATCATAAAGTGATGCGGGAATTGTTTAAACGGGCGTTGTTCATATTAATGTTAACTGCAGCGTTAGCGCTCACAGCACATGCAGCCCCCCCAACCATAAACAATGTATGGCAGCATCCCCCGACATGGATTCAATTGAACAGGAATATAACCATATACTCTAGTGTGATAGACGTCGACGGCAACCTCAATAGCGTATTCCTTGATATAATCAGGAGACCTGACGGTAGCAACGATATCGGTAATCCTATGTCCCTCATAGGCGGGAACTGGGAGGTGAGCTACAACGGAACCCAGAGGGGTGAATACAACTACAGGATTCATGCAGTTGACACCATGGGTGAGCATAATTATTCTTCGAATTATACCTTTTATACCCTCTACCTGGATGACCAATCAGATATAATAAACGTTTCCGTTTATGTATTAGCCAGCTGCTGCGGTGCTATAACCTATTTTTATGTTCCTGAACAGATAATCCAGAACCAGACCGTGGTATTCCTGTTGTTTTTCCAGAACTGCGGTAACACGAGACTGGATGAAAAAATAAACAACATAACGGTATACACCCGAAACGGCACCTATGTGGCCGAATGGACCGGTCCGGGAAGCCCTGCCGGAGGGTTGGATCCTATGGATGAAAGCGTTTTCTGGACGCTCTGGTCTACCGCAGGACAGCCAATAGGAAACTACAGTGCAGTTGGTCAGGTGGAATACTTCGGCATGCTCTATAACGAAACCAACATCACCGAAAACCTGACCCAGTTAAGCATCAGCTATAACTGCACCGGGTTGACTGCAGACAACAGGTCCAACTGCACCGACAAGGTTATACTGGAGTGCTCTGATACTGCATCGCCCACTAACTCAACAATTATAGCAACCAACCAGACATCCCCTACCGCCAACGTTACCGGAATGAATCCGGGGACTACTGTGTACCTGGGAGGTCCCGTAGTGCTAAACGGCACATCCTATGATATCTACGCATTCAATATGACCTCCTGTGATGAATACTGTTACGCATGCATCAGCAATGACTCATCCATGGACGGGGGGGAATGTGGCTACGAAGACAGTAGGGTTTACGTGGAAGATTATTTCATATCTGATGTGGAAGCAGACGGAGGTGAGGTAACCATCCGGCTTGCGGAGGAGAGATGCAACTACAAGCTGACTGTATGGGAATGCAAGCAGATTTCATCTGACGGGACTGCAGTCTGCAACAAGACCGTGTACTGTTATGGTACTGTGACAGTGATAAAGGATTTCGAGATCGTGGCACAGATTGGTGAGTCCGTGGTTAACCTGACTACACCATCTCCTGAATCAGGGCCTTTTCCGTTGATTATACGGGAGATGCCCCCTCAGATAAACCAGCAATCAGGCTGCAATCCAGCAGATCCCTGGAATACATGCACCTATACGACTGTAAGATTTATATTATTCAACGTGGGCTTGATAGCTAATGCATCGAATATTGTTCTGAATGAGCAAGGGAGTCTTGGTAACTGTAGTATAGGGAACTGCAACTCTGTTGCCGTGAGGTGCATAAACACCTCCGAATACACCTGCAGTGTCCTATCTGATCCTGTGTCAAGCGTGGTCTTTAATTTAACCAATCCATTAGCCCCCAGAGACTATGTCATACTCGAATACGAGCTGGCACCCGCCTACAATACATCAGCTTATACGAACGTAGTAAACAATAGCTACTATTTTTTCAACTCCACAGTCTACTTTAATGATTTAAGCAGGCCGGACAGGGTTAACCTCACATATGTCGTGCGTGAAAACCACCCCATCTATAACCCAAAACCCTCCAAGTTGATGAATCTCATGGATGTTGATGCCTTCAACTATAACATAACAGTCTCTATGGAAAATGATACTTACACGGGTAAGGGAAGGGATTTTTATACAAACACGAACACAACCTTCAACCTAACCGTTACTTCACTAACCGGGCAGGGACAGACCAATAATGCATGGGCCATGGATGTTCCCATCCCAAACCACTGGACGATTACTGACTGTTGGGTTCCATCACCCTCCTACTCCTGCTCGTTCACACCAGCATCCCTGCAATACAGTGGAACCACAACTCCTGCAACAAACACGGATATCTTGTTCAGGTTCAACGCGTCAGTGGATTACGAGCACTTCTACCTGCTCCCTACAAACAAGAGTCTTGGAGCGGGCTTGTATGAGGAATACGTTCCCGGATTATTTCTTTTGACTAATGAGGCGATGGAAGAAAACATAACCCAGAATATCACACAAAACATCACAGTAAACGTTACAACCACAGTAACTTCCACAATAACAACCACTGTAACCGCAACAGTCACCTACACGGTAACCACCACTGTAACCCAAACCGTTACAACTACTGTGACATCAATTACGGTTTCATCAACCCTGGAGCCCGATGAGCTCAGGCTGGCGATAGATATCAAGCCAGTTAAGCGAACAGTTAACGGGACCCAGGGAGTGTTTAATCCGGTAGTCTTTAATATATCGAACATAGGTAATGTGCCGGCTGAGAACATCACCCTCATTCCCATAGTTCCTGAGGGTTGGGAGTACAAGGGCGCTCTTGTGTCATTCCTGAATGTCTCGGAAACGGTTAACAGAACACTATTCGTCAAACCACCTTACGGGGTTACCGGACAGTATGTAATTCCTGTTCAGGCGGTTATCGGAAACTTTACAGCTGACATGGACTACTTTTATATCAATGTCAAAAGGGCGGGTAACCTAACCGTGCTGGAGATTATTGAGGCGCCCCGGAAGATTGAGTTACTGCCTAATGAGAATCTCACAGGATCCATTCTGATAAAAAACGTGGGAAAGATACCGCTTCATGACATAAGGGGCAGGATAGAGAATGCTGAGCTCTGTCTGGAAGAGTTCAATTTTGAGGGAGTGTCCACTATAATCCCTAACGAAACCAGGAGGGCTTACTTTAATATTCTGGCTACCGGGCAAGCTGGCAGGATATGTAACTCCACCCTGATCATCTGGTCGAGGGAAAACGCGTACGCATTCACGGACACAACACTGTATACGCTATCTCCCCCACCCCTGATACCTGCTATCAATAAATTGAACCTGTTGATGGTTTTGCTGATATTCCTGGCCATATTATATGTCGCCCGAAAAAGCGAGCAAAAAAAAGAACAAAAAAGAAGACGGAAGAAAAAGAAAACAGGGGATAGGATTATCAAACTAATACTCTACCTCATAGCTAGTATAGTGATTTTTTCCCTTGTATATCTAGCGTTCACTTATCTTGGGGGCTTCCCTAAATTGATATGAGAGAAGCTTGTAGGCCAACCAGCCCCACCCGCCTTAGGTTAAGAATTAACTTTTCAGGCTATAAATTCTTATCGTTTTTGAGAGGATGAGATGGTTAACTTAATTCCTTCACAGCACTCTTCGCTAAATTGAGTGCCTTATTATAGTTTGCCACACCACCAATGTTCGCGTACATCATTATGGATGTTGATTTGAAGAATCTAATCAGCGAGTCCCTTAGTTTCTTGTCCATCTCTCTTTCTCGCAGCTCCTTTATAAGCTCTATATAAGTCAATTCACGGTTGATGTCGAATTTAATCTGCAGGAACTCCTTTAAAACACATGCTACTGCTACTGTTGCCTTTCTCTGATCTCTCATACCCCCTGTTTTGTCCAGGTTTTCCATGCTTAAGCGCACCAGTTTCTCCTCCCTACCCTCCACTGCGGTCTTCTTTACAAAACGCTTTATTCTATCCAAAACACCCTCTTCCTCTTCGAATTCATCATCAAACTCTTCTTCTTCCTCCTCCTTCTCCATGAACTCCTTTCTGAGGTCAAGGAGGTTGATATCATCTCTTATCTCACCAATGAATTCATCACCTTCTGACTCATCCACCCATCCACCCTCACCAAGGCCGCTTTCCTGTATGCTCTTTAATATATCCTCCACATCACTTTCTTCCCCACCCCCTAAAGTGATGTCTTCCCCGCTTGTTAACTTGCTTAAATCAATGAGTTCCCCGTCAATTCCCATCTCACCAGTTCCCTTACCGACCACCACTGAAATCTTCCCGTCTTTTCTTATCAAACGCACATTAGAATCAGAGGGTATCTCTATATGCCCCTCCCTGAGAACAATACCTGCTTGCTCACCTGATACATTTTTCTCCTCCACCCCAGGTTCCTTCTTTGGGGGTTCGACCTCCTTTTTTATCTCATCAAATTCACTCACAACCTTATCTTTTTCTTCCATCAAATTCTCATCATCCTCTAAATCCTTGCGGAACTCCTTAAACAAGTCATCAGCAGTCTGCTTATCATCTTGTTCAGTAGGTTCCTCCTTGGTTTCTTCAGAAGTTTTCTCTTCGGTTTCTTCAGGAGGTTTTTCCTTTTCCTTAACCTCCTTAAGGGGTTCTTCTCCATCATCCCCTCTCTCACCTTTTAACTCGAAAATAGAGTCGAAGTCGGATTTATTGTTTTCACCCATTTTTTTTTTTACATTACTATATTGGACTACAGACTGATATATTTTAAGGCAGCGGCCTGTATCTTGTTATCTCGAAAGCCCAGTCCATAAGGAGTATGGCGGCTAAAACCAGCAGAAACTCCTTGTTCATATTCTTTTTGACTTTCCTGTATTCCAAGGCTGTTTCAAAAGCCCTCTTAATGGAGTTTTCGTTGTCTATTATCATATACCTGCCATTGGTTTCGTTGGCTATGTAGCGGAGCATTTCCTCATCAAGGTTTGGGAACTTAGTGGCTGTAGCATTCAACCCTATTAGCTCAGGCGGTATCTCACTTTCAACACCCTTCCTGCTTCCCACCCCAAT
>JAYEGX010000090.1:0-25526 GCA_034659295.1 Candidatus Altarchaeota archaeon | reverse complement strand
ATAAATTAAAATATTAAAATGGAGGCTATTGAGGAGGAATTCGCGGGATTCTTCAAATTACTGGCCAAAACATATGGCATGGGAGACCTGCAGGCAACAGTACTCAGCGTCATCTACCTGGAGCCCAAGGAGGTGGCTATGGAAGAAATCTCAAAAAAAACAGGCTACAGCCTGGCATCCATATCCAACACCATGAAGATGCTGGAGGGTGCAGGCATCGTGCGCAGGATAAAGAAGCCGGGAACCAAGAAGGTCTTCTTTTACATGGAAAAGGACTTAATAAAGCTTAACCTCCGGAAAATTAAAGCAGCATACGAGAGCATAATCAACCCAGGGAAAAAGATACTACCCCAAATAATAGAGAAATACAGTGGTAAGGTAGAGGATAGGGAATCCAGGGAGAAACTGCGTATAATAGAAAGCTACTACCACCAGATGATACAATTCGATGAACTGCTGGAGGATATTTCGAAGAAACTGGAGCGGATGTCAGCGGAAAACAGAATATTTAACAAAAAAATACCATAAATATTGGACAAAAAAAAATGCCTGAAGAAAAAACCAGGGAGCCGATAATCGAGCTCGTGGACGTCTGGAAAATATATCAGATGGGTGAAGTCCAAGTGAAAGCATTAAGGGGGCTGAACCTGGACATATACCCCCAGGAGTTCGTGGCCATAATGGGCCCCTCCGGTTCAGGTAAATCAACGCTCATGAACATGATAGGCTGCCTTGACGTCCCAACAAAAGGAGAGGTCTATCTTGAAGGGAAAGACATATCAGAGCTGGAGGAAAGCGACCTGGCGCAGATCAGAGGCAAGATAATCGGTTTCGTGTTCCAGACATTTAATCTAATGCCAAGCCTGAATGCAATAGAGAACGTTACGCTGCCGATGACATTCCAAGGCATTGACAAAGGAATCAGAGAGAAAAGAGGAAGGGAACTGCTTACCCTCGTCGGACTAGAGAAACGAATGCATCACAAGCCGACAGAGCTATCCGGGGGACAGCAGCAGAGGGTTGCAATAGCAAGATCCCTTGCCAATGACCCGGACGTTATTTTGGCTGATGAACCCACAGGCAACCTTGATTCAAAAACAGGCAAGGAAGTAATGAGCATGCTATCAAAACTGCATAGGGAGGAGGGAAAAACCATCATAATGGTAACCCATGACGAAACCCTATCATCCTACGCACAAAGAACCATCCACATAATGGATGGTGGAACAACTGAAAGCTTAAACCCTAAATTTGAAGAGGTATGAAAAATGAAAACAAATAAAATATTGATATTTTTTTGTATAGGAGTTTTGTTTACGAATATTGTAGCAGCCGACGTCAGGATAGACTCATACTACCTCGACGACTACAACATAGAGGCAGGTGATGAAGTGAAGGTGTATGTGAAATCACATAGAACCATTACAGGATCACTTATTGCTGCACAGGGCAAGATAGTAAGAGGAGAAGGTGGACAGACCATAGTGGAGGAATCGCCGGATGAATTCTATATAGTAACAATCTCTCCAGACAGCGACATATCAGAGGAGTATATTATAATAAGCAACGGCGAAAAACAGGTAGGGCACATATTCGTAGGAGAGAGTTGGGTGTCTAAATTCGAAATCAAGATGATGGATAACGCTCCTGCAGCAGACTATGACATGATAGTTAAGATGTATAAAACCGGTGAGGATTACAAAAACAGAGAAATAATCTTTGAAGAACCCTTCACCATAGAGATTACAGGAACACCAAACCTTGACATAGATGCCGAGAATACAATGGGCATAGGCTCGACAGACAATATAAACCTTGTAGTTTCCAACAAAGGAGGCGGTGTTGCAAAAAATGTTGAGATAGAACTGGGCCTCTCCGCACCCTTCACACCAATCGGCTCCTCAACAAACTATGCCGGAACCATAACAGCCAATGAATCAGTGAACACCCAATTCAAGGTTTCCGTATCAACTGATGCAGAAGTAAAGACCCATGAGATACCGGTAATCATAACCTACACAAACGATGACGGAAATAAAAGCACCATGACCACATCCATCGGCGTACAGATAAACAGTAAACCAAAACTCTTCTTCGGACTGGACGAGGTTGGGAAACTAGCTCCGGGAGTTGAAGGAAACGTCATATTAAGCATATCCAATGAAGGCTTCGTGGATGCGAAATTTTTGAAATTCACCCTGGAACCAACCGACGACTACGAGGTATTATCCATAAACGAGATCTACATCGGAAACCTCGACTCAGACGACATCGAAACAGAGGAATTCACTATAAAGATAAGCGATAATTTGGACCTGGATAAGACAGTGATACCCATGAAGGTCACGTTAAGGTATAAAGGCACCGGCAGTGACACAGACTATGTAATAGATGGGACAATAAACATCAACATACAGTCAAAGACAGAGTATCTAACCAAGACGCATGCAAACGGGACATCCTCTATGGTTACCATGGCCCTTCTAGCAATACCTGCAGTATTCATCGGGTTACTTGCACTGTGGTTCGTCTACAAACTCTTCGGACTGGTTACCGGATTCATAAACAGGAAACTCTTCGTCAGATAAGATCCTCCTGTTTTTTTATATTAAAAAAAAAACATGATCGAAGACTACCTTAGGTTAGCACTTGACGGAATCAAACACAGGAAAGTCCGGACCTGGCTGACTATGACAGGAATCTTTGTAGGAATCATCGCCGTTGTTGCATTGATCTCCCTGGGCCAGGGACTGCAGAAGCTCATAGATGACCAGTTCGAGGCAGTGGGGGGTGATGTTTTAACCATAATGCCTGGGGGGGAGGGATCATTCATGGCCGGAGGGCCGGGCTCAGACCTTATCTCAGCGAAACTCCATCAAAGCGACCTGGATGTCATAAAAAAGGTGAGAGGCGTCGATGAAGCCGTGGGAGTACTCCGCTCAACAGGAACACTGGAAGTGCGCGGTAAAAAAAAGAGTATCCCGGTCTTTGGCTTGCCAACAGATTCGAAATCACAGAAAAGCCTGAGTAAAACAGATATATTCAGGGTGGACGACGGCAGATACATAAGACAAGGCAGTAGATATGAGGCACAGATAGGGGTTGAAACATGCAGTGGACTTGATAAAAAACCCGGTGTCGGAGACAAGATAGAGATAGAGGGACATATGTTCCATATCGTGGGAAAAAACATAAAGAGCGGTAACCCATTCCATGACGCAAAGGTAACAATCCCGATTGAAACAGGACAAAAAATCTTCAATAAAACAGACGAGTACTCACTTATTACTGTGCGGATTCAGAAGGGGTTTGATATAGATACGGTGGATGAGAAAATCGAGGAGAAGTTGAGGAAACACAGGGATGTTTCGGAGGGAGAGGAAGATTTCACAGTCGAAACCCCTCAAAACATCGTAGGGGTGTTTAAGGACATAGTCAACATGGTCACATTGGTTCTGTCAGGTATTGCCGGAATCTCCCTCATAGTCGGAGGGGTTGGAATTATGACCACCATGTATACCTCAGTTCTTGAGCGAACAAAGCAGATAGGCATAATGAAGGCTGTGGGTGCAAGAAACTCCGACGTACTATCGATGTTTGTCATAGAGGCCGGATTACTTGGCCTCACTGGGGGGGTGATCGGCGTCATACTCGGTTTAGGTATGAGTAAGATAGGCGAGTATTTCGCCAGAAGGTATATAGAGGATTTCAGCATATACGTATCCCTGGAACTGGTGGTTGGTGCGCTTATGTTTTCATTCATCGTCGGATGCCTATCAGGGTATCTGCCGGCACGCCAGGCATCAAAAATGCACCCAGTGGATGCCTTGAGGTACAGGTAAGATGATAGAGGATTTTTTCACTATCTCGATAAGGAATATAGTAGGTAAGGGAGTCAGGAGCTGGCTGACCATGGTAGGAATCTTCATGGGGATAGCGGCCATCGTCTCATTGATTTCGCTGGGGGAGGGGCTGCAGAATGCCATAGACGAGCAGTTTGAATTACTTGGGTATAACATAATCTATGTTATGCCGGGCAGCTCATTAATATCGATGGGAACCAGCACTGCAAAGCTTGACGACCACGACCTAAAAATAATTAAAAGAATCCGGGGGGTTGAGCTTGCAGGCGGATTAATAAGCAAGCTGGCTAAGGTAAAGTATAAGGATGAGGTGAAGTATAGCTGGGTTTCGGGTGTGGAGCCGGGGGATACGGAAGAAATATTCTTCGACGGCACAGGCATAGAAATCCTGAAGGGACAGGCGCGGTTCAGTGAAAGCGACAGATACAAGGCCGTCGTTGGATACGAATTCTGGGTGGGTAATGTCTTCGACAGACCGGTCGGGGTCGGAGACAGAATCACCATAAACGATAAAAAATTCGATGTTGTTGCCGAAGTCAGCAGGATAGGTAACACCCAGGACGACATGAACGTCTATATCCCGCAGGAGACGGCGAAAGACATCTTTGGAGTGGAAGACGACTACATGGTAATAATGGCAAGAACTAAATCCAACTATGAAGTTGGAGATGTTGCCGAAGACATAACGAAAGCCCTTAGAAGAGACCGCGGACTTGATGAAGGAGATGAAGACTTTGAGGTGCAGACCATGGAACAGATAAAGGAGTCCGTCGGAATCGTACTGAGTGGCGTGCACTTGGTGGTTATAGGCATATCTCTTATCTCACTCTTCGTAGGCGGCATAGGGATAATGAACACAATGTATACCTCAGTATTGGAGAAGACGCAGGAAATCGGGGTGATGAAGGCAGTCGGAGCAAAAAACTCTGATATATCGCTTTTATTTATGATTGAATCAGGCACTATAGGAATGGTTGGAGGCATAATCGGGTGCCTGATCGGGGCAGGACTCAGTAAGGGGGTTGAATATATCGCAGTCGTTGAACTGGATCAGACCATGATTAAGGCAAGCATAACACCCGAATTAATCATCGGTGCATTAGCCTTCTCCTTCATCGTAGGCTGCATATCCGGTGTTCTCCCAGCCAGACAGGCAGCGCAGCTTAAGCCGGTTGATGCGCTGAGATATGAGTGAATTATCTTATGTAGGTAGGCTGGTCCATTGAAAACTGCCTGTCCATTGCCTTCTTCTGCTCATCTATCATCTTGCTGACCTTCGTCATCTGCTCTTCTGTCTCCTTGGCCTTCTCAGCCAGCTTGGTCATGTCCACCTCAATACCCAACATACTGGTTAACACATTAAGCACAGCCTCAGCCGATTTAGCATCGATTATCTGACCATGGGTTTCACCCATAAGGCAGACAGCATCAATACCCCTATCCATTCCCAAACCCAGTAACAAACCTGAGGCGCCGAATATTGCTCCAGAGCCCCTGAAGACCACACCATACTCGCCCAACTCATCCACAAGATTCTTGCTTGTGGCAGCTCCATAAACCTTAGGGTTTCGGGTTATGCTACCAGTGCCTAAACCCCCTAAAGTGAAAATCCTACCAACACCAAGTTCATCTGCGATATCAAGTATTTTATCTGAAATCCTGTACTGGCTCTCAGGCGTCAAGCCCTGGAATCCACCCAATAAGAGAATAATGTCGTGTTTCTTGTTTTGCCAGTAGTACATGCTCATATTAACTAATTCCACGGTATTGTCTTCCTGAATGTTAACCTGAGGCGGGAGATAAAGGGAGTATATCTCGGCGAATTTTTTCCCTCCCAGTTCATCCAAAAGATGGTCTCCTGCAAGCTTGCCAACCAACCCAACGCCAGGTAGGCCCTCAATTAACACCGGATTATTCAGTTCAAGCCTCTCCAGTATCTTAACCTTGATGTCATCCATTTTAATGCTATTATCCACGTAACATATTATTGCAAGCAGGTGCTTATAAATGACCCTCAAGCCACTGGAGAGATAGTATTCAGCACTATCCAAACGAGAAACTGCCATGTATTTGTTGTGTCCAAGCCTGCAGGAGAAGATCAAAGCCGCTGAAAGAATACCTAAGGAGAGGTGGTCAGCTACGCTAGGGATCTGGGACTGGATTTAATCTAATGAAAGAGATGAAGGCCCCTATCAAAGAACCCAGGGTATCAGCTACTAAATCATCTAGACTGCATACTCTTCCTGAAACAAAAAACTGGTGTATCTCGTCTGTCAGACCATACAGGGAAGCTAATAAAACAGCCAGTATGAAAACCCTTAACTTGGTGTAGTCTCTGGTTGATGAAATCAGGGTATGTAGGAGAAAACCGAGTATGGAGTATTCAATTATGTGCTCTAGCATAGGTGCGTACGAGTTTGCAACTGGCTGCGGTGGATGTGAGATGGAAGATAAAACATAAATCAGCAGCATATAGAACAGGGTTGTCGCCCATAGACTCTTGTTTTTTTGTGTATAGAATAATCCCATTCTATCTTCGTGAGGGAGAGGGTATGGAAGCGGATTCCTGCAGTATTCTATCCACAGAAGAAGATATGCTTTCTTTAACGTTCTTTGCTGCGACACATATCGCCCTCCTCTGGTCTTCATGGACTTTGATATGGAAAAACCGCGAGTTTAATATGTGGAGATCATTTTTTACCATCTCCAACTTCAGACCGGATTCGTTAACGTAAGGTCTTGAAACACTACCTTCAAGATATTTTCTGAGAACATCCCATGGGACTCTCACATTGAGATTGTTTTGGGGTTGGTAGAACAGGATATCAGTTATTTTCTTTTCTAAATCAGCTGTGTACTCGAAATCTATCTTCACAGTGTATGTACACTCCCAGTGCTTAAACCCCCTCCTGAATCTGAGTATGGTCATTTTCAACCAACAAAAATCTAAAAACAAAAAAAACTTGGATTAATATCTTAACGTTGGTAGTTTAAAAACAAAATTAAAAACAAAAAAGATGTTAAATAAATCAGTAATAATTAACCTCTCCACCCTTCTTTTCTTCATAGATTATACCCTCATCAAAAACAAGATTCCCTCCGACAAAAGTCTTCACCGGCCAACCCTTCAGATTCCTGCCAGCATAGGGACTCCACCCGCATTTAGTGAAAAGCTCATCCTCCCTGACCCTCCTCTCCCTATCCAAGTCAACAATAACCAGGTCAGCATCGAATCCCTTCTCTATCCTGCCCTTGTTTTTCACCCTGAAAACCCTAGCCGGGTTCTCAGCAGTAATTTTTGCAATTAATTCAAGCGTTAACCTACCATTATGTGTCTCATTTAAGAGCAGAGGTAGTGTTGTTTCCAGCTCAGGGAAACCAGCGCTCGCGGTGAAAACATCTTTCTCCTTGGATTCCCTCAAATGCGGAGCATGATCCGAGGCAATCATATCTATTGTTCCATCAAATAATCCCTCCCAGAGAGCGCCCTTATCCACCTCCGATCTGAGGGGAGGGTTCACCCTACTGTAAGAGCCCAGCCTCCCCACATCATCCAGACTGAGAAAAAGGTGGTGGGGTGAGACCTCAGCAGTCAATTGAGGATCCTTGAACTTCCTTATCAGGTTAACCTCCTCTAAAGTGGAGACATGAGCTACATGGAGCTTGTTTCCAGCAGACTTGGATAAATAAATCAATGAATTCAGGGATTCACCGGCACAGATATTGCCCCTTGTTTCAGCATAAGTTAACGGAGTAATATCCTTCCCCGACTCCTTAAGCGCATTCATCCAGTAATCAATCATCACCTGATTCTCGGCGTGGACTGTGGAAATCAACTGCTTTCCTTCCAGTATCCTGAAATCCTCAAAGATTACTGCATCATTATCTATCAGCAGACTACCCACAGTGGAACATGTGTAGAACTTCACTGAAGCAATATCTCCGGAGAGTTTCTTCAACTCCCCCTGGTTGTCTGGTGTAGCAGCGAGATGGAAACCGTAATCAACCAGAGACTTCCCGTTCACATTCTCCCTCTTCATGGCCAAAGCATCTATTGATGTAGTAGGAGGCTGCGTATTCGGCATGTCGAATAGTGTCGTAACACCTCCAGCTGCAGCGGCCTTGGAACCCGTAACCCACCCCTCCTTGGAGACCGCACCAGGCTCACGCATATGCACGTGCACGTCAATCATGCCAGGTAGAATGTAGTTACCTTCAGCATCAATAACAGTATCGGCATCGGGTAAGGCGGAATCCTTGAGTATATTCTCTATTTTACCGGATCCTATAACAAGACCCGCATCAACAACTCCTTCAGGGAGAACCAGACGGGAATTTTTTATCACCAACTCAGCCATCATGCTTAACTAAATAAAAAAAGAGAGTATATAAATCAAACTATATAGTCTATAGGTCAACCACCGCACCGGCTTTGTCTCTCCTGTATTGTCCGAACTCTGAATTTTTCAGCTGCCCTGCCTCAAAAACCGGACCGTCCCTGCAGACCATAAGACCAGAGTCATCCATGGAACAGTGCCCGCAGACGCCGATACCGCACTTTATATGCCGCTCCAGGGTCAGCTGACAGAATATCTTTCTCTCCAATGCAATATCCATCACCCTCTTCATCATAACCTCAGGCCCGCAGGTGCATATCTGATCCACTCCCTCATCAACCAATTCCTCCAAGACATCACATGTAGTTCCCTTCCGGCCGCAGCTGCCATCATCGGTTGTCAGATGCAATGAGACTTTACTACCCAACCTCTCTTCTAAGGGAACCAGCTCCTCCCCTGTTTTTGCCCCGTGGATTACGGTAACTTCCCTCCCAGCAGCCAAGGCTTCATCAATAAAAGGCAACAGTGGGGCGATACCCACTCCACCGGCAACAACACAGATGCTCTTACCTTCCAACCTAAAGTGTCCTTCCCCATAGGGCCCCCTGAAACCAACCAGGTCCCCCTCCTCCAGGGTGAACATGTTCTCTGTGAAGGAACCAACCCTCTGGACCATTATCTGGATATCTCCATCTAGTCTGGAGAAACCGAAGGGCTTCTCCCCCTCTCTTGGAATCCAAAGCATGCAGAACTGCCCCGGCCTCGCATCTATCCTCTTGTCTAAGGTGAACGTCTTAACCTTAGGGTTCACATCCCTAATCCCTGAAATCTCAGACATCTCAAGCATTTTCAATCACCCTCACCTATTCATGTGGTCTGATTTTATCGATAGTTTCATTCCTTCTCCATCATCTTCAAACTTTCCTGTCATTTTTGTCATCTTTGTCATAATTTATGGTCTATGCCCTATTAATCTAGCCTTCTGCAGGCATTTTTTGTGCACCAGCCAGTGTCTATAGAATGTTCCGGTCCCTTTTCTACCCGGTTTTTCACATACTGCGCATGTTTTAATATTCTTCATTTTCAATAAATGTGGTTATTCATTGGATTTCTTTTCTTTCTGTGAGGGATTTTTTGAATTCATTGGTTTGGGATTCTTTCATTCTTTTGCGTAATCTTTTGCGTAATCTTTGCGTAATCCTGATAAAATGTACTTTAAACCCCTTTTTCCTTCACCGACCCTTATCAATAAACCTTTTTCAACCAAATCTGTCAGATCTATTGTCGCCATCTTCCTTGAGATATTAGTTAAGGAGGTGTATTCTCTATTTGTGATAGAACCTTGTTTTATAACATAATTTATTGCCTTTATCTGCCTTTCGTTAAGCCCCAGCCTGTGCAGATCCTCCAATACAGGAGGTAGTTTAAAAATGACAGCAAAAGAACCGGTGATATGCTCAAACTCCGGTTCAGGTATATTCCACTCCTTGCATTGATCTATCATGTCCAGTGTTCCACTACCAACATCTTCGACATATTTCACCCAAAAGAGTTGTTTAAATAGCAGAGGATTTCTTGGAATTGAGCTGTGTTCCTTTTTCAAATCCTCTATGCTTATTTCTTTGGGTAGCGTTCCCGGACTCCAGATTTCAATTCTGTTATCGAAGATCCTCACCTGCACCTTGGATGGCGACCCATAATCTCTGTGTACAACAGCATTCACAATAGCCTCTCTTATCGCATCCGGCGGGTATTCATATCTCTCTTCCCTCTGAACCTTCTCGGGAACCAACCATATCGCCTTTCGTATATTTCGCAGAACAAAGTCTCTTGCATTATCGATCAGATCAAAAACATTTCCCTCCAATGTCTGGAAGTCTATGTAGGGTTTAACGGGTTTGTTTCCAGAAAATCTGATACATTTCACCTCTGACTGCAAAAACATCGGCTCTTTACTGAAGAGTAGAACAGCAGCATTCGTCAGTTTCCCATTTCGGAGCAGCTTTAATTTCATCAATACTTCTTCAAGATAAGCCTCTTCAAGGATCTTTAATCCCCTTTGTTTTCGTGCTTCCTTCAGGAACCATCTGACCTTCTCTTCATCGATATCCCCTAAAGTTGCTTCCTCACATATCTGGGAATCCCAGAGGAATTCTTTACCCTCGGAGAGAATCTGCCTCAGTTCATTCACATCGATCTTCTGGTTTGCCTTTCCAACCCTTTTAAACGCCACCGGAATTCTGTCTATCTTGACAAATACCGGTTTTACTTGGCTTTCTTTTATCTCTACAACCAAAACAGATTTTTCTTTGATCTTCTTCACCTCAATAGAGGGATAGATTACGGGATCCATATTCTGCTTAATCTCATTACTCAGGTTCTCGATTTCTTTTCCCCTGATTTTTATTCCAACAATCTTCTTTACTGAACCGTCCTTGTTCTCGTCTATGCCAACGAATATCTTCCCTCCCCTGGAATTCGCAAACGCCGAAATCGTTTCAAGGATTTCCTTCCTTTCAGCAAGAGATTTCTTGAATTCTGTGGTTTGGGACTCTTTCATTGTGGTGGATTTGGTAGAGAGCATTTTTATTTTATAGATTGTTTGATTAATTCTTCCAAGAATTCGATTAAGCTAATTTTTGAGTTTAAGAATGTCTCAATATCTTTCCCTTCAACAGCACACAGGATTTTATCATCTTTGACCACCCTAATCTGTTGTGTATTTATGCCTTTTGTAAAACCATTTACTGCTATGAAAAGACCTATATTGGTGAGATTTCCGTGATCTGATACATCTGTCCTAAATTTTTTTAGTTCATCAGTGCCTACTTTAGAACTCCAATTTTTACACTCAATAAAGATGAAGGGTGATTTAAGCTGTTGCCAAAAGGGGTCATTGATTTTATTCTTTAGAACTATATCTATCTCCTCATCTTCAGTTCTTAAGTTCACGTCATCAACAACTAATCCGTCATCAAAACTAAAAAACAATCTAGAGAACTCTTCAAGAATTTTTCCTTTTTTATGTTTATCTTTCTGTTGTTCACTGATTACTTGCGCCCATAAACGTCTTAGCCCATTTCTCTGTACTTCCTTCTCTGACAGAATCGGATTGATTATTTCGCTAAGAGGATCAATTTGCTTTCTAATAAATTTGTACACTATCTGATTATTCATTCTTCCAAATATCTCTTCAAACTCTTTTTTGTGATGGTCTACTAGAGTTTCGTCAAAAAGTTGCGTAAAGAAATCTGTAAGTTCATAAGCAGATACAATATCCTCCTGTAGGAGGGTTATATATGCTTGTATAACCTCTTCCTTATCACTCTCTGTCAGATTGTATCTCCCGATTATTTTAAGAAGATCCGTGTTTAGCTCCTCTGAATTTGGAACTATATACTCATCAAACCATCTTTCAATATCCTGTAATACAGCAGATTCAGAAACCAGTGCATTGAATTCAATATTCCCTGTTTTATGACCTAAACCTGAGGGTGTGAAATTTGAAGAACCAAAAACACATAAAGAATTTATGTTGGGGAGTCTATGCTCGCGCTTTAATCCAAAGTAATATACTTTTGCGTGGAGAGGAGGATACTTGAATATGTAAAACTTTATACCCCTGTTCTCATCCTCTCTTCGTTTATTCATTAATTCAGCCAGATTTAGAATCTCCTCCCTCCCACTGTTCTCCTCTATGTCCTCCAAAGAACCCTCAAACTCATCTTCAGCATCCTCCTTATTCTGTTTGAAATATCCCCCAAACTCCTCCTTTGTCGCTTTTGTTGTTCTAATCCCGATTACGATATCTATCTTAGCATCCTGTGCATATCTGGAAACCAGATTAAAGCCCTCGATATAGAAATAGCCGGAGACGATCTTTGCATACTCGGATTTACTTAACAGTTCCTTTAACACGCTCTCCAATCTCTGATGCTTATTGTCTATGATATTGGTGTATGGATTCTGGTTTGTGTTAGTTTTCCCGGAAATTTCTCCTGCATCTAATTCCTCCTGGGTTCCAGTTGAGCTTTTATCGTTCATCTTTACCCCTCACTTATACTCCTCTCTAATCATCTTGAGCATGATCTTCCTTCTATTTTCTTGTGGACCGTTGAGAAAAAAAGATATCTGGGCCGAATACTCTGAGAGATATACCCCATATCCCTTAGATTGTCCAATTCCTCAACCATGTGCTATGCCTATAATCTCCTCCAGGCTGGAGTATCCCTGCTCTTTCATGAAATCCATTAATTCATTTGTTACCTTCCTGAACACATCAACGCCCCGGTGCCATACAGCAGTCCCTACACCAACAGCGCAGGCGCCTGCCATCAGCATCTCCACAGCATCCAACCCCGATTCAACGCCACCAACCCCAATCACAGGAATTTCAACAACATTACATATGTCATACACACACCTGATGGCCACAGGCTTGATGCAGGGACCGGAGAGCCCTCCGGATTTATTCGACAAAACAGGTTTG
Source organism: Candidatus Altarchaeota archaeon (assembly GCA_034659295.1). Classification (GTDB taxonomy): domain Archaea; phylum Altiarchaeota; class Altiarchaeia; order IMC4; family QMZM01; genus EX4484-2. Next base: position 12,837 of record JAYEGX010000090.1, on the reverse strand, counting down.
CCCGAGAAAACATCAATCTTCATCCCAGGGCCGAGTGTGTTTATCGCAGAGATAACGTCAGCTCCGTTTTTTTCCACCTCCAAGGCGATGGCCTTGATGTCCACCACATTAGGTGATAGTTTCACGATAAGAGGTAAATCTGTTGCCTTCCTTACTACCCGGGTTATCTCTCCCGCTGTTTTGGCGCTGGAACCGAAGGGTTTGCCGAATTCGGCCACATTAGGGCAGGATATGTTAGCCTCAAGTAAGGCAGGCTCAGCACCGGATAATAGCTCAGCCATGTAGCCGTATTCGGAGATGCTCTTGCCGTAAAAGCTTGCTATAACCGGAGCATCCACCGATTTAACCGCCTTCCTAAGCTCCCCCACCGATTCCTCCGGATCAGGACATGAGAGGCCTACAGCATTCAATAACCCCAACTCCAGCTCCACCACCACAGGGTTATCATGCCCCGCTCTTTTTTCCGGGCCGATGGATTTGGTTGTTACAGCAGCTGCACCGGATACGGCTGCTCTCTTAAGGGCTGACGTGGTGACTCCAAGGACCCCGGAAGCCAGTACTGTGGGATTATTTAATCTGATACCAGCTAACTTCGTTGAAACCTTCATCCTCGATTTAATTATTCTCTTTCTTCAATAATAACTATGAAACCAAAGATTCTCATCTCGGATAAGATACATGATAAGGCAATTGATGAGGCTAAGTTGTTTGCTGATGTCGATCTAGAATTCAATCTCACCCCAGGGGAGCTGGCAGATAAGATAAAAGAATATGACGCATTAATCATTCGCTCCGGAACCAAGGTCACCCAAGAGGTTATATTTAACGCCAAAAAACTCAGAATTATTGGCAGGGCAGGTGTGGGACTTGATAATATAGACCTTAATGCAGCCAGAAAGAAAAACATTGAAGTAGTTAACTCCCCTGAGGCCTCAACAATTTCCGTAGCTGAATTAGCCGTTGGCGCACTTATTGCATTGATGAGAAACATACACCACGGGCATTCATCCCTGAAAGAGGGCAGGTGGGATAGGAGTAAGCTAAGCGGGAATGAACTCTACGGTAAAAAACTGGGGGTTATAGGATTTGGGAGAATAGGTAGAGAGATAGCTGATCGGGCAAGAGCCTTCGGTATGTGCGTGCTGGCATTCGACCCCAACATAACAGCAGAGGATGCGAGAGAAAACAACTGCGAATACAGGGAGCTGGATGAGCTAATAAAAGAGGCTGACGTGCTCACATTACATGTTCCCTTAACAGAAAAAACCAGGGGCCTGATTGATAAAACCAGACTAGAAAACATGAAAAAGGATGCCGTAATCATCAACGCAGCCAGAGGCGGAATAATTAACGAAGAAGACCTGTATGAAGCATTAAAGAAGGGTACCATCAAGGGTGCAGCCATCGACGTCTTCGAGTCAGAGCCGCTTGGGGGAAGCCCTCTTCTGGAGCTGGATAACATAGTCCTGACACCACATCTTGGAGCCAGCACAGAGGAAGCCCAGATTAATGCCGGAACAGTGGTGGTTGAGAAAATACGAAATCACTTCAGGAACATCTGATTTTTTTTTGTATATACGCTGTGTTTTCATGAAAGTGTTAGAGGATATAATCAAGAAATTCGAGGATGGGGGGATGATACTCACCTCCCGGGCCCTGGGAAAAATACACGACGAGTCCATTAAAACAGAGAGTGTCATAGAGAAAGCCAGAGAGAGGAATGTATGGCTTATATCTGATGAGTTCATTGTGGAGTTCATAGAGCAAAAGAAGAAACCGGCTAAGCCAGTGAAGAAGACAAAAAAAATTCCCGCCAAGGAAAGAGACAGCGAACTAAAAATAAACGAAGACTTTGACGTTACAGGAAAAAGCACCTGCGAGGGTAGGATAGAGGATTTTCTGGGCTACTTCAACCATAAATACGAGAACATAAAAGGCGTTTTGAAGGAGAGACCCTCCATGAAGTCAGCGGTCCCAATCAAGTTCCTGAGGAAACAAAGCAATGACATCAATCTACAGTTTATTGGAATGGTATCAGACAAGAGAGAAAGCAGGAGGGGATTCAAGTTCCTTGACCTTGAGGATCCCACAGGTGAGATACGGGTTCTGGTTCCCAAGGATAGCCGGGAGCTGAATGAACTATTCGACAACATCCTACTGGACGAGGTTATCGGCGTGGAGGGTAGGATATATAATGATCTGTTCATAGCTAAATCAGTATATCAACCCGATCTGCCGATAAACCACAAAACCAACTCAGCATCAGATGACGTCTGTGCCGCCATGATATCGGACATACACGTTGGAAGCTATCTCTTCCTGGAAAAGGAATTCAAGTCATTCATCGACTGCCTTAAGCTCAACGGGAACAAAGAGAACAGAGACATATTCGAGAAAATAAAATACCTGCTGGTAGCCGGAGACCTGGTAGATGGTGTGGGAATCTACCCCAACCAGGAAAAGGAATTATCTATTCCAGACATCTACAAACAATATGACTTCCTAGCCTCCCTGCTTGAGGATGTGCCCGACCACATAGAGATAGTGTTGTGCATGGGAAACCACGACGCTGTAAGGCTTTCAGAACCACAGACCAAGCTGGATAAGGACATAGGTGCGCCATTATATGACCTACCTAACGTACATATGTGCGGCAACCCCTCGATGATCTCAATGCACGGGGTAAAAACACTGATATATCACGGAACATCACTCGACGGTATAATAGGTAACCTTGCTAAATGCACATACAGCAGACCTGAGGTGGCAATGGCAGAATACCTTAAAAGGAGATATCTCGTACCCAGCTACGGTAGAGCTAATATCGCTCCAGAAGGGAAAGACTACCTTTTCATAAATGAGATACCCGACATATTCCACTGCGGTCACGTTCACACAAACGGGTACATGAACTATAGAGGGGTCAGGATCATAAACTCAGGCACCTTCCAGGCAAGGACCAAATACCAGGAAGAGCAGGGCCACATTCCAACCCCTGGAAGAGTTCCCATAATAAATCTACAAAATCATGAGGTATCCATGGTACACTTCTACGATGAGTGATGATAAATACTTTCAGGAATTAAAGGAAAAGATCGAAGAAGTCTATAAGATAGCTAATGAAGCCAGGAGCAGGAACTTCGACCCTGACAGCAGGGTGGAGGCTATCCCCGCAGGCGACCTGGCTACGAGAGTGGAGGGTCTTGTAGGTCCAAAGGGCATAGCAGAGAAAATAAAGGAGGTGGGTAGGGAGAATATAAAGGATATAATAGAGTACATACTATCCGACATATCCTCCACCTCCAAAGAGGAGAGGGAGAAAAGATTAGAGCAGGCATTAAGAACCACCTTAGCTATACTGACCGAGGGTGTTGTCGCCGCACCCATTGAGGGAATATCCAAGATTGAGATGAAAAACAACCCAGACGGCTCACAATACCTCTCAATATATTTTGCTGGACCAATAAGAAGTGCTGGCGGAACAGCCCAGGGATTGGCTGTGGTAATAGGAGACTACCTCAGGAAGGAGGTTGGCCTAGCAGAGTATAGACCCACCAACGATGAGATAGAACGCTACGTTGAGGAAATAAAGATATACAACGACAGGGTAACCAACCTACAGTATCTGCCAAGGGACGAAGACATTAGAAAGATTGTCAAAAACACCTCAGTATGCGTTGACGGTGAACCAACAGAAAAAAGAGAGGTCTCCATACACAGAGATCTTGAAAGAGTAGATACCAACAGAATCAGGGGAGGAATATGTCTGGTTATTGCAGAAGGTATTGCACAAAAGGCTCCTAAACTGATGAAGCATACCAAAAACCTGGGTCTTGACTGGAGCTGGTTGTCTGATATAGCAAAGGCTAAATCAGGTGTTGGGGAAGAAAACAGTGCGGGAGATAAGAAAATTAAACCGATACGCACATTCATGTCCGAGGTTGTGGGCGGAAGACCAATCTTTTCCGCCCCATCTGCTAAGGGGGGATTCCGTCTCAGGTACGGGAGAAACAGAACATCAGGTCTTGCCGCTAAATCAGTCCATCCTGCAACAATGGTTTTGGCAGATGGTTTTATCGCTACCGGAACACAAGTGAAGGTAGAACGCCCCGGGAAGGGCTGCATCATAACAGAATGCGACTCAATAGAGGGTCCCCTGGTAAGGCTGAGAAACGGTTCTGTTATGAGGGTGGAAAGCACTTCTATCGCCAGGGAATTAAAAAAAGACCTTGATGAGATACTATTCCTGGGAGATATACTCATAAGCTACGGTGATTTCCTGCAGACCAACACCAAACTCCACCCGGCCGGTTATTGTGAGGAATGGTGGGCTCAGGAGGCAATTAAAGCCTGTGAAGATATAAACCTGGATGTAAGGGATCCTGACGAAGCGGTTGAGTTATCCCTGAAACATAAGATCCCGCTAAACCCCAGATACACCTTTCACTGGGAGGATGTTGGCATTGAGAAACTAGAGGTCCTGGTTGAATGGCTTCTGGATGGGGAAATAGATGAAAAAAATAAGGAACTGGTTGTGGAACCTGACCCTGAAGCCAAAAAGATACTGGAGGAGTTGGGTGTGCCCCACACGATTGTAAACGAAAAAATCAGGGTGAGGGAATATAAGCCCCTCCTTTTTCCACTGAAGGCCTTCGACGGTAAGAAACTGGATAAGGAATCCTTCAGGAAGGCATTTAAAGATTTCAGAGGGGAAGATATCTACGGTTTCGTTAAGAAAAACTCCTCCATAACGGTGAAAAGAAAAAGCGGCACATACATAGGTGCCAGGATGGGTCGGCCTGAGAAAGCAAAAGAGAGAAAAATGCAGCCCGCAGTTCACTCCCTTTTCCCCATAGGCAACTCCGGTGGGAAGGAGAGGCTTATAAACGTTTCCTCTGAAAAAAATATGATAAACGTCGAGATTGCGAGATACTACTGCGATAAATGCCAGAGCCGAGTCTACTTCCCGGTATGCCATAAATGCGGGAACAAGACAACACTTAAGAGAATCTGTCCCTCATGCAACATCGAAACCGACCGGGAGATGTGCCCGAGATGTAAAACAAAAACATTATCTTATGAAAAGATGGGGGTGGACATAAAGAAACTCTGGAGGGAGGCAATCAACAAAGTTGGTAAAGCAAATAAGGTTAAGGGAGTTAAGGGTATGATTTCAGAGTTCAAGATTCCAGAGCCGCTGGAAAAAGGAGTACTAAGATCCAGAAATGATGTCTACGTATTCAAAGACGGCACAATAAGGTTTGATTCAACTGACGCTCCAATGACACACTTCAAGCCCAAGGAAATTGATACCAGCCTGAAGAAACTAAGGATGCTGGGATACGATAAGGATTATAAGGGCGATGAGCTTGTTGACGAGGAACAGATTCTGGAGCTAAGACCGCAGGATGTGGTCATACCCAAAAGTGGTGCCATATACCTTCTGAGGGTTTCTCATTTCATGGACGACCTGCTGGAGAAATTCTATGATATGGAACGATTCTATAACCTTGATGGTGTGGATGATCTGGTAGGGCACATAATTATCGGATTAGCCCCTCACACATCCGCCGGGATAACGGGCAGGGTTGTGGGATTCACCCGCGCAAACGTCTGCTTCGCCCACCCTTACTGGCATGCAGCCAAGAGACGTAATGCGGACGGAGACGAGGACGCATTTATGCTGGCACTTGATACATTAATAAACTTCTCCCGGAAATATCTCCCAGCATCCAGGGGCGGTAAAATGGACGCCCCCCTTGTTGTTACAACCCTGATGGATGCCAGGGAGGTGGATGATGAAGCCCATAAGATAGAGATAGTGGACAAATACCCCCCTGACTTCTATGAGAAGACCTGGGAGTTCGCAGACCCATCAGATGTTGATGTCAAAATCGCAAAGGATGTTCTTGAATCCGACCCCTTCAATAACCTGTTGTTCACGCACTCTACAACGGATGCTACCGGCCCGATATTGAAGTCCCAGTACCTAAAGTTGACTAACATGAATGAGAAGGTCAACGCCCAACTGGGCGTAGCTGAAAAAATCAGGGCCATAGACGAGAAGGTTGTGGCTGAGCTGGTAATCAACTCCCACTTCCTCAGAGATACGTACGGGAACCTGAGAGCCTTCAGCAGGCAGAAATTCAGGTGCGTTAACTGCAACGCATCCTACAGGAGGATTCCATTGGGTGGTAAGTGCACGAAATGCGGCGGAAAGCTTTTGTTGACTGTGACCAAAGGAAGCGTGGAGAAGTACCTGGGCACCTCCATGAAGCTGGCAGAGAAATACAACTGCAACCCATATATGAAGCAACGACTGATGCTTTTACGAAAGGAGATAGACAGCCTTTTTACCAACGACCTGAGCAAGCAGGTATCCCTCTCAGAGTTCATGTAGCCTACCTGTTATTTAACCACAATCTTCAGGTGCATGTCCCCAACCCTCATATCCTCCAGGTAGAAAGAGCCTTTCTTTTCGGGGGTGAAGGGCTTGGTCGAGGTGAAGGGTGTGGTTCGGTTAATTCTATAGGGCAGGTACCAGCTAATCTTCAACTCCTCGTTTATTAAACGATAAGCTCTTCCATCCCTGTTCTCCAGAATCAGGTTCACCCCCACACCCTTCTCAAGCTCCAGCTCATCTGGGGTGAATTTCCTGTCAAAAGCTACTATCCTGTAGGTGTTCTCGGGTAGGGTTGTTGTGGTCGTCGAAAGAGTTGAGGAGGTGCTCCCTGTTTGGGATGTTAAGGTGCTGGTTGAGCTAACAGTCGAAGTCGTTGATGTTTCTGTTGAGGTGGTTGATGTGGATGATGTGGTGATTGTCTTAGTACTGTATGTCGGCGAGGGCTGGTTAGGATCCTCGAAATTGCATCCAGAGAAAATGAGGGTTGAGAGTGCTAGAATGAGAGCATAATGTTGGGGTTTCATCCATAATCACCTGGACCTTAACTCGCTTAAGGTAGGTCTGAGATAGGAGCCCAGGGATGCCTGAGGCTCTTTCGACTTCTGAGGCTCTGGTTTATGTTTTTGAGGTCTTTTCACAAGCTCTATCTTCCCATATTTCCCGGAAGAAACCTGCAAATCACCCCCATATGCCTTACACCAACCTTTCTTTACCACAATAAAATCCCCTTCCTTAAAGAAGTCCACCTCATGATTCCAAAGGGAGAGAACACATTCACCTGAGGCGTCTCTTACCTGACAGGAGCAGACCGTATTCTGGTTCCACTCCCTGGTACCCTGCTTAGACAGTATCTCCAAACCCAGCAGGGGAACAGGTCGGCTCTCCTCTAACTCATAAACTTCCATTTTTTAGGGTTAAACTATTAGGTGAGACTGGAATATAAACATTAAGGATTTTCCATGACATAGGATTTATCTGGGTGGTTTTTAATAGTATAACATGAGGTCGTATCTCACCATTCTATTGGCGTTGTTGCTTCTATCTGGAGGTTGTTTGGGAGGGGATGACTGTGAGGGGGGGATATGCGATAGGAGAATTATGCACTCAACCCCCGACCTATCCATGGGTGATGTGATGTCTATTTCCTCGAGTACCTGCCCATCAACACCGCCTTCGCTAGAGAATGCTCTTCCACCCGCTCCCTGAAGTTGTCCCTGTTCAAGTCCTCTGTTAGCTCCCCATCAAGAGCGTAGACTGTGAAAAAATACCTGTGGGCTCCCAAAGGCGGACACGGACCCCCGTACTCCAGCCTCCTGAAGTCGTTTGTTACCTCCCTCCCCGGAGCTTTTTTTCCTTCATTTAGCTCTGAGACGTTAGCTGGGATGTTATATACCAGCCAGTGAATCCACTCCCCTACCGGAGCATCAGGGTCTACGCAGGTTAAGGCGAAGCTTTTGGTCTCACGAGGGTACTTACTCCACCTCAGGTGCGGGCTGATATCCTGCCCGTCACAGGTATACCTGGAGGGGATCAATCCCTCACTCTCGAAGCTGTTGCTTGCTAATTCCATATCATACACCTCCTTTTTATCTGACTCCACCCCCTTCTCCTGAAGGCAGAGACTGGATAAACACGTAAACAAAACCAGAGAGAAAAAAATAACCTCATATTAAAATAATAGAGAAACAGACACAAAAAAGATGATCTAGATTATCTGGGTTTCGTCTATCTCGTGCATTATTTTGATTGTTTCTTTTATTATCTCGATTATTTGCAGGTAGTGTTCTATTTCTGATCCTGTTAGTTTTCTTTTTTTCCTGCTCTTCAGCCACTTGTCAAGTACCTTGTATCCTCCGATATAGTATTCCCATGCTTCCCTAGGAACTCCACCGAAATACTGTTCTTTGTTTATGAAAACTTTCCCTTCCTCGTAGCTGACTTTCTCGACCTTGTTGGAGCCCTCTATGTCAAATCTGGTGTGGGTTTCAAGTATTGTTTTTTCCAGATGCAGGTTCGATAGTTTCTCACCTAACTCCGAGAGTTCCCTGAATTTCCCGTAATCCTCGGTGAATGGAATATGAGAAAAACCACGACTCAAGAATTCAGCATATCTCTCCCGATAATTGTTTGAATATAAAACCGCGTAGATATAATAAAAAACCTCCTCCGGCAAAGGCTCACTTCCATATACGCTAGAAAGCCCCCCTAAAAACTCAGTATTAATGTTCGGTTCCCTCTCTGAATCAGAATAGAGATAAAGAGGAAAGATATAAGCTATTCCTTTATTACTTAGTGTTATCCGACTTTCAACAACATCTTGGGTAATATAAGCATGATTAAAAACACCTTCTGCTACCTGTCTAACCGTGATCAATCCTAGATTTTCTTTCAGCATGTGTTGCATTACTTCTTTGCGTGAGCGCTCAATCAATAAATCATCGTAGAACATCCATCGAGTATCAAATGGACGATATAACACCTTTGCAATAGCGTCTCTCCAGTTCTCTTTGTCTCTCATAGCTTCCCTAACATTCCTCAGCTTCCAATTCTTCTTATCCCTTAACTTGAATCTTTGTCTAAGCTCTTCATCAGATAACTGCTCGCCTCTAAGAACTTTTATGTGATTTTCAAGCTCTTGCCTATCAAAATCAATAACAAAATTATCTCTAGAAGTAACCACGCCCACACTATTCACTGGGAAAATATCGGTTATCTCCCAGTACTTCATATACTCGTCCTCTAAAGAATAATCCACTGGAATAAAATAATAATTCGGACTCCTGATCTCAAGCTCCCTCCACTCAATCACATTAAGCCACTCCTCTGAAAGCCTGAAACCAATCTCATCCAGGAACTCATACTTGTGGTTTCTATCCCCCCATAGGTCAGCGTAAAAAACCTTTTTATCGCTATACTTATCGCTTTTCACAAAGAAAGTAACAGCTACTCCCTGCTGGATATCGAAAACATTCTCATCCCGACCCCCATCAGGGCACCTCTCTTTCTTCTTCACATTACCGTGTAGATTCAATATATAAATCCTGTCAAAACTCTTACTCAAAGACTCACGCATACCCCTAAAAGTAGGATTATCCAGATAACTGTGATTTGTTATAAACCCCAAAACACCCTCACCAGCCTTATCAATCTTCCACTGAGAGAAACGAATAAACTTCACATAATCATCCTGAAGCCACTTAGGATTCCTCTCCCCAAGAGGCTCGCCATCAACCATATAATAGCCATCATCCACTGAACCATCCGCCCTCTCATAACCCCTCTTCAACAAATCAACAATCCATTTCCCTTTGTTCGAAGACATCCCATGATAAGGTGGATTACCGATTATAGCCAGAATAGGCTTCTTCTTTATTTGCTCAGCCCTCCTACTCTCATCACTAAGCTCGCTCATGAAAGGCAATAAACCATGAGTCTCTCTTGGCTCAAGAGTATTAGTTAAATAAACCTGAATCCGCTCATCATCTCCAACAGAATAATTCCACGCAGCAAGTAAATCCGTTAACTTAATATGTGAAATAATATAGGAAACAATCGAAATCTCAAAACCGTAGAAATCCTTCAGAATATGATTCTCAATCTTATCCCTAACCAAACCACCTCTGCCACTATTTTTTAACTCCTTAAAAGCTGCGAGAAACGCAATCCACAAAAAAGTTCCAGTACCAACAGCAGGATCAAGAACCGTTACATCATCCTCAGCTAAACCATGAAATCTATCGAAATCCTTCTTGAGAATCTGATGCACCACATTAACAATAAAATTCACTACTGGACGAGGAGTATAATACTCACCAAAATGCTTCCTCTTCTCTGGATCATAAGATTCTAGGAAATCCTCATAGAAGAAGAGTAAGGGATCTTTACGACCCCGCCTATCCTGTCTAGGGAGTATGCCATCGACATTTGTTGCATTTAATATGTCTATCATATCCTCAACAATCCAAGAAAAACTATTAGATTGAGAAACATCACTTGAAATATTAATAAAAATCCTCCTGATAACCCCCACATTCCTAGGGATAAAAGAAGACGCTGTTTGAATACTGAATTCAGCTCTAGGACTTCTCTTATTCTGAGTAAGTTTAGCAAGGAACAGACCGTAGGTTATTGTTTGAGCATAGGCATCAGCGCAGTCGTCGACGTCAATGTCCTTAATCAACTCCTTAAGCCCTTCATAGAAATCAAAAACTGAAGAATGGCCTCCATTCCCTGAGAGGTCTTCATCAAGCTGCTTCTTAGCCAAAACCTTAAGCAATTTAGCTCTTCTGGAAAGCTCAACAGCCAACTCCTTAGCAGAAGAAATCGTAGGAAGACTATAACCAAAAAAAGACTCCAAAAAATCAGTAAACGTGCTTATCTTCTCTTCAGAAATAGAAAACCCGCTAGAACCTAAATCAGAAAGATTAAACAGATTAAAATCAAAAACTATCTCATTCCTCTTTAAAAGAATAAAACGAGCATAGTTTGTCAGAACCAGATTATCAACCCCCCCAATATACCGCCTTAATTGCTCAGTCTCTAAGATCTCATCCAAGTTCTCACCAAGACTCTTTGTCTCAATATAACCAACCTTAACAGAACCCCTAAAAGCCTTGAAATCAGGAGCACCCAAACCCCGGACCCTAGAAGGCTCCTGCTGAAGATTAAAATCACCACCTAAAGCATCAATAAAATTCTCGAAACACGTCCTGAAAGTATGCTCAGTATAATCGTTTGTAGAATAAATCCTCTTCACTTCCCTTAAATAATCCTGAAAAATACGAGACATAATCAACCATTAATAAATACACACCACCCCAAAAAAAGCTAAATACTTTTAATAACAACCCTAATATATAAAAAAAAGATGGAACTCTATGTAGATGCTAACGTGTTCATAAGCTATATCAAACAAGAGTTGGGAGGAATGTACACTATTCAATTCCCACGCGTCAAGGAACTATACATAAAATGCAGGGATGAAGGACATATATTCATATTATCCCCTAAAACATTCGAGGAAGTGGAAAAAAACGGTTACACCAGCGAGGAAGAACTAACAGAATTCCTGGACGACTACGGCATAAGATATAGGAAAGTAAACCACACACCCGAAATCAAAGAAAAATCCGGGAAAATAAAAAAAGAAAGAGGCATCCACTACCCAGACTGCCTGCATGCCGCCTACGCACTACACTACTCTGCAGATTGCATCATAACCTGGGACACCGACTTCCAACCAATTAAAGGATTAATAGAGGTAAAAACACCATTCGAATTCCTTTAATAGCATCGACAATATTTTTCCACTGGACACATAGAGCGATTAAATAGGGATAAATTTAAATAAGTGTGCATCCAAATAAGAATATAAAATGTGAATAACATAACATACAACAAAAAAATAAAATGTCTACTGTTTCTTCTGATAAGGTGTTGGAAAAATTAATAGCATACTACACTCTGAAGATAAAGAACATGACCAGCTTTAAAATGGTTAAGTTTATTTATCTAACAGAGATGCTATACCTCCTAAAGAAGAACAGGAGGATGACAGACATCCCATTCTTTTACTGGGACCATGGACCCTATTCAAAAGATATTGAAGAAAAAGCCGAAGAAATAAATGGTAAAACAATATCAATAAAAGAGATAACTACAGCAAAAGGCTATGAGGCAACAGTCTATGATTCGCTGATAAATGAAAAAGATATAGAATTACCACCAGAAACAAAAAAAATAGCTGATGAAATAATAAGAGACTTCGGAGAAATGGAAAACAAAGAAATAAAAGATTTTGTCTACAACACAATACCACTCAAAAACACAGAAAAAAGGGAAAAAATCGATTTATCTATGCTGTACACAGACTACATAGAAGACGAGAAAGCAAAAAACGCAAAAATAAATCTACTGAACAAAATCAAGGCAAAGGGAGTGAAACTAGAGGAACTAGCTGTTTAAGTTCTTTTCTTGCTTAGGTCTTCGTGGATGCTTTGAGCCGCTCTCTTGCCTGCGGCCATGGCGCTTATTACCGTAGCAGCTCCGGTGACGATGTCCCCGCCCGCATAAACCCGCTCCATGTTCGTCCTACCCTCCCGGCCCGCCTTAACATTACCCCTATCATTCAACTCCAGATCAGGGACCGTGGAAGGCAGCAGGGGATTAGGCCCCTGACCGATTGCCACAACAACCGTGTCAAAATCTGAAACAAAACCTGATCCCTCCACTGGAACAGGTTTCCTTCTGCCGGAGGAATCAGGCTTCCCAAGCTCCATTTTTACACATCTTAAACCAGACACGTTACCCTCACCATCACCCAAAAACTCCACAGGATTAGTCAGGTAATCAAACAACACACCCTCCCCCCTAGCATTCACAACCTCCTCCTCCCGGGCGGGCAGCTCCCCCCTGCTCCTCCTGTAGACCACATG
>JAYEGX010000089.1:0-7852 GCA_034659295.1 Candidatus Altarchaeota archaeon | reverse complement strand
CAGCCTTCTTCCCCTCAGCCTTCTTCTCCTCAGGTTTCTTCTCCTCAGCCTTCTTCCCCTCAGCCTTCTTCTCCTCAGCCTTCTTCCCCTCAGGTTTCTTCTCCTCAGGTTTCTTCTCCTCAGCCTTCTTCCCCTCAGCCTTCTTCCCCTCAGGTTTCTTCTCCTCAGCCTTCTTCTCCTCAGGTTTCTTCTCCTCAGGTTTCTTCCCCTCAGCCTCCCTAGATTCCTTAACACCCCCCGTATCAGGCTCTTCTTCAACCTCTAACTCAGCAAGCTCCCTATCTTCCTTAATCTCATCAAATTCTTCCTTGGTCTTCACCAGACGAATTAAATCTAGAGGTGTGCGAAACATTAAATGCATGTTGGATCTGACAGCCAACTCCATTGCAGTCTCTTCAAAAGAATAAACATCAACATCCCCTCTACCCTCTTTAGTCATATCCTTGATCTGGTCCAGGATACCCTCCCCATAATCTTCCCTGCCCTTATCCAAATCCTCAAGACTAACTGCAAGAATCTCACCGGCTCTGATTAGAATACCAGCTTTATAAAGGTGATTATCCACCTTCATAACTAAAGAAATAACACCCCGGAAATCCTCAGGTAGCTTATCACAAACTTTATCAAAATTTTCTGACTTTTCAGAGGTTACGTGTTTACCTCGCGGTAATTCCATGGTATACTCTTTTTTTTTATTTCATAATATCCTTGGTTATATTCGCCGTCTTGATTATTTCCATCAGAATCAAACCAAGATTTGCCTCCGGTCTGACTAATGCAACCAAGGTCGCTGACGCACCCGCATCAACAGCCACCAGCTTACAATCCTCAGCCTCAGAAATAACCCGTCTTGCCTTACCCTTCTTCAACTCGGAAATCGCAGTCTCGGCTGCGCCGAACATGGTCGCGGACATGGCAGCGAAAGTCTGTGCATTAACGTCTCTTGGCAGTTCAGAGGCAATCAACAGACCATCTCTTGTAGCAATAGCTGCACCATCTATGTCTCCAACATCCTTTAAGTTACCCAGTAACTCCGCCAATTCCTCCTTCTTTGATTTAGGCATTTAAACCACACATCATTTAATTTTATTTTGAATTTTTTTATGTTATACTATCTTGCTGAATAATGCATCAAGCAGACCATACAATTCCTTCTCCTTAAGATTTGCCGGCTCATCTTTCTCAACCTTTGAGAGATCCGTTGCGGTGACAGGTAACACAGGAGTGGGAATATCCAAACCCAGCCCGTTTCTTATCTCCTCAACACTCAATGCTCCAGGTAAATCGTTTTTATTGGCTGCTATGATACAGGGTAATCCTGCGCTCTTAGTCTTGGTAAGCATTTCCTTGACCCGGGGGAAGCTATCAGGGTTGGTGGAATCCACTACAGCAATCACCCCAAGGGCTTCACCACCCAACATCTCTAAGATTGGATCGAAGCGTTCCTGTCCGGGAGTCCCAAACAAGTCCACAGAGAAACCGCCATAGTCAACGTGACCATGATCCAACGCTACGGTGGTTCCAACCCGCTCAACTGAAACAGCCGTATCGGAAAGTGAATGAATAACCGAACTCTTACCTGCGTTAAAGGGTCCTGTAACCAGTATCTTCGGAATGTATATCATCACACCACCAGGAACTGTTATTTTAAATGGTGCCGTAGCTCCCTTCCTAGTCTTGCCATTCCATCCCACTTTTGATACAACAAAAAACTCTCTCAGGATGACCTTTTCTTCTATAGCCCTGAGTTCGACAACAGCATCTGAGACCTTCTTCAACTCTTCAAGAATCTCATCATCATAAGGCCACTCAGTGAACAAGAAAAGACCGACTGCCTTATTTTTTTCAAGTATATCCTTCCACTCTTGCATTTTGTAGACAGCATCATCTCCGCAGTGATCTATAAGAGTGGAGATTGAATCATAAACCACAAGAGTATCTCTTCCATCATCCAGGCCCAGAATCTTATCCAACGCTGTGGTTATCTCGTCAGGGTTCCTGGGATTTTTAACAGAAAACGCATCCTTTGATTCTGCGTTAATCAAACCAGAGTAGGCGTCAAGAAAGACTAAGCTCCCATTATCCAGGTAGGGTCTTATGTCCCAACCATAGTGTTCTATCTCATTCAAGATGGCATTGCTCATCTTGGACTGATTAATGTAGATGCATCGGCCACCATTCTCCAGCCGCTCCACCATAGCTTGATATGCGAAGGGTGAGTTATCTATCCCTGGGAAAGACCACAACAGAGTCATAGAGGACTCCCTTAGACCACCATCCAGGTAGTCATCCAGTTTAGGTATGCTTGTCTTAAAAATTTTTTTTTCATCCATCAATATCACCGCACCTATCAATCAAGATATTTGGTTCACATACCTTAAATATAAAAATTATGAGATAAAAAAAAATAACCTCACATAACTGATTTGGTTTATAACAATAAAAACATTACGTTTTTTGAGGAGATGACCTAAAGTGCTCGTATCCTTGTTCTTTTATCTCGAACTCCCTTGTTGAATCCACGGCAACAATAGCTTCACCACCTGTTATTTCCCCTATCACATATGCAGACAACTCACGGGATATTACGTTAATCTCTTCCCGGTTGGATGTGAAAAGGAGCTCGTAATCTCCTTCCCCATAGAGGGCGTGTTCAACAGAATCCAGCCCGTATTCAGCCGCCAGGATGGTAGCTTCTTCTGCCACAGGCAACTTCCTTAGGTCTATTCTGACACCAACCCCACTGTTCACTGCAACATCCCTCAAGCTTGTAGCCAGACCGTCGCTGAGGTCAGTCATCGCGTTAACGTGCTGGTTAAGGAAGAACCCTTCATCAACCCTTGGTTCCGGCTGGATGGCCTTCATGAATACGGGATTACCGAACTCGCTTGTAGATATGCTTTTTTCCAGGAGGATCTTTGTTCCAATGCTTGCGCTTCCCAGATTTCCTGTCACAGCTATCAAATCCCCTTCTTTGGCACCTGAGCGTAAAACAGGGTTTTTTGTTTCTCCCACCATTGTGCCGGAAAGCGTTAGTTTAGGCATCCAGTTAGTGTCTCCGCCCACGAATTTTGTTTTAAATCTATTGCACTGGTCATGCACTCCCTTGATAAATGCCTTGAAGTCCTTGTGTTCCATATCAGGGCTGCCATAACCCAGAAGAAAAGCAATGGGTTTAGCTCCCATAGCAGCTATATCGCTCAGGTTTACTGTAACAATCAATCGACCTTTTTGCTCCCAGCTCAGCTGGGGGAGTATATGAGTGTCCTCATAAACCATGTCAGTGGTCAAAATGAGATATTTGTCTCCTGACTTAATGTATGCTGCATCATCCCCTATGTCCAGGTACTTGCTTAATTCTTTGATGATTCCTTTCTCGCCAAGGTCGCTCAACATCATTTTTGTTTACCTTTGCTTTTTACTTTATCTATTGGTTACTATATTATATTACGCTGAAAAATGGAGGGTAGTATACGTAAGGGGAAACCCCATCACCTGCAGGAGTTAATCCAGGAGGTGCGTGAGATATTCCTAAAAGCAGGATTTGACGAGATAGAAAACCAGTTATTCATCACAGAGGATGATGTCTACAAACAATACGGCTCTGAGGCCCCTGTGGTCCTTGACAGGTGCTATTATCTGGCGGGGTTGCCGAGACCGGATATCGGTTTAAGCCATGAGATGGTGGGGGCAGTCAAGGCGTTGGATAGCGGAATAGATATAGCAAAGCTGAAGAAGATATTCAGGTTGTATAGGGAGGGTTTAATTGAGGGGGATGACCTGATTGAAAAGATAGTGCAGAAGCTTGATATCAATGAGAAACACGCTATTGAGCTCATTGAGTTGTTTCCTGCCTTCAGGGAAATCAAGGCTGAAGCAAGCAAGGTAACGCTGAGATCTCACATGACCGCAGCATGGTACCCCACCATTGAAGCTTTCAATGAAATCCATGAACCACCCTGGCAACTCTTTTCCATAGGTCTGAGATTTAGGAGAGAGCAGAAGATAGATGCCACACACCTGAGAGCCCACTATGGAGCATCATGTGTTCTCGTTGATAAAGACATGTCCCTTAGGGAGAGCATACAACTCGCAAAGGGTATGCTTGAACAGCTTGGATTCAAGAAGCTGAAGTTTGTGAAAAAGAAGGCTACATCTAACTACTATGAACGGGATACTGAGTACGAAATATTCTCGGGAGGTATAGAAATAGCGGACTGCGGCTTTTATTCTGCTGAGTCGCTGGAGAACTACAACATCGGATTTCCTGTTTTTAATCTGGGTTTTGGGTTGGAGCGGATTCTTATGCTAAGAAGGGGTGTGAAAGACATTAGGGAGATAATTTATCCCCAGTTTTATGGAGAGCTTGATTTCAGCGATAGGGAGATTGCCGAAAGAATTAGTGTTAAATCAAGGCCTGAAACAGAGTCGGGAAAGGAGCTGGTTGAGGTCATTATAACTGAGGGTGTGAGGAATGCTGATGCCAGATCACCATGTAGGTTTCATGTGTGGGGGGGTGTTGTATGTGGTGAGCCGGTAGATGTTTACCTCGTTGAGAAGGAGGATGGTAAAAATCTTTTAGGTCCTGCTGCCTTGAATGAGATTTATGTGCATGATGGCAGTATATATGGAATACCTGATGATGTTAAAAAACTTGATAATAAAATCGTAAAGGTTAAGGAAAACGGAATTGCTACAGGAATAACCTATCTGGAGGCAATAGCCAACCTCTTCGCATACCAAATAGAAAAAAAAGAATATGAACCCATGCAAATCGGAATGATCAAAGGCCCATCAAACGTAAACATCGAGATAGACAAAACCCTGAGGAGATACATAACATCCAACAACAAGAGAATTTCAATCAAAGGGCCTGTTTTCATATCACTCGAATTAAAAAAAAGGGTGGAATAGATGGCTGAGATGGGAGAAAACGTTGAAAAAACCCTTGGGAAAATACGGGAGGTTCTAAAAGCGGATGGCGGGGATATTGAACTAGTGGGAATAGATGAGGTAGGAGGTATAGTCAAGGTTAAATTTAAGGGTGCTTGTGCCGGGTGTCCTTTCGCCCATATGACCCTGAAAAATTTCGTGGAAGCATACCTTAAAAAGAACGTTGAAGGGATCCAGAGAGTCGAATCAGTATAACAGTTAAAAAAAAATGGAATTCTTCCTTATGGCCGAACTCTTTCAGCAGCTGGAGAAAACAAACGGCAGGCTGGAAAAGACCTCGATGATATCTGAATTCATCTCCGAAACACCCGTTGATTTGATGCCCACAGTGCTGTTGTTCCTTAGAGGCAGGATTTTCCCCCTCTGGAGCGAGAAGGAAGTGGGCATAGGAGATAAAGTAATGATTAAGGTTTTATCGAATATTACAGGAGCTTCTGAGATACGGGTAGAAAATAGGATTAGAGAAAAGGGTGATATTGGTTTCGCAGCCGAGGAGCTTCTGGTAAACAAGACCCAGACCACACTTTTCACAGAAGAACTAACTGTTGAGAAGGTATATTCCAACCTGACGAAGCTTGCTGAGCTTTCTGGTAAAAAATCCAGGGAGAGGAAGATAGGATATATCAGCGAACTACTTTCCATGGCAGAACCATTGGAGAGCAGGTACATAGTCCGGCTGGTGCTGGAGGAGTTAAGGCTGGGGGTGGGTGAAGGCACCGTCAGGGATGCGATAGCCTCTGTTTTCAACGTTGATGCTTCACTGCTGGAGAGGGCTCGTTCACTTAGATGCGACTTGGGGGAGGTAGCAAAAATAGCACGCGGGAAGGGGGATGAGGGTCTCAGAATGGTTTCCATGAAACCTGGGAGACCTATCGAAGCAATGTTAGCCCAGAAAGCTGAGAGTATTGAATGGGCTCTTGGAAAATTCAAACCAGCGGCTTTTGAGATTAAATATGACGGTGCTAGGCTGCAGATACACAAAATGGAAGATAATATTGAGTTGTTTACCAGAAGACTGGAAAGGGTCACCAAACAATTTCCAGAGATTGTTTCAGCAGCGAGAGATAACATAAAGGCTTCAACAGCCATCGTTGAGGGAGAGCTTGTTGCCATACAGTCCAGGGTGGACAGGAACCCAAGACCGTTTCAGGATCTGTCAAAGAGGATTAAGAGGAAATATGGTATAAATGATCTTGTGAAACAGATACCTGTTGAAATCAACCTCTTTGATATTCTTTTATATAATGAAAGGGATTTGTTGGATGAACAATTTGATGATAGACGAGGGCTTCTGGAAGAGGTAGTCAATAAAACCGATAATTTCCGGGTTTCGGAATATATTGTAACCAGCAATCTGAAGGAAGCGGATGAGTTCTACCAGAAGGCAATAAAGATGGGGCACGAGGGTGTTATGGTGAAAAATCCAAAAGCACCTTATCAACCCGGCTCAAGGGTGGGGTTCATGTATAAAATAAAGCAGGTTATGGAAACGCTTGATTTAGTTGTGGTTGGAGCAACCTGGGGAGAGGGTAGGAGAGCTCACTGGATGGGTTCATTCCTCCTGGCTTTAGGGGAGGGGGAGGTGGGGGACTTCTTGACTGTGGGTAGGATGGGTACCGGACTAACAGACGAACAGTTCAAGGAGGTTACGTCACTGCTTAAACCATTGATTGTTGTTGAATCAGGAAAGGAAATCAAGATTAAACCCAAAATTGTGTTGGAGGTGGCTTATGATGAAATCCAGAAATCGCAGACATATGAATCAGGTTACGCTCTGAGATTTCCTCGTCTGGTCAGGATCAGGTATGATAAGGGATTGGGGGATGTAAACACTCTAAGTAGATTGGAGGATTTAATTACATCCCATTAACCCTTTTTATATTTTATTATATAATATATTAACATATTTTTCTGTGAAAATGAAACCAAAAACAACAAGTGAACATGGAGACACTGAGAACAGCAACGACTACTTCGAGTTAGCTAATATTGAAACAGACCTGGAGAACATAAAAAATAAATTCAATGACTTGGGGAAACACAGAAAAGCGGAAAAGAAGAGAATTGAATCCTTAGAGAAAAAAATAGAGGAACTTGATGAAACAAAAAAGAAGTGTTCAACCCTCAAAACAAAGATAGACCAGATACATAAGGTATACGGAAGGGAGAAAGAAGAGCGTGAGTCAGAGAAAAAAGCCATGAAGAAGAGAATCGATGATCTGGAGACACTCAGAGATATCGAAAAGGAAAAGATTAAAAGAGAAAGGGAGCGGATTGATAGGGAATTCAAGAGCCTTAATGAAGAATGGGATAAGCTCAGAGATAATGAAAAGGAATGGGATGAGAAACAAAAAAAGAAAGAAGATAACTTCCACAAGAGACAGGAGGAAATCTGGAGTGAATGGGAGGATCAGCAGAGGAAGAGATTCAAGGAGTATTCCCTAATCAGAGAGTCGGATAGAGCGAAGGTAGATAAGGAAATGTCGGAAATAAACAACCGGTGGGATGAAATAAACGATATAGTGGAACAAATCAACAGGGAAAAGGTAAAGCTTTCCGAGGATAAGGGAAAAATCAGAGGAGAATGGAAAAACATTGACAAGCAATTGGAGGAACTCAGGGTAGAAGAGAAAAGATTGGAGAAGATGACTATGAGTTTAGAGGAAGATAAGTCCACAATTGTTGAGGAACTGGAAAGAAGGAATGTTCAGAGCATAGCACATCTTCCGAAGCTTGTTTCCAGAGTAAGCGATATCTATAAGGAGAAGGAGGAGGAACTTAGAAAGCTGAAGTCTCAGAGACTTTTGGTAGATAAGAAGATTGATATGATTGAGGAAAAATGGGATAATATTGAGGATCTGGATAAGGAGAAGGATAAAGATCAGAAATTAATTGACAG
>JAYEGX010000088.1:0-25893 GCA_034659295.1 Candidatus Altarchaeota archaeon | reverse complement strand
GATTCCCCACTTAACTCGGGCACTACTGTCTTCATGAACTCTATGAAGCTTACCAGGATTATGGGGCCCAGAAATAATCCTTTGGCTCCGAAAACCGCTGTCCCAAAGATAAAAGAGAGAAGAACCAGTCCTGTGTGGATGCCGCTACCGCATATGTACGGTCTCAGTATCTGGTCTGGTATGAAGTCCACTATGGCGGCCATCACCAGGGCGAAGAGTATCAGGAACCATAGGGAACTCATCAGGCTTCCAATAAAGTAGGCCTGCAGTGCGAACAATACTGCTACAGGAACCCACACTATCTTTATCCCCACACCTGGCAGCAGGTTGAATATGCCGCATAATATGGATAATCCAATGATCAAGGCAGCTGTAATCTTTAGTTCAGGGGGTGCTATGGCGTTCAGGGAGGTCAGAGCTATCAGGGCGAATATGGTCGTTATCCCCATGGTCAAAAATACCCCTACAAAGATGCGATTTAATGCACAGTCCAGGTTACCAACGTATTTGTCTATGATTCTCTTGTCTCTTTTGGGTGCGTTGTTTACAGCCCACTCCATGAGGCTTCTCCCGTCCATGAGGAAGTAGAATCCGACTACAAGGCTAATAAACGAGATTAATAGAAACCACAGCAGGCTTTCAGTAAGCTTTTTCATGGGCTCGATTATTATGGACTGTATATCTCTGCTCCCCACCAGATCCAGGAAATACTGTGCGTCCAGGATTTTTATGCTTGCTAATACCTCATTCAACTGGGCGGAATACTTCTGCGGGAGCAGATCATCTACCACCTCCAGCAGGAAGGGGAATCCCTTGTATACTGTGTGTGCTATGTAAAGTGAGGATAACATGGCAGGTATCATGATGAGGGAGATTATTATGCCTATGGCCAAAAGGGAGGTGATCTCCTTGTGTTCTATTCTTTTGTCCAGCTGTTTTTTTATGGGCTTCGCCAGGTAGTACATGAATATGGCGTATATTATGCCCTCTAGAAATGGGTAGACCATGTAGGCCAGCAGCGCGAACACGAGCACGCCGTAAAGCCTCCAGTATTCTTTCATGTTTTCTCCAGCTATTATGTTAATCTATATTAACTCTATCCCTTTAATATGGGATTTGCTATGCCATCTCCTTTAGCACATCGTCCACCTCATGGCCTTTGTGTACTATTTCTGCTATGGCCTCTACCATCTTCGTGGGTTTCTCTGCCTGGAATATGTTCCTGCCTATAGCGACTCCTGAGCCGCCTGCCTGTATGGAATCATATACCATCTCCAGCACGTCTCTTGTTGTGTCCATCTGCGGGCCTCCGGCCACCACTACAGGGGCAGGACACCCCCTGGTTACCTCCCTGAAGGAGTCCATATCTCCGCTATAGTTTGTCTTGACTATATCCGCTCCCAGCTCAGCTGCTGCCCTGGATGCTATCTTAACATATTCGGGCTTATGCTCTGAGTCAATCTTCCTGCCTCTTGGGTACATCATGGCAAGGAGGGGCATACCCCACTTTCTGCATTTGCTGGCTGTCTGACCTAGTTTCCTGAGCATCTCGTATTCGGTGTCTGCTCCGATGTTTATGTGCACTGATACTGCGTCAGCGCCCATCCTTATGGCGTCTTCAACTGGGGTTACGAGTACTTTGTTGTTGGGGTCCGGGCTTAGTGTGGTGCTACCTGATAGGTGCATGATTAATCCCACGTCTCGGCCGTATCCTCTGTGCCCGAACAACGGCAGGCCAACGTGCCCTAATACGGCGTTGGCTCCGCCTTCCGCTACAAGCTCTACTGTTTCTGCCATGTTGATGATGCCTTTTATTGGGCCGACACCTAAGCCGTGGTCCATCGGGACTATTATTGTCTTCCTTGTCTTCCGGTTCATTATCCGCTCGAGGCGGACTGTTTTTCCCGTATAGCTCATAATATCACCTCATTTTTTTTTTTTGTAGTAGTGATGGTTTATTTGCCGCATCAGTTAGTATTTGATGGTTTATCTGCTGATTCTACCAAAAGAAGAAGGCAGGCTTATCGCTAAAGAAAGAGTTTTTATGTTCTAATCCGTAAATCGTTTGTGTTTCCATAGCCTGTAAACTATACTGTCGTTGGTTTATAAATACCTTACCCTAGATGATCTTCAAGGAAGTCCTCTATTTCCAAGGCGTGCACTGCGAAACCCAGGCCCTCGGATTCCATTATTTTGGAGGTGGTTATTCCCACGATTTTTCCTCTGTTATCTACGAGCGGTCCTCCTGAACTGCCAGGGTTTATGGAAACGTCTGTTTGCACGTATTTTATTTCACCTACTCTGAAGGCGCTTATTATTCCCTATGTTACCGTGAACTCAAGCCCATAGGGGTTCCCTAGTGCGTATACCCTATCCCCCACGTTTATGTTGTTTTGGTCTTCGAGGTCAAGGCTGGAAAATATATCCTCATCTTCTATCTTAAGGAGGGCGAGGTCTTTTTTTCTATCCCATATGATGACTTCCGTCGTGTATTCTGTTCCAGAGTATGTTTTAACCTCTATTTTCCTGTGAAGGGAGTCGTCCACCACGTGCTTGTTGGTTAGGATATACCCTCTGCCATCTACTATAACGCCGCTACCATAGTGGTCTTGTGTCTCCAGCGCTACCATAGCATCCTTAAGCCGTTCAACATCCACCTTAGTGCTCAGGTTCTCCAGCTCACTTACTTTTCCGTAGATTTCGGTGTACATTCCCTTTGATTCTTCACTGATGTTCTCAAGAGTGGAGAATGCTTTGTTCAGATTTTTGTTTAGGGCTTCTTGATAGCTTTTCATGTACTCTACCTGCCGGGATCGGACTGAGGTCTCGTAGCCTATTTTCTCATCAAGGCTTTCAACATCAGTTTGTGTTTTATTGAATGCCTCAAGTGTCTTGTTTCCAAGGCTTACCAGTTGATTTCTTATCTCCTGGTCTGTGGAGGTTGATTTTTGGCCTAGGGTGTTCACCACCTCATGTAGTGTGAAGTAAACGTATGCACTAATGAGGATGTTAGCGAGCAATATAACAACCAGTAACGCAGTTAATACATGTTTATGCTCTATCTTTGTTTTTTTTCTTTTTCTTTGTCATTATCTATTACTATTTCTTTCCCCTCCCATACATATCGTATTTTTTTCTCTTCGCTCTCTTATCTTTTTTAATGGATTCTTTCGATGCTGATTTCCATGTGCACTCCCGGTATTCTGGGGGAACCTCAGATAGGATGGAGTTGCCTGTTATTGTAGGGCAGGCCGGCTTGAAGGGCCTTGATTTGGTCGCATCCGGTGATGCATTGCATCCCAAGTGGCTTAAGCATTTGAAGAAGACTCTTTCGGAGGTGGGGGATGGCGTCTACGGTGTTGAGGGATCGGATGTCAGGTTCATCGTCCAGACGGAGGTGGAGGACTGTAAGAGAGTGCATCATATCATTCTTTTCCCTTCCATTTCCGCTGCTGAATCGCTTAGGGATTCGCTTAAGGGTTTTTCCAGGAATATTGACCTGGATGGTAGGGCTCATATACGTATCGGGGGTGAGGAGTTGGTTGATTATGCCCGGGAGGTTGATGCCTTGGTTGGGCCTGCTCATGTTTTCACTCCATGGACCTCCCTTTATAAGGAACATGATTCACTGTCTGAGTGTTATGGGAGCAATCTTAGGCATATTAAATTCGTGGAGCTTGGTTTATCCGCTGATTCATCCATGGCTGATGGGGTTGCTGAGTTGCAGGATCTGTCTTTTTTGTCTAATTCAGATACCCATAGCCCGTGGCCTCATCGTCTTGGGAGGGAGTTTAACCGTATTAGGGTTAAGGAGTTGTCTTTCCCTGAAATAGTGAAGGCGTTGGAGTATGGGGGTGGTCGTGGTTTTGTGTTGAATGCGGGCTTGGATCCCCGGGAGGGTAAGTATCATTTGACCGCCTGCAGCAGGTGTTTTCTGAAGTTCAAATCCGTGGACGCTGTTGGTTTGCGTTACAGGTGCCCTGAGTGCGGTGGCAGAATAAAAAAGGGTGTGTTGGATAGGGTGGCTGAGCTGTCTTCCTGGGATGAGCCTAAAAGGCCTGCGCATCGCCCCAGCTATTTGCGTATAGTGCCTTTGGCGGAGGTGATCTCTCTTGCTACGGGTATTTCTACCTTAACGAGCAAGAAGATCAGGGCCCGCTGGGATTCTCTTGTTGAAGGGTTCGGTTCCGAGATTAATGTTTTGGTTGATGCTGATGTGGGTGATTTGAAGAAGGCTGACCTGAAGGTGGGCTCTATCATCGAGCGTTTCAGAAGTGGCCGCATGAATTATGTCGCAGGGGGTGGGGGACTGTACGGTAAACCCACGTTGGGGGAGGGGGTTGATGAGTTCTGGGGCTACGGCCAGAAAACACTAACAGACTACTGATTTTTTTAATAAGAGTATTGTTTTTTTTTTTGGAATATTCAGGGGGTGGGTCAGGATTAGCTTGAAACTGGGTCCCTGAGGGGTGTGGTTTAGGGGATGGAGTTGCCGATACTGTAGAGTTGGAGATATCCTGTCAGCTTGGGCGGGTAATCCCTCTAAACCTTACTATTCTACAAAGTAGATGGTTTCTTTTTGGTGATAGCTTTTTCTTTCTCAAAGAAAAAGGTATGGGACCGCCGAGATTTGAACTCGAGTAACCAGCTCCCAAAGCTGGAAGGATGCCAGACTACCCCACGGTCCCGTTTCTCTTATTATATGCCCTCCAGGGCTTGTATTAGTTTCTTATTCTCCTCGCTAGTGCCTACGGTGATTCTCGTAAAATCACCCTCGAATCCGGGGAACCTCCCAAGCCTTCTCACAATAATCTTTTTCTCATATAATCTATCGAACAACTCCCGGGAGGTTATAGGGGAGGAATCCAGTAACACAAAATTCGCATCTGATTCATAGGCCCTGAATCTTTCACCCAGCTTCCTGTAGAGCATCTTCCTATCTTCCTTAATTTTT
This sequence comes from Candidatus Altarchaeota archaeon, assembly GCA_034659295.1. GTDB lineage: Archaea > Altiarchaeota > Altiarchaeia > IMC4 > QMZM01 > EX4484-2. The sequence continues at coordinate 20,939 of JAYEGX010000088.1, read as the reverse complement.
TCCATGTTCCCTTCCATGAACGCAACATCATCTAATGCTGCTAAAGCTGCGACCTGGGCGAATGAGTTCACGCTAAAAGGTTGCCTCACCTTATACAGTAACTCAACGACCTTGGGGGATGCTATCGCATACCCTATCCTCAGACCACCCAGCGCGAAGGCCTTGGAGAAGGTTCGCAGGACTATGAGGTTACCGTACTCCTCGAGAAGGGATGTGGTTGTTTCCCCGCAGAACTCGAAGTAGGCTTCATCCACCACCGTGGGTTTGCCTAACTCAAGAATTTTCTTTATATCCTTTTGGGGTATTGCTTTGCCTGTGGGATTGTTGGGGGAGCAAAGGACTAGGATATTAGCTTCTACCGCCTTCCTCATGTATCTTCCCAGGGGGAAGCTGAAGTCCTGCTCCAGGTTGATGGATGAATAACTCTCGCCCAGAATCTGTGAGCTAATCCGGTACTCTCCGAAGGTGGGGTTGAAGCAGAGCACAGGCCCCCGAAATACCTTTAATATCAGTTCAATAAGTTCATCGGAGCCGTTGCCTACCGTGATATTCTCCTTGCTTAGGCCACAGTATTCTGCTATGGACTCCCTGACCTCATCTTCTCTGTAGGGGTATATGTTGACCTTATTCGCGCATTCCCTCAGGGCCTCAACTACCTTGGGGGAGGGTCCGTAGTTGTTTTCGTTTGAGGCCAGCTTAACGTAGCCTTCCACCATTTTGCCGGGGATGTAGGTGTCTATGTCATAAACGTACTCCTTCACCTTCCCTTTTAGTTCGAAATCCATTTTCGGTAGTGAGACTAATAACTAAAATCTATTAGATATATATGGAGTCACTGCTCTTATCTACCTATCTTTTGTTTCTTGGTTTTGTTGTGGGATTCTCGGGAGCTATGATACCTGGCCCTCTTCTGGTGTTCGTGGTATCAGACACCCTCAGGAAAGGCCGGTGGTCAGGGCCTCTGGCGATAATAGGGCACGCTGTGGTGGAGTTACTTATCATAGTACTGATTTTCTACGGCTTATATTCCTTCATACAAGAGTATGGGGGCTGGATTTACCTCCTAGGTGGTTTGATGCTGGCATATATGTCCTACCTGCTCTATCGGGACTCAGCCTCTTATCCGGACTTTGGGGTGGGGGGGAAAACAATGAACAGGAAGCTAGCGTACGGATCCATATTAGGGGGTATGGCCTTCACCCTATTTAATCCATCCTTTCCCTTGTGGTGGGCTACCGCGGGTTCTGCTCTGATACTTGAGGGAATGAAGCAGTTGGGTTATGTGGGTATGGTTCTGGTGGTGGTGGGGCATTGGGGTTCGGATTTATTCTATTACTCAATCATATCATCTCTCATATCCCGGGGCCGGCAGGATACGTTGAAGAAAGTCTATCAGCCTCTGATGATTATTCTGGCATTTTTTCTGGCATTCCTTGCAGCCTATTTCATGGGTCAGGGACTTAACTCAACCGGAATTCTCTCTCCCATCCTATTGTAGGCTGCGACATCCCGGATTGATTTATGTGGGTGCCCGATTATTAAATGCACCACACCAAAGCTGGAGAAAAACCTTAAATCCTGGTTTGATGGTCTGTAGTCTGTTGTTGGGTGGGAGTGTGCGCTTCCTATGATGCTGTGGTCTATGGGTTGCATGTCCATGAACGTCGTAGCAAAGCCCTCCCCGTATATGGTCTTGGGCAGAATGATAGCCTCCTCTATTATCTTTTCATTACCTCTGAGCTGGCAGCTGAACTCTCTGGGGTAAATCTCACGAGAGACCCCTAAAATAAAATTCAGAACACTCTCCTTAATCAGCATTCTGCTTCATAAGTCGCCTGTATCTGCCGTAGGGGTCTTCTGGCGAATACTTGGCTGGTTTCGGGTTGATTGTTTTTGAGCCGCATACGGGGCAGTCTCCCTTGAGAGTGTATTTATTGCATCTCGTGCATTTAAGGATGTGCATTTTCAGCTGGCTTCCTCTGGCATCTCTCTGTAGAATTCACCCTCTCCCTTGTTTTTCCTGAAGAATTCAACTCCTTTCTCGGCGGAAGTCTTCAGGTCTTTCTCAGCTGTCTTGTAGTCAGAGGACCTGAGGTGTATCCTGTATACTGGCGGTGAATCGTATAAGACGTTTATCGTGGACTCTGTCTCGTAGTTTTCTATCATTTTGAGGGCTTCCCTGATTTTATCAACGCCGTCTGGCTCGTAGCTTTTAAGTTTAACGTACCCTGTCACCTCCACATAGGGGACCTTGATGTTCTCGTTTATCAGCTTAAGGAGATCATCTCTCCAACTTTTATCGATATCGAATTCACCTATTTTTTCATTCTCTATTGCGATAGCCTCCAAACCCTCGTATATGGATTCATACCTCTCCATCAGATTCTTTCCTATGGAATCCATCACTTCACTTTCGGGCACCTTCTCTGATTTAGCGAATATCTCCAGTAGCTTACCAGCCCTCTGTTTCTGCTTCACCTCCTGCAGTTTCTCCCTTCTCTGTCCCTCGCTGACCTTCCTCAGCGAGAGGTCTATGTGACCTCTTTTCGGATTTACCCTTAAAATCTGCACAACCGTTTTCTGACCTTCCCTGACATAGCTTCTTATGTTCCTAACCCACTTCAGGGATATCTCCGAGATATGGAGCATACCTCTCTTGTTGTTGTATTCATCTAGTGTTATGAATGCACCCTGCTTGAATATGTTCTCCACGGTCCCTATGACAATCTCCCCAGAATCGGGGTATTCATCTTTTTTTCTTCTTTCCTTGGGCATTTTTTTATTTCTGGAACTTATATTACTTGGATTGAATGTATTTAATACTCTGTTTTTGATTAAAATGAAGCCACATATATTCACCGCGCTTGTCGAGCACAAGCCGGGAGTGCTTATGAGGGTCGCCTCCCTTTTCACCCGGAGGCGGTTCAACATAGAAAGCATCTCTGTAGGTCGGACGGAGGATCCTAAAATTGCGAGAATGACCATCCTCACCCGGGGGGATGAGAAGGTATTGGAGCAGATAGAAAAGCAGTTGAACAAGCAGGTTAATGTTATCAAGGTCACGGATCTTGATGTCAACAGTTCTGTTTGCAGGGAACTATGTATCATCAAGATTCACGCTCCAACAGAGAGCCAGAAGTCGAGGATTATACAGTACACTGATGTTTTCAGGGGCAAGGTTGTGGATGTCAGCCCGGAAACCATTGGTGTGGAGATCACAGGCAACTTGGAGAAGATTGAGGCCTTCATTGAGCTGGTGAAGGGCTCTGGGATAAAGGTTGTTGCCAGAACCGGCCTCACTGCGATGGAGAGAGGTTAGCTTATGCGGTCATCTTACCGGATTTTCAGAGTATTCGGTATTTCTGTTGAATTACATATCACATTTATTCTATTGTTGGTTCTTTTGTTGGGTTATGGCTGGCTGAGTGACGGCTTGGTATCTGGTATAAAGCTGGTGGTATTGTTTATTGTGTTGTTTGCTGTTGTATTGTTCCATGAGCTGGCTCATTCCTCTGTGGCCCTGTTGTGGGGTGTTAATGTTCCCCGGATTACTCTGTTGCCTATTGGGGGGGCAGCTCATGTGGAGATTCCGGAAAAACCGCATATGGAGCTTATAATGGCGGTAGCTGGTCCTCTCTTTAATGTGGTTTTTGCTTTTTTTTGTCTTGTTTTTTTGGTATTGGTTTTCCCTGTATCTGAGTTGTTCCCTCCCTGGGATATTTTGGAGATGGCGGAGGTGATTTTCACATTAGAGGGTTTGCTGAAGTTCCTGTTGCATATTAATGTCGTTTTGGCTGTTTTCAATCTCCTGCCGATTTTCCCAATGGACGGGGGTCGGGTTTTCAGGGCGATATTGGCTTTGTTCATGGACTACACGAGAGCTACCACGATAGCAGCCAACGTCGGCCAGTATCTTTCCTTGTTGCTTGTTTTTGGTGGCGTGCTTTCACTTAATCCCTTGATTTTATTGATTGGGGTATTAATTTATATGGCAGCTGGTCAGGAGCTGAAGGTTGTTAAATTAAGACATGCTTTGGCTGGTTTATCCATGGCCGATGCTGCTATAAAGGATTATGCTTTCGTTTCCGAGTCCATGTCTTTGCGTGATTTCATGGATTATGCTGTCCAGCCGCAGGTTTACTATTATCCTGTTGTAGATGGCTCGGGTTCTGTTGTGGGGATGTTCAGCCCAGAGTATATGTCTAAGACCTCTCCCGCAGACCTTGAGAGTGCTACTGTGGGGGGTTTTATGGTGAGGGATTATCTGACGGTGAAAGCTGGGGATTCTGTTTCGGAGAAGATTATCAGGATTTTAGAGCGGGATTTTGTTTTCGTGGAGGGTGATGGTGGGATTATTGGTTACCTAACTCCTGGGTATCTGTCTGATTTAGCCAGTTACCGGAAGATGAAGGGTTTCTAGTTCCACTTAATCCACAGGTATATGCTGGTTTCTTTCTTATCCAGTGTCTGAAGTTTCATGCTGGCTGCTGATAGCTCCCCGCCTTCTATGTCTTCCTTTCCTTTCGGTATTTTCATTTCACTTCCTTCTTTTCTGGCATAAAAGAGCCATTCGCGCCCATTGAGGTAGGGGTTTATTCTTCCCTCTATTTTTTCTTTTATGAATGTTCTGTTGACTTCTGTGCTATTGCTGAAATAGAGTGTCATGTGTTCGGCTATGGTTTTATCTTGTATGGTGGAGTGCATCGTGCTCAGAAGGAGGCTGTGTGTGTGCTGGTTTCTTATTTTGTTTTTGAGGGTGTTTTTCTGGCTGCCTGATGGTAATGTTAGCAGTATGGTAGTGAAGCCTGTTATCAGGAGCAGGCATAGTATTGTGTCGAATGATGTTGCTTGTCCCTTTCTTTTTTTTGGTGTTTTTTTCATTGTATATTTATTAACTTTAAAGTTCTATAAATAAATATAAAAAAGATATATAAAATGGACAAAAAAGGATATTTCACCTCACCATTCATGCTAGCCTTCCTCATCCTGCTAACAGCATTCATCATGTTAAATCACTCGCAGGGAGATAACAACAAGACACGGGGGATACTGTTGCAGGGCAAAACACTCAAGGAAACCTTGGAAGTCGAGGAAACAAGACAATCTACGGAAAACATAGCAAAATTTATAACACAACAGGCAGTATACGAAACCGCCCTCCTATCGGGAAACCAAACGATGCTTGAGCAAAAAATAACCGACTATCTGAACGAATACACCAGCTCCGGGAGCAACTACTCCATCGAGACGAAACCAGAAGACACAGGTTTCATGGTGGAAAGCAAAAAACACCCGGTTATGGTGTGGGACTCAGGCGAGCTGAGGATAGAATCCAGCATGGAAATTAATATTTTTTCCGATACCAGATTTTATCCCCTCATCAACCTCTCTAAAGAGATGAATCACTCTATCTTCCGGGAGAAACTAACAGCAAAGGTTATACGGAACCTGGGAGATGAATTCAACCTATCCCTTACAAAATCAGGCTCTGAAGGCTCGAATGTCACGATAAAAGGAGGAGTTGACTGCAGCGATAGCCTCTCTGATGGTGGTTTCATGGTCAAGGAGATACTTGAGGGAGCCTTGGTTAGCTCAGTGAATGAATCTGGGACAATATATCCAAAAATCAATGAACTGAATTATTCCCTTGTGCTTTATCCACAGAAAATAACAGCATCTGGCTGGAAAAACAACTTAAGCGGCCGAACCCTATGGTGCTGGCATATAAACGTTTACCTGGAGTCATATCTGGTTGACAGCACCTGCCGGAAACTGGGGGATGGGGTATTCAATGTCTCCTATAGCAGACCTCTGTTCCTGCTTAACGGGAGCATCAAGCCCATGAGATATGGTGCAGGAGTTTTCATGCTACGATACAATCTCTTCCTTGAAAGCAGCGAAGTCTTTCATCCGGATGGTGTTAGAAACTACACACTAGCTGATTTCGTTGATGAAACACACAAACCCTCGTATACCTATGAACCTGGAGGTGGTCTTGGATGGATTGGATGAGTGTGTTCCTGTCCCAGGTGACTGTATTGTTCATAATGCTGGGCGGTATGATTGTGGGGGATTCTGCCGCATCATCTATCTTCGGCCGGGTGCAGGGCAGTGTTAAACAAATCATTTACCTGTTTTTCTTTGTTGTCTTTCTGGTGGCGGGGAATTACATACCCTCTCTTCTGGGGCTTCCTGCAATGGGATTGTACGTTGCTTTATTACTTTTCGGTTTATGGGGTTTCCTCTCTGTTTTCGCAAGCAGAGGTTTGCTGTATGTTATGGTCTATGCCTTCGTTTTCCTTCAGGGGGTTATCTACCGCAGCGAAACATATGAAAACATCAGCCTGGATGCGAAGCATCTTGATCTGTTTCTCCAAAAAAGGCTTAAGGCCGAGAGAGCGGAGAATGTGGCAGGTGAACTCATCGATTCGCGCAAGGGCTCTAAGGCATACATTAATCCCGGAAGGCTCTCTCGTGTATTTGATCGGGAAGGGTTGACTGAGGATGATGTTCTTTATGTGCTGGTGGATTTATCCCGAATGAGTCCGGAGGAGGCTGTGTTTTTCCCCCTCACCGCCAGAGGTGGAGGGTAGATACCAGTATAATAACTGTTATTATGGTCAGGAAGAGGAGGGGTATGGTGAAGGGCTCCCTCTCCTTTGCTTTTATCCTCCTAAGCATTTCATCAACGTTGTTTTTTGATATCTCCTGTATACCCTCTTTTTCTTTTTTGAGGGCTGATAAGAGGATTTCCTCGTTTACTTTACTGTGTGAGAGGAAGTCGATGCTCCTACTAGCTGTTTCATCAATTGTTTTATTGCCTGTTATCTGATTCAATTCTTTTATGGCCTTATTGTTCCTGTCTATGGCTGTCTCCATTTCAGATATGGTCTGGTTGAGGTATCCCATGTGCTCTATTGCATTCTGCGGGGAGAATGCTGTGAGGCTTTTGTTCAGGCTGGCTGCGTTTTTATTGAATAATTCCTGCAGGTTAGTGTATGAGTTCCCCATATCCCTCAGTGAGTCCCTTATTTCCATAGATTCGTATTCTTTCTTAAGGGAGTTACTTAGTGAACTGATTGTGCGTGCAGATTCCTGGTATGCTCCTGAGATCTTCAGGTATTCCTTAACCCGGCTTTCATTGAATCCATGGGTTATTGTGTTCTCTAACGTAACAGCTTCAAGTGTTTCTTTGTTGTATACTGGCTCTCCCTGGTTGTTGAGTATCATATATCTTTTTTCCTTGCCAGGTGTCAAATAGCATATCATCCAGTACGTTTCTCCTTCGTATGTGAAGCATTCCACCCCTGCAATAACTTCATCGTAGCTGGCGTATTTCTCCGCCTTCTTTTTTATCTCGGTCTCATCCATCAAGCCATATATGGTGGGATTCAGAAGGGTGAGTGTGATGAGAACCATAAATGTTTTTTTCTGCATGTTGATGTATGTCATGGAACCTCCATAATATTTATTATCTTAATCAAATTTTTTATAGCCTTGCATTGGGTCACCTCAGTGGAGAAATGAAATCATGTGATCAATGAAACCAGGGGTTAATGTAGGGCTACATTCCTCTTTTCATACTCTGATTTCAGCGGTCAGCACGTTCTCCATACCCTTATGGGAGATGAATCTCTGAACTATTCCCACGCGTTTAGCGTGCAACCGGGCCATCCGGGAATTGTTTTTGTATTCTTCAGGTATATCAAATCCTTTAATGTTGTATCTGTACCATATCCTGACTTCGTCTATATCACTCAGCTGCTCGTCAAAGCATATCTCCTTCAGAATCTTTTTCTCATGCTCTGCTGGCAGTTGGAGGCTGCAGAATTCTTCATCCATGCCCTTACCCGGCTTTGGTGGGCTGCTTTTGGTTTTCAGCTTACAGTCTTTCCCCCTCAGGTTCAACAGGAATATGTACGAGGGATACTCTCTGTAGGCTCTCAGCAGGGTTTCTGGGGTGTATTCCTCGTTTATTTTGTAGATAAATGTATCTCTCTTCTTCCTTTTTTTATCTGGTGTGATTCCCAGCAGCTCCAGGATATCGTCTATATCCTGGAAAGCTATTATATTGCCTTTGGTTTTTATTTTATCCTTGCTTGTTTCCAGTCCAATGTACCCCAGGATGTTTTCGAACCCGTAGGATGCGTTAATCTTTATTTTATCCCCCTTCTTTTTTATCACAGCCTTCGGGCCGTTTTTGTGCCCTCTACCGTATCTTATGAATTTTTGATGTATGTATTCCTGGTTCTGGTCTCCCTCAAATAACTCCCTCAAGTAGTTCATCTTTTCTCTCTTGATTAAAGAAATTGATAGTATACATTTATATATGGCCTTTTCCAACAAGACAACACTGGAGTAGGAAGTTCCACTACTACTGTAGAGGATTCGGGTGAAGACCAGGTTAGCCGCTCATCCGGGAATGAATCCGTATGTGGGGACGGCGTATGTAGTTTTTCTGAGGCGGTCAGGGGAACCTGTGAACCAGATTGCGGGAATACGACGGAATCCTCAGGGAACGCAACAGAGACGGAAGTCCAGGAGTCTGTTTGCGGTGACGGAGTCTGTGATCTAGCCGAGGCCTATGAAATAAGCTGTCCCGGGGACCGCTCCTGAATTGGTGTATCATTTCCTGGATAACAGAACAACCCGTGAGTTTTTTTTCTCATCTTTTATTTTATAAGATAATTCCTCAGCAAGCAGTGATGCGAACCCCTTAACCTCCTCGTGTGATGGCATATGATCTAATGTAAGCCTGTTACGGGATCCTCCGACCAGCATGAACGCTTTCACTTCCACGTAATCCGGTTCAGCTCCTGCGATGATGCGGGCGTATTCTTTGGGTTCAATCATATTCAAGCCTTTTATGGCGGTGAGCCTTACCACCTTGCGTGTGTCAAGTGAGGGTAGGAGGGTGAGTGTCTCGTTTATCTTATCCCATGCATCAGCTATGATTGGATTACATACCTTCTTGTGTAGTTCCTTGTTGGGCGCCTCAAGAGACACATAAAGTTGCGTTGGCAGCGAATTCATTTCCCTGATTCTTTCAGGTAATGTGCCGTTTGTAACCAGGAATGTGGTGAAATCTCGTTTATTGAATTCCTCAACGAGCCCGGAAATCATTGGGTAAACCGTGGGCTCTCCCGAAAGTGAAATAGCCGTCTGATTAGGGTTTCGTGCCTCCCTGAGCTTTCTTTGGTTTACTCTATCCGGGATGCCCCCGTATCCAGCTAAAAGAACCCTTTGAGCCTCAATAGCCCCGTCAATTATTTCCCCCGGTTCATCCAGACCCCCCTTTTTTATTTCCGCCCCAATAGTTTCCTCGATTTTACGCCAGCAGAATACGCATTTCTGGGTGCACCACAAAACCGAAGGAGTCATCTGCAGACACCTGTGTGTCTGGATGCCATAAAATTTCTGCTTGTAGCAGTAGCCTTCATCCAACAGGCTTTTCTTGGTCCAATGACATAGTTTAACGGCAGAGTGTCTGCCAACAAGCCTGTAATGCTGTTTCTTAAGTATCTTCTTCGCTCTCTCGCTGAGTAATTCCATTCTCTTTTTTAAGTAGTGAAGCCTATTATTAAGTTATATCTAAGATAGATAATACATATTCTTTAATAGGTAAAAAATGGTTACGTACATTATTGCGAGACAGCTTGGAGGTAAACCGGTTATAACTGCTGGCGGGGAAGAATTAGGCCGACTGGATGATGTTATCGTTGACGAGAAAACAGGGCAGTTCATTTCCATTATAGTGGAGCCCGTTGCCGAGGGAATGCCGAAGGTTTCATACCCCAAAGACAAGGAAGGAAATCTTATAATACCCTATGACTCTGTGAACGCGGTAAGCAAGGTTGTCGTAGTCAAGACATGATTTTCCCCCTATCATTCCCACACACCCTCTATTTCAAGTCCGCAGTTAGGGCACTTTCCTTCTTTTATCTTGTTTTTTGATACGGTAAATTCGCGTCTATCAATCAAAATACTGCCGCATCGGCTGCACAGGGTGTTTTCTCCGAAATCCCCTGCAACGTTACCCACGTACACGTATTTCAACCCAGCCTCCAACCCTATCTCTTGGGCCCTGTGTATGGTCTCAACGGGGGTTGGATAATGGTTATTGAACTTATAAGCTGGGTGGAATCTGCTGATGTGCCAGGGGGTGTCTTCGCCAACCTCTTTAGCGATAAATTCTGCGATATCCCTTAACTCCTCAACTGAGTCATTTCTTTCTGGAATAAGCAGGGTAGTTAACTCAAGCCAGATTCCCTTCTTTTTTATCTTCTTTATTGACTCTAGAACAGGGTCAAGCCGGGCGCTGCATACCTTCCTGTAGAAGCTGTCCCGGAAAGATTTCAGGTCTATGTTCGCAGCATCAAGGAAATCCACTGCTTTATCAATGCATTCTGGGGTCATAAAACCATTGGATACGAATACGTTCCTCAGGCCTTTCTCTCTTGCGAGGGTGCCTGTGTCGTAGGCGTACTCGAAGAAGATGGTGGGTTCCGTGTATGTGTATGAGATACTTTCGCAGTTGCTTTTCAGGGCCTGTTCCACAATCTCATCGGGCTTAAGCTCTTGTCCCCTGATCTCACCACTTTCCTTCTGGCTTATATTCCAGTTCTGGCAGAACTGGCATCTGAAGTTGCATCCGGCAGTGGCGATGGAGTAGCTAAGGCTCCCTGGGAGAAAATGATTCATGGGCTTCTTCTCTATGGGGTCTACGTGGGCCGCAATTGCCTTACCGTAGACCAGGGAGTAGAGAACTCCCCCCCGGTTTTCGCGAACACCGCATACACCCCTCCCGCCCGGGGGGATAACGCACCTGTGATTGCACAGGAAACAATTAACTACACCCTCCTTTTTCTTCGTATACAGCATCGCTTCTTTCATATAATAGCATATCAACACACAGATTTATATGTCAAATCTAAATGCCTATTATGCAGTATGTCAGGATACCGTTGGAGAGGGTGTCTGTGCTTATAGGGGAAAACGGGGAAACCCTCCACGATCTAGAGAAACAAACCAGAACCCGGATACAGTTGGATGATACCTCTGTGGAGGTCGAGGGTGACTCTATGGACGAATGGGTTGCTGTGGATGTGGTGAAGGCGGTGGGCAGGGGTTTTCCGCCAGAGAAAGCACTTAAGCTTCTTAGCGAAGATATGACTTTAATGATTATCTCACTCAAGGATTATACTGGCACCAAAAAAGAACTCAGCCGGAAAAAAGGCCGGATAATCGGGGAGAGAGGCAGGACAAGGAAATTCATCGAGGACATAACCTGCACCGATATATGTATCTATGGGAACACCGTTGGCATCATAGGATCTCTGGACGAGGTGGAGATAGCGAGGGAAGCAATCCTGCGATTAATACGGGGTTCACAGCATGCTGCCGTGTACCGGTTTCTTGAGGGGCAAAGAAGACAGAAAATACAAATCGATTATTACTGAGGACGAAAAAAATGAGCAAAGAACTACATGCGGATGAATTATTTAAGGAATTCAAGGAGACCTCTATCACAGAATTCTTCAGAAAAAACAGAGCCCATCTGGGTTACTCCGGGAAACTTCGTTCCCTTACCACTGCAGTTCACGAGCTGGTCACCAACTCCTTGGATGCCTGTGAGGAGGCGGGAATACTGCCTGAATTATTTATTGAAATCAAATCCATGGGCAAGAATCATTATCTAATAACCTCGATAGACAACGGCCCGGGGATTCCTGTGAAACACATACCCAACGTTTTTGGGAAGATGCTGGCCGGAACCAAGTTCCATAGGAATATACAGTTAAGGGGGCAGCAGGGAATTGGTGTGGCAGGTGTTACCCTATTCTCGCAGATAACCACTGGCAAGCCCGTGAGAATCAGGACATCCACCGGGAAAGGGAAAGTCCATGAAATGGAGTTGATGGTGGATATAACAAAAAACAGGGCGGACATACTCGGTGACAACGAATACAGTGAATACTGGCGGGGCACCGAAATAAACTGCGAACTGAGGGGGGTTAACTTCTCGCTGAGGGAGCAGGGACCCTTCGAGTACATAAGGAGGACTGCTGTAGCCAACTCCCATGCCCGGATTGTTTTCATAGACCCTGAGGGTAGGAAGACCATATTCGAGCGCTCCAGCGAGAAAATACCAAAAAACCCCAAGGCGGTTAAACCCCACCCTCAGGGCATGGAAGTGGATGATCTGCTGAACATGGCGAAAGCCAGCAAGTCCAGGAAGATATCATCCTTTTTGTCTACTGAGTTTTCGAGGGTAAGCAACGCTAGGGTGAGGGAGATACAAAAGAAGTGTGACTTCGACCTCAACAAGAACCCGAGAAGGATCACGTGGGCGGAATGCGAGCAGATAGTTGATGCTATAGAGAAGGTGAAGTTTCTGGCTCCCTCATCTGAGGGCTTGGTTCCCATAGGGGAGAAGCAGATTAAGGCGGCTGTGCTGAACATACTGGATCCGGAATTCGATGCCGTTTTAACAAGGTCGCCTGAAGTTCACTCTGGTGGTGTGCCTTTCCAGGTGGAGGTTGCGATAGCCTTCGGGGGTAATGCCGGAAGGGAGACAGGTAATGGTGTGAAGTTTGAGATTATGCGGTTCGGTAACCGTGCCCCTCTAATATTTGATGCTGGAGGTTGTATTATAACGCAGGCAGTCAATAGTGTTGAATGGAAGAGATATGGTATACGGGACTATGAGAATGCACCCTTCACAGTGTTCATCAATCTGGTATCCACCCACATACCCTACACCTCCGCCGGTAAGCAGAGTGTCTCAGATGAGGAGGAGATAACTAAAGAAATCCGGATGGCTTTGATGGAGGTCGGCAGGAAATTCAGCAAATATCATTCCAGGAAGAGAAAATCCGAGGAGAAAGAGAAAAAAAGGCAGATTCTGCTTAAATATAGCACTGAACTGGCTGCTGGCTTAGCTGCTCTGACAAAAAAAGACGAGAAAAAAATACTCACGGGGCTGTATGAGCTGATAAACGAGAGGATGCTTGACTCTGCAGAGGATGAGACAGATGAGGTGGATGAAGTGGGTGAGCAGGTAGGTGATTCATTTTCTGATGAGGGGGGGCGGAGGTAACAATGGAGAACAAAGAAGTAGCAAGGAGGTTAACAAAACTCGGCGAAGAGATTGTGGACGAAATCAAATTAGAGGAGAGTCCCCAAATCAAAATGCCACAAAGGGGTATAGGAAACATAATCTTCAACGAGAAAAAGAATATACTGGAGCTTGGGGATAAAAAATCAACCCGGTCTTTTATGAATGTCGCCCACTCAAGGAAGTTCATGCAGACTATACTCATAGCCAACAAATGCAAGGAGTTTGTGGGTAGGGATAAGACAGCATCGATCAGAGAGCTTTACTACCAGCTAAAACATACTATGCCTGGCACCAAGGAAAACACATTCGAGGATCAAAGCGAGTCGGATCCGTTGATTGTTGATCTGGAGATGGCATTGGGTGTTCTCAGGGAGGAATTACATCTTAAGGCAGACGATAAGGGCACATTGATCGGTAGGATTAAGATAGAGGACTCCGGTGATGTTATAGACTGTTCGAAGCTTGGCCGCTCTGGTTTATCTGTACCCTCAATAGTTGAACATTATAAGTTCATGGATTTCGAGGCTGACTACGTGTTGGTTATTGAGACCGGGGCTATGTTCGACCGGCTGGTGGAGGAGAAATTCCACCTCAAAAATGATTGCATTATGGTTTCAACGAAGGGACAGGCTGCCAGAGGATGCAGGAGGCTGGTACACCGGTTAAGGACTGAGTTGAATCTTCCGGTTATAATGTTCACTGACGGTGACCCTTGGGGATACTATATTTATTCGGTTATGAAGGCAGGGTCTATGGCTTTGGCTCATGAGTCAAGGCGTCTGGGAACCCCCTCCCTGAGTCTTGTGGGGATGACGATGACCGACATAGACACATATGGGCTGGATAAGGTGACTGAGACGTTGAAGGACATAGACCGCAAGCGTATAACCGAGCTGCTCAACTATCCCTGGTTCCAGAGGAAGCAATGGAAAAAGGAGCTTGAGTTGATGGCCCAAAAGGGTGTGAGAATAGAGCAGCAAGCTCTGGCGTCAAAGAGCTTGGAGTTCGTGGCGGAGGTGTATTTACCAGAAAAGATAGAGAAAAAGATTATGCTACCCTAGCAGATATTTATGCCCTCAGGGATGATACCCATGTCCCTGTAGGGTATTTATATAGTTGGGTGCGCATATTTATATAATCACTTCCATACGTTTATCAAGAGAATCGATTGAGTAATTATTAAATTAGGATTAAACTAATTCTGAGGGATTTCTTTGGAATCAAAAAATCTGAAAGGGACAACAACAATAGGATTGACGTGTAGCGATGGTATAGTCTTAGTTGCTGATAGGAGAGCGTCTTGGGGAACATTTGTAGCAAGCAAGAGAGCTGAGAAGATATTCAAGCTAAACAATCAGGTAGGTGCTTCGGTAGCCGGCTCCGTGGGGGATGCTGAGTCTCTTATACGTTTAATTCAGGCAGAGGCTGCCTTATTTGAGATGAACAACAAGAAAACAATGTCTCCCAAAGCTATTGCAACACTCTTGTCTAACATACTGCAGGGGAGTAAGTATTTCCCGTATATGGTGCAACTATTGATTGCGGGAATGAACGTGGATCGGCCACAGCTTTATACGCTGGACCCTGTTGGGGGTTTGACGCAGGAGGACTACGCTTCATCAGGTTCAGGTTCACCTATGGCATACGGCGTTTTAGAGCTCGAGTATTCTAGCGAGAACACAGTTAAGGAATCCATAGCTGTTGCCATAAAAGCAATAAATTCAGCAATGTCTAGGGATACGGCCACAGGCAATGGGATAAACCTTGTTACCATAACCCGGGAAGAGTTTAGGAGCTATGATGAATCTGAGATAAAGAAATTAATCGAAGAGAAATAAGCACTGTCGTGTCTAAATCACAACATTACGCTCTAACTATTCATCCTATAACACAATTTTCATTGAATTATGGGATATGGAAATACTTCATATTAACCAAGAAATTTACGAAGTGAATTTCTTATAATCTATTCCTAAATAAGAGGTGAGTCTTTTGGAATTCAAGGAAATTAAGAAACTGATTGAAGGAAACGCTCCTAAAGGAAAGGTAAGTAGTGTTGATGTAGAGGGCCCTAAGGTCGTTATCTACACGGATGACCTGCCTTTTTTCATAGAAAACAACAGCGAGGTCAGGAACCTCGCTACCTTGCTCAAGAAGAGAATATTATTGCGTTCAACAGCGGATAAACTCCTTCCCCCTGAGAAGGCTAGGGATGTGATAAAAGGCCTGATTTCAGAGGAAGCTAACATTATTGGCATAGAATTCAATGAAAGCAGCAGGGAGGTCTATATCGAGGCCGAGAAACTGGGCTTGGTTATTGGCAAGAGGGGTTACCTTCTGGATGAGATAACAAAGAACACGATGTGGGTGCCTAAGCTTCTTAGAAAGCCACCTATAGAGTCTGAGGTAATCAGGAGCGTTAGGAAGACGCTCTTCGAAAGCAATGATGAGCGGCAGAAAATACTGAAAAATGTGGGCCGCAAGATTTACAGGAAACCTGATGCAACATGTGACTGGATCCGGCTTACCCCTCTGGGAGGTGCGAGGGAAGTTGGGAGGTCTTGTTTTCTGTTACAGACCCCCGAAAGTAATGTTCTAATTGATTGCGGGATTAATGTAGCTGCTCATGAGAACGTCGACAGATTCCCTGATTTCAGGGCCTCGAAGATGGCTATGGAAAAGCTTGATGCTGTTATTGTTTCACATGCGCATCTGGATCACTGTGGTTTCATCCCCTATCTGTACAAGTACGGGTATGATGGCCCTGTCTACTGCACCGAGCCAACAAGGGATTTAATGACGCTTTTACAGCTTGATGCTATTGATGTGGGTGCGAGGGAGTCGAAGGAGCTGCCTTTTTCCTCTAAGGAGATTAGGAAGGTGGTGAGGCACACTATCACGGTAGACTATGAGGAGGTGGCTGACATAACACCTGATATGAGGTTGACTTTATATAATGCAGGGCATATACTCGGCTCTTCGGTGGTGCACTTGCACATTGGTGAGGGCCTTCATAATCTTGTTTATACTGGTGATCTGAAGTTCGGCGACACCATGCTTTTGGAGGCTGCTAACTTCGAGTTCCCGCGCGTTGAAACAATGGTGGTGGAGAGCACGTATGGAGGGCGTTATGATATACAACCCAAAAGGAGGGATGCTGAGCACGAGTTCCTTAAAGTAGTGAAGGATACTGTATCCCGTGGCGGTAAAGTGCTCATTCCTGTTTTTGCGGTGGGCAGAAGCCAGGAGGTCATGTTGGTCCTGGAAAAAGCCTGCCGTACTGGTGGACTGGATATTCCAGTATACATTGATGGGATGATATGGGAGGCTACTGCGATACACACATCCTATCCTGAGTACCTGAAGAAGCACATCAAACATAGAATATTCAATGGACATAATCCTTTTCTGGCGGAAAACTTCGAGCGGGTGAACAGCAAAACCCGGATGGATGTAATAAACAGCGATCAACCTTGTGTAATCCTCGCCACCTCTGGTATGATGACTGGCGGGCCTTCGGTGGAGTACTTCAAACATCTGGCTGAGGATTCACGCAATACTATAGCTTTTGTAGGATATCAGGCGGAGGGTTCTCTTGGCAGGAGGATCCAGAACGGCGTTCAGGAGCTTCCTATGGAGAAAAATGGCCGGACTGTTAATCTTAAAGTGAACCTTGGCGTTAAGATCATAGATGGTTTTTCAGGTCACGCGGACAGGAGACAGCTTCTGGGTTATAGCAAGAAGATCCATCCCAGACCGTCGAGGGTTATTGTAGTCCACGGCGAGGAGAAGAAGGGGCTTAATCTGGGAATGACCCTGCAGGAGATGTTCCATTTCGAGTCTACTATACCAAGAAACCTTGAGACTATCAGGTTAGTCTAGATCTTTCCCACGGGCATAATATATACTGGTTCTTCCTCTGTTTGATTCAGTAGTTCTTTAACCCTGGTGTCATTGAATGCGCCCACAGTAACGGTTCCCAGATTCATGGACTCACATTGGAGGTAGATGTTTTGGGCTGCATGCCCCACCTCCATGTGCACGTATCTGATGCCTCTGTCCCCGTATTTTGATGTGGTTCTCTCATATGCTGCAGTGAATACTAATACGGCGGGAGCGTCTGCTATATACTCCTGGTTTAGTGCCGCCTCCGCCAGAGATTCTCTCGCATCCCCTCTCTTTTTTAGTTTTAGGGTGTTTTTTACTGGGTTATAATGGTATATTCCCTGATTCAGTCCCTCAACATCTCCTGCTATGAGGTAGAGTTCTAGCGGGTTTGTTGCTCCTGCAGATGGTGCGGCTCTGTAACGGGGTGTGCTGCCGGTTATTCCCTGAGCGCTCCAGAGTATCTGGGATATCTCTTCCACCCTCAAGGGGGCGTCAGCGTACTCTCTTCTGGATCTTCTCGATTTAATAGCTTCTTCAACTGATACGCTTCCATTAAGTGAAGGCTCAGGCAGCTCTATCACGGTATCTGCTGGCTTTTCTTTGCTCATATCGTTAACCTCCTCTACGCAGCCTAGGCTTAGCATGATCAGGGATAGAATCAAAAATGATATTCTCATATTAATTTATCTATAATCTGGTCTTAAATAGTGAATCCTATTGTTTTCTTGATGGATTTGTTGGGTGTTTATGATGTGCTTTTCGGGGAGTTCGGTTCTCAGGGTTGGTGGCCTGCTGAGTCCGAGTTTGAGATGGTTGTGGGGGCGATATTGACGCAGTGCACTTCCTGGGGTAATGTGGAGAAGGCTTTGGATAATCTCAGAGGGGATGCTCTGTTGTCGCCTGAGGCTCTGTATAAGGTTGACTATGACCTGTTGAGGCGGGATATCAAACCCTCAGGGTACTTTAACGCTAAGGCGGAGAAAATCAAGGCCTTCATGGATTTCCTCTACAACGGGTTCGGAGGATCGCTTGAGCTGCTTCTCAGCCTTCCTGTACCTGAGTTGAGGGAGAGGCTTCTGTCGATCCACGGTATCGGCCCTGAGACCGCGGACTCTATCATCTTGTATGCTGCTCATAAGCCTTCTTTTGTGGTGGACGCTTATACGAGGCGTATATTCTCCCGGCTGGGTTTGGTGGATGAGTCCATCAAATATGATGACCTCAAGGGTTTTTTCGAGCGTAATCTTCCGCAGGATGTTGAACTCTATAATGAGTATCATGCCTTGATTGTTGAATTAGGTAAATGTTATTGCAGGAGAAGCAACCCAAGATGTGGTGAATGTCCTCTGAAGCTGGAATGCGGGCTTGATTAATACCTGTTCCATATTGGGTTTGTGGCAGGCTATGGCTTGGATGATTTTTTTTTACTCGTCTTCCATAGATTACAAGTTAATAGAAAGTCGTATAAACTCCCAATAAGAGGTTTTATACGAACAAAAGTTCGCATAAAACTAGTTATATTCAATTGGCGGGCTCGCAAATACAAACGTTTAAATATTATTTTGTTTTTAAATTATTTATGGTATCAGGATTGGTTGCCTCAGCAATTCTGTGGATAGTATTAGTTGGTGGTTTAAGCTTTTTGTTTAGGGGGGGAATCTCTAGTTTTATTTTGAAAATTCCATTTCCCAAAAGTTTATTATTTTTAGTTACTGGTACTATTTACTCAATTATTGAAGAAAACATTAATTGCCCACCTACTGGCTGTGAAATAATACCCTGGACAATTCCAATATTTGTAATATTTTTAATAATTCATCTTAGTATATTGAAAATATTTAGAATAAAAAATTATAAAATTGCAATATTTATATTTGGGATTATCGGCTGGATATCTGAGTTCATATTTGGAAGCTATAAAGAATGGCTATGGTCATCTCCTGCTGTGACAATCCTGATGAGCATATGGTGCTTTTTTACTTTTTCTGTAATTGTTATTGTTCCGGTTACAATTCTGTTTAAAAACAAGAAACAGCCTGCCCGCTAACTTTGATTTTTTGCCTTCAGCATCGTTGCACTAAAAACCAATCCTAACGGGAGAATATAACAAGGATTATGACTCCGCTCCGTTGCACTCCGCTACACCCTCCGGAGAAATTTACTCCGTTTCACCCCGCAAACTTCTCATAATCCAATACGTTACATCCCCTTGTCGGCATTAATCTTTTAAAATGGAGAATTTGAGACTAATAATTGTACCCTTATTTTTCGTCCTGTTCTGGTGGGGACTTTCTTTTTGGATTTTCAGTTATCGTAATAAGTACGAGAAACTCAACAGAGTTATCCCTTTTATCCGAAAATATAGAATACATCGATTACATCCCCTTTTTAAAAATAGAAGCGATGTTGTATGGTTTGCTTTTTGGCCTTTTTTAATCGGATTAATGTTTTTTATACTTACAATTATAATCCTCTTTCAAAAGATTTATTAACAAAACTTGCCGACAACAGCGTATAACACAACATATCTGGGTTCGCTCCCGTTGGTCGCTTCACCCAAATTGCTCACTCCGTTCGCAAAACTTCTTTTATCCCTGCTGTTATATTCAATTGAGTTTCCACTAATTTGCGCGAAATCACAATTTTAATGTCTAATTGATAAATGGTATTATGCGTAAACTATTTCCTATATTATTGATCGGATGCTTGTCAATGCTTTTTGCTGAAGTCTTCTCAGGGGCTTCTCAAATTTGGTTTATTGATGGAGGGGGAATCCTGCTCACCCTCCCACTTTACTTGGGTCATCTCTTGTTTTTCCTCTGGATTGCTCTGAAAAGCAGAAGAACAACCCTTCCTCAATTATATCTTTTTGGGGTACTTTTTGGATTATATGAATCATGGATAACCAAGGTTTTGTGGGCAGGCTATATGGAATCTTCCGCAGGGCCTGGGCTTGGTACGTTTTTCGGGATTGCGATACCTGAATTTCCTATCCTAGTATTCTTCTGGCATCCGATAATGTCTTTCATCCTCCCAATTCTTGTATTTGAAATATTAACTAAAAAAGTGCTTATCGGGCACGAACCGGTTTTAATAAAAACAACCAGAAAGACTGTCCTGATAACTCTATTTTTAATCCCGATAAGCACATTCATAGCAAAGGGAAATGGGTTTAATCTATTATCCTCGAATGCTTCTCTGGTTGGAACCTTATTAATAATCTCAGGATTCTGTTATTTAACAAAAAAAGCAGATTTAAAATCGCTGGAATTGAAAAAACCAGGTTTCATCCTGCTAACAACTTATCTGATTGCGTTATATATTGCAACCTTCTTTTATCTTCTTCCAGAAAGAATACCGACCACAATAACGCCATATATCTCAATAATTGCTTTTTATGTAATTACAGTAATCCTAATTCTAAAATCAAAGGAAACAACAACAGAAATAAATACGCTAAAGGAAGAGTCCTATTCAACCACGGATCTTATTAAGTTTATGATAATAACAATTATAGCAGTAAATATAGCTTGCCTTATACCCGACATAAGTATTGGAATCCTGGCAATCACTTATTTTTCATTAACATTCGTGGGGACGATAATATCTACAATAATTGTTTATAATACCTTAAAACAAATTTTCACCAAAAGTAAGGGGAATTAGCGAGAACTCAACCCGAAATTTTCCCCTTCGGCATCGTTGCACTAAATTTTTGCCCTTCGGGGAATATAACAAGGATTATGACTTCGCTCTGTTGCACTCCGCTACGCCCTTCGGGGAAATTTGCTCCGTTGCACTCCGCAAACTTCTCATAATCCAATACGTTATATGACCTATCACCTAGAACCCTTATAGAACGAAATGTTAGATATGGGAAATAAATTATGGATGAGGCTATTCTTATACTTGCTTTATCAACAATCGTAAT
>JAYEGX010000087.1:0-8180 GCA_034659295.1 Candidatus Altarchaeota archaeon | reverse complement strand
CTGAGAGGCCTGCCTCTCAGCCACATGGCTGAGATCAAGGCCAAAACCGAGAAGGGATCCGTGTTCTACACCGACGACTTCAAAAGCTACAAGAGCCTGAAACACTACGGGAAACACAGCAAGATAAAGAAGACTAAAGCGTATGCAATAGGACGAGCACACATCAACGGCATAGAAGGTTTCTGGTCATTCGCCAAAGAACGATTCCACAAGTACAATGAATTCTATGGGAATTCATGTACACCCCATAAAGTGGGGTTGTATCATGGCATACACAAAGCCAACTACTATCTCTATCTCAAAGAGATGGAGTTTCGGTTCAACAACCGAAACTCTGACATATTTAAGAAGATGTTCAAAATAATTTATGGGTAATTTGGTACGTTTTCTACCCAATCACCAAAAACAATCCAACTATGCACGCAAATAGAATACAACGCCATGAGATACACATGCCTCAAAAAAGCCGCCATAGAAACACAAAACCAGAGCATATGTGACCTCATAGAACACGAAACCTACCGAAACGCCTGCTATCAAGAAACAAGCAAGTAACAACTAAGTTTTTTTGTTACGTGATCAAACTTTTTTATTTAGAATACACCTGCCTTCTCTTTAACTCTTTTTTCTTAGTTATATGAAAGCTTTCGTAAGTATATTGTGTAAGATGCCAACTATTTGTGTGTTATCCGACTCGCACCTGGGGTACAGGCACCGGATGAAACTACAGAGGCTTAAAGACTACCGGAAAGCCTTCCTGGAGGCTGTCTCAGAGATAAATAAACAGAAACCGGACCTGGTGATACACCTCGGAGACCTGTTCCACCACAAAAAACCAGACCCCATCAGCATGAAAACCGCCTACAACGCACTCAAAAAACTAGCGGACGAAACACCCGTGGTCCTGTGCATAGGCAACCACGACATAGAAGGACACCTAGGAAGCAGCTACAGCCCACTATTCACCATCCTCCACGAAAACATCCACGTACTAACACACGAGAACCCGCACGTGGAAATAGAAATAAAAAACCAGAAAATAGGACTGCACGGGTTCCAGTACATGCGCGACAGAAAACAAGTCGAAGAACAACTCGAAGAAATAACAAAAAATGTGGGAGGCAACGATGCGGAAATACTGTGCATCCACCAGGCAATAGAAGGATACCTTGAGCCGCATGAAGTCTCGCTGAAGTGCCTGCGCTCGCTCGCCCCCAAATACGACCTGATACTCTCAGGGCACGTGCACAAGCACCAGGAAATAAAAGAGATAAGCGATGTGACCCCAGCATACTATGCTGGGAGCACCGAGAGAATAAGCTTTAATGAATCAGATAACAGGAACGGGTTTCTCACATTCAAAAACAACAGATTCAGGGAGCCTGAGTTTGTTGAAGTCGAATCCGCCCCCATGAAAAAAATCAGGGAAGACCTGGGAGAAAAAAGCACGGAAGAAGTTAATAGCCACATAGAAAATTTGTTAACGGATAATGAAGGCAGCGTCAAGTGCCTACAAGTTAACCTCTCCGTTGAGTTGGAGGGGGAGTACTTCAACCTCAGACAAGACTGGAGCACCCAGTTCCATGAGTACACGATACTGGATGTTAACGTGATACCCGATAAGCTACTGGAATTACAGGGTGATTTCGAGAAGAAACCAGTCAATGAAAACCTCATAAGGGAATACTTCACGAAGACCGGGATGGAAGGAAGGAAACAGCTTAAGGAGGTTTGCGTTAGATTATATCAGGAATACGGTAAACAATAAAAAAAAAAATGAAAAAAAATATTGGTCCGGCTACGATAGTGCATCCTCATCCAGTGTTTGTTGTCGGCTCATTCAACAGGGAAGGAAAACCGAACATGATGGCTGTGTCCTGGGGGGGTATATGCTGCAGCAAGCCACCCTGTGTGGCCGTATCCGTGAGGAAAGAGACTCAAACCTACCGTAACATAATCCAGTCAAAAGCGTTCACGGTGAACATCCCCTCAGAGGAACACGTCAAAGAAGTGGACTACGTTGGCATCGCCTGCGGAGCGGACACGGACAAGTTCAGGGACACAAAACTAACCCCTGTGGAAAGTGAGCTGGTGCATGCCCCCATCGTGGAAGAGTTCCCCTACGCCCTCGAGTGTAAACTCCTGAAGACCGTGGAGATAGGATTGCACACCCAGTTCATAGGGGAAATATTGGGGATTATCGCAGAAGAAAAAATCCTGGGAAGTCACGGTAAACCCGACATAGAAAAAGTCAAGCCCCTGATATACGGCTCCTTCGGCAACAGAGGCTACTACGGCATTGGGGTAAAGCTTGGTGACGCCTTCTCCATAGGAAAAGAATATATAACTGAATGATTAATTAATTACTTCCATGATGATAACTGCAGGAGATAAGCTGGACGGGTTCCTTGGAGGGGGTTTGATTCCTAGAACACTGACCTGCGTCTACGGTCCTCCGGCCTCCGGTAAAACAAACCTGGCATTGATCGCAGCATCCAAGGTTGCCATGGAAAAAAAGGTAGTGTTCGTGGACGCTGAGGGAGGGTTCTCCACCGAGAGACTTAAGCAGATTTGTGGCGAAAACCTGGATCATGTTTTAGGGAATATTCTGGTGCTGGAGCCTCATGACTTCGACGAGCAGAAGGTGGCCGTCTACAAGCTGGATGAGGTGGTCAGAAAGACAAAAGCCGGGCTGGTCATTGTGGACTCTATCGGGGTACTCTACCGCCTTAAGGAGAGACGGGATACTAAAGAGCTGGGGCGGATGATTGCGAAACTTATGGAGGTGGCGAGGAAAAACGATATACCCGTGTTCTTAACCAACCAGGTGTATTCTGATATAGACACCGGTGTGATCGTGCCTGTCGGGGGTTCAGTCATCAAGTACTGGTGCAAGATCCTTATTGAACTCGAGAACAGGGAAGGGTACAGGAGAGCTGTCCTCAGGAAACACCAGTTCATAAAGGAGGGTCGTATCCTTGACTTCACTATAGCTGATGAGGGAATAATTTTTAAATCAGGTGTTACTTATGGAAACCAAAAAGCCGAAGACTGTTGATAAGCCATGGGGCCGGGAGATATGGATTATCGATGAAGAGGAATACGCTGGGAAGATACTTGAAATAAACAAGGGACATAGGACGTCACTACATTATCATGAGAAAAAGAAGGAGAGCATGTATGTTCTTGAGGGGTCGATGAGGGTTACGGATGCGGACGGGAACCGGTTTATGCTAGGTGAGGGCGAGAGCTTGACTATCTGCTGTAATGAAGCCCACTCCCTGGAAGCCCTTGAGGACTTGAAGATTATTGAGGTGAGCATGCCCTTTCTTGATGATGTTAAACGCATAAAGGACTACTACGGAAGGATATAGGAAAAAATGGTTACTGTTGTTGTCGGAGGACATTTTGGGGATGAAGGCAAGGGTAAGATGGTATCTTATCTCGCTGTGAGAGATGATGTTGATATTGTTGCCAGGGCTGGTGTAGGCCCTAACGCGGGGCATACCGTATATCATGGTGGTAAAGAATACGGTCTTAGGATGATACCCTGCGGATTCGTGAACGATAAAGCCAGTCTATTCATCGGTGCAGGGGTTCTTGTGGACACACAACGTTTCCTTGATGAGGTTGCCTTAACCGGTTCAGGGAGTAGAATAAGGCTGGACGAAAGATGTGCCATTATCGATGAGAAACATAAGAGAGAGGATTCATCCGATAAATATCTGAAGAACAAGGTTGGCACAACAGGTAGTGGCTGCGGCCCCGCTAACGCTGAACGAGCTCATAGAACAATAAAGCTGGCAAGGGAAATCCCTGAGATGGAGCCGTACCTGGCTGATGTTCCGTTGGAGTTGAACACCGCACTAGATGAAGGTAAAAGAGTTCTATTGGAGGCCAGCCAGGGCTTTGGTTTGTCATTATTCTATGGAACTTATCCGTTCGTGACCTCAAAGGACACAAGCGCATCCATGGCAGCGGTTGACGTGGGTATTGGCCCTACCAGGGTGAAGGAGGTTATAGTCATCTACAAGGCCTACACGACAAGGGTGGGTGAGGGGCCTATGTACTCCCTCATAACAGAGGAAAACATCAAGGATTACCCTAGGTGGCAGGAGGTCTTGGGGAAGGCAGAAAAACAGGGAATGAAGGGAGAGGATGTGAACGACACCCTCGGGAAATACCTGAGGGAATGGGGCACAGTAACCCAGAGAAAAAGAAGGGTTGGAGCGTTCGACTTTGAGATGGCCAGGTACTCGTCCATGGTCAACGGCGCAACAGGTATATGCATAACCTGCCTGGACAAGCTATTCCCTGAATGCAGGAGTGTTACGGAATATGCTGGCCTATCGGATCGGGTTAAATCATATGTCAAAGAGATCGAGGAAGGTGTTGGAGTGAAAGCTGTTTTATTGTCCACCGGCCCGGAACTTGAGGATGTGGTGGATTTAAGAAAGAATTAAATAAATCAGTTCCCAAAAAAATAATACTATGCGCGTTTCTATAATCGGTGCAGGTCCTGTTGGATGCATGGCTGCACGCTATGGTGTGGAAGAGCATGATGTAACAGTATATGAGACCTCCAGAGACAAGAGAATGCAGTGCTCTGGCCTGATAAGCAAAGACGGCCTGCTTTCGCTGGGGATAAACATAAAAAAGTCCCTGATACAGAACAGGGTTAAAGGAGCTAGATTCTATTCACCATCCGGTGAGTCTTTTGAAGTGGATGGTGAGCAGACGAAAGCCTACGTTCTTGACCGGGTTGAATTCGACAACTATCTCCTGGATAAAATCATCGGCTGGGATGTTGATGTGATAGAGAAAAGGATCACGCCGCAGGATGTGCGAGAGCTTGTAGGATATAACAAACGGGTTGTACTTGCTACTGGTACAAACTACGGGCTCCATAGAAGCCTTAAGCTGGACATGCCCGATGAGTTCCTCTATGGAGCACAGTATGAGCTCAGAGTGGACTGTGACCCTGACTTCGTGGAATTGCACTTCAACAACCCTGACTTTTTTTCATGGGTTATTCCAGTGGATGAATACGCCAGGGTTGGATTATGCGCTAAGGAGAATCCAACACCCCTGCTACATAAGTTCATCAAGAAGCTGGGTGGTGAGGGTAGGATAAGAAGCTATGAAATAAGAGACGAGCACTATGGCGTAATCCCCATCCACAAGCCATCCATGCGCACCGCCTACGGCAGGGTTGTCATGGTCGGCGACGCTGCAGCTCACGTTAAGGCATCAACAGGGGGTGGTGTTGTCATGGGAGGTCTGGCTGCAGGACACTTATACAAGAGCGACTATGACTGGGAGTGGCGCAGGCATATAGGAAACGAGCTAAAAACACATCTAATGATCTATAGATTCATGTCCCGGCTCTCGGATAAAAACAGGGACAGGATGTTTTCGATTTTATCCGAGCACAAGAACCTTCTGGAGGATAAGGGTGATATGGATTCGGCAATAAAATCCCTGACCCCATTAATCACCAACCCAGGCTTCATTTCCAAGCTGGTAAGAAATCTTCCCTCTTTCGCATACGATATTCTTCTATAGCGTTACTGTATGAAGTTCACGGTGAAATAGACTGCGGATATGGCTATGAAAAAAATGAGCCATATGATTCTGTTCCAGTTTTTTATATCGAAGCCGTCTAAACCCCTGACAGGTATGATCTCGGCCATAGCCCAGATGCTGGCTGTGGTGTATACTACCTGGAAGATTACTGCGGGATTCTTCAGATAAAGGAAAGCAAAAACTACGGTGATTAATGTGGAGATTACCGGCGCAACCAGTTTTGTGACGCCGTACTGCCATCTTTTTATTTTTCCGTCAACATTCTCTATCAGGAAGCCCTGTATACCAAAGGCATTACCTAAAAAAGCTGTTACTATTGTGATAAACGAGCCCGTATACCAGAACCTGTACTCAATTTTTATTCCAAATAATCTGCCCATCAGCCTGTGGCTTAGCTCATGGGATAAGGCCGCAAAAAGACATATTCCGGCATTCAGCGGCAGGAGTTCAAGAAACGCTGAAGTAGGCCCTGCAAAAGTCCATGTGACAGCGAAACCCAACACAAGAGCGGCTCCCAAGACGGCCAATGCCTCCCTAAGGTATATTCCCATGAACCTAGGGCCGGTGTGACCGAAAGGCTTCCTCTTCCTTCCAATGTCAAGAGCCAGGAATTCAACCGCGGCCTTGATAACATTAAATAAGCTGATGAGAAATATTCCAATACCTGACGCTGCCACAGGAATGTATTCCTTAGGTATGTGCCCTTTTAGCGGTGAATAATCTACCGCCTTTCTTTCAAGCTTTACACTCTCGTTGTGGTAAATAACCATCACGCCAGTATCATTGTCCATCGCGCCCTTACCTACAATAACCTGTCCCACGCACTTGCATGATTCATTGGTTACGTATCCTCCTGCATAAATCTGTTCTGTTATCCTGTTCCGGTTCATACCCCCAACTGATATTACCAGGCTCATACCATCACTTAACTTTTGCAGGCTTGTTTCATTGTCTCGGAGGGTTAGTTGCCTGGTTTCGATTTTTATTTCATCCGCGCCCTCAAAACGAAACTGAGGGGGCTGTGCCCCAAGAGAATCAAGGATTAAGCGCTCAACGAGGTTGGTTTCGTTGCATTCAATGACATAAACAGTTACTACCTTATCTTTTGCGCCGCCCGCGGGCAGTTCAAAAGACAATGATAGCTCTTCACTGAGACTTAACGGGTTTTGAGCACAGCATAAACTTGTAAGAAGAGTGAGAAACAAAACCAGTGTGAACGCTCTATTCATACATACACCTTCCTCTGTGAATTAAATAAAGTAGACCCTTATTGTTGTTTTATATAACTGAACTACTAAATGATATACATGGATATCGTAACAGTCACCTTGACAGCAGTTTCCATGATGTTGTTTATAGCGGTACCCGGTTTTATGCTCAGTCTGGCGTTGTTCCCCTCAAGGAAAGAGATTGATGTCATGGAACGAGCTGGTGTGACTTTCGTTCTCGGATTGATGCCACAGTTCCTGCTCTATTTCGCAGACAAAAACATGTACATCCCAATCAACTCGATAACATCCTACATGACTGTGTTGCTTGTTTCGTTAGCCGGCTTGGGCATCTGGTTCTACCGTAAAGGGTGAACATGAACTCCAGAAAGACGATAAGGGACCCCATACATGGGAGCATCCCATTAAGTGATTTGGAATTAATGCTTCTCGACACGCCCCTGATGCAGAAGATGAGGAGGATTAAGCAAAACGGCCTGTGTTTCCTGGTTTATCCGGCAATGAACTCCACAAGATTCGAGCATTCCCTGGGGGTTATGCACCTTGCAGGGTTGGTTGCAGACCACCTGGATCTGGAGGAGAAGCAGAGGATGGCCTTGAAGGCAGCTGGCCTGCTGCACGACATAGGCCACTGCGCATTCTCCCACACATCCGATAAACTGCTGGCCAGGATGGGTGAATCACACGAAGAGATATCAACCCACCTGATACTGGACTCCGAAATATCCGACATACTCCGGGAATCCGGCATCAGACCAGCCGAGGTATCCGACTTAGTTAATGGACGGGGCGGGTTCGGTAAAATAATCTCTTCAGAGATTGACGTGGACAAGATGGATTACCTCATAAGGGATTCATACTATGCGGGCGTCGCCTACGGAATAATAGACCTGGAGCGCATAATATACGGGATTAAGCTGGTGAAGGGGAGGGTGGTTATCAGCAGACGAAGCCTGGAGGCTGTTGAGTCGCTTTTGATCAGCAGGACCATGATGTACCAGACAGTATATAGGCACCACACCAAACGAATCGTTGAAGCCATGTTCTCTCAGGCACTTAATGATCTGATAGAGAACAAAAAAGTAAGCTACGATGACTTCCTCTGCATGGACGACACAGACCTGGTTTATGTCTCAAGGCACTCGGGAGGATACTCCCAGGACATAATGGAGCGAATAGATGACAGGCGTCTTTTCAAAAGCGTTTTCAATGAAAGGCTTTGTCTGGTGGAAGAAAACTTCAGAAAAGAATTATCTGAGAACCGGAGGGGGATACAGAAAAAAATCTCAGAAGACTACGGTATTGAGGAAGGTTATGTGCTGCTGGATCTGCCGGAATCCAAGATGAGCGAGTTCAGGGTGAAGG
>JAYEGX010000086.1:0-8545 GCA_034659295.1 Candidatus Altarchaeota archaeon | reverse complement strand
GGAAAGCTTCGACTTCGGCACACAATACTTCTATGAATACCTGCAGCCAAGAACAGTCAACGGCCTGGAATGCTTCTTCGAGTTCAACATCATACCTAGGATACCGCAACTCTACAAAGAAAAGGATCTGAGATTCACCAACTTATCCTACAAAAAACCAGACATCGACGCAGTACTCGTATCACACCACCACAGCGACCACACAGGACACCTGCATTTCCTGGATGAGAACATCCCGGTATATCTGGGCCATGGAACAAAAAAAATACTGGACACATACCATAAACTATACCCCCAGCAGGTCAACATAGGAGAACACAACCACATAAACCTCTACAGGTCAGGGGATGAGATAGAGATAAAAAGATTGATGTTCAAGCCGATACACGTCGAGCACTCAACCCCCGGAGCCTACGGAACCATCATCGAAACAGAACAGGGTAGTATAGTCTATACCGGAGACTTCCGCAGGCACGGGCCGAAGAAGAAATACACGGACGAATTCATACAAAAAGCAAGGGAAAGCAAGCCATACGTCATGTTATGCGAGGGCACCAGGATGTCCCCTGACGAAGAAAAACAATACACCGAAGAGCAGGTATACAAAAAAGTAAAGGAGATAATCGAAGACAGCAGGGGGCTTGTTTTCGGAGAGTTTGCGATGACTAACATAGACCGGTTCAAGTCCTTCTACAAGGCAGCAACAGAAAACAACAAAATCCTGGTATTAGACACCAGAATGGCTTACATAATAGACCAGCTGGGAGACAAGA
Organism: Candidatus Altarchaeota archaeon; assembly: GCA_034659295.1. Taxonomy (GTDB): domain Archaea; phylum Altiarchaeota; class Altiarchaeia; order IMC4; family QMZM01; genus EX4484-2. Next base: position 7,772 of record JAYEGX010000086.1, on the reverse strand, counting down.
TAAAGCTGCCAGATCCTAAAACAGACGAAAACATCAGGGCGTACTATAGACTAGCGAAAACCTGCACCTTCTGCGACACAGACTATTACATCTATGAAAGAGAGTATATGGAAAACAGGATAACCTACAGGGAACTGAAAAAAAACCAGGAAGACCATGTGGTATTAACAAACTTCAACAAACTGATGGAGCTAGTGTATATACAACCAGAGAAGGCAGACTACATTTATAGCTCAAGTGAACACTTCCTGGAAGGCGACGACAACAAAGAACGACGGGAGGTCCTTGTGAACTGGCTCAACCACTTTGGGATACAATTACATAAGGCACACTGCAGCGGACACATGAGCAAAAAAGACCTGGAACATGCGATTAAAGAAATAAACCCGGACATTTTGATACCAGTACACACCCAGAACCCTGAGGAATTCAAAAAAATACACTCTAATGTACTGATACCTGAGAGGGGTGGGAGGATGGAGATATGATTAAGGCAGTGCTATTCGACTTAGATGATACCCTGATTAAACACTAACCTAGATACCAGGCAACAAGGATATTAAGGAATAAAACAAAAGATTAAACAAATGGGTGCGGAAGACAAATCTTACTCACTAGACCAACTGGATCAGGGATCTAAACTAGAGAAACAAAAAAGGAGGGTCCTGGAAAAAATAGCTAAAACCGAGGAAAAATACAATAAAGGAGAGATACCCAAGCAGGTGTACTATAACCTCCTGACCAAATATCAGGATGCATTAATCGACATAGAGGTTGAGATGGAGGGGATATGATGGAAGAAGGAGAAGAAATCCTGGAACAACAAATCCAGGAACTCGATGAAGACCTGAAAAACCTCTACAATAAGATAAGAGAGCAGAAGGTCCCCAAGGAAAGAAGGGAGAAAGAATCTGTATATAAATCATTCAGCATCCTCAAAGCAAGCAGGATAAGGGAAATCCAGATGGATAAGCTGATAGTGAACAAAAAAATCGCCAAAGCCAAACTAAAATACAACCGTGAAGAAATACCTGAGGCAGTATTCCATCGGTTCCTGGAGAAATACATGGAGAAACTAATAGACATAGAGGTGGAACTAGAATTCCTGGAAGCCGAGAAATACGAATACTAGCCTAGCCCCCATTTCTACAAAACAGGATGAACAAGACAATTAAGGCAATACTCTTCGATCTGGATAATACGTTAATCAACTTCAGCGAGTTCAAGAAACGAGCCACGAAAGCAGCAGCTCAGGCGATGAAGAATGCGGGACTGGAAGGGAAAACCCGGGAGATAGAGGATAACCTGATAGATTTCTATTTCCGTCATGGCATTGAATCAGATGACGCCTTCCAGAAATTCCTCGAGAAACATACGGGGAGGGTAGAGTACCGGATACTCGCCTCTGGAATAAACGCCTACCTGAAAGAGAAATACAGGCGTCTGGAGCCGTACCCTGGAACCAGGGAGACACTAGAGGAGCTGAGGGACAGAGGCTATGGGCTGGGGATAGTATCAGATGGCTTGAGGCTTAAGGCGTGGATGCGGTTGGTGGAGTCAGACCTTGATGAGTTCTTTCAGGTGGTGGTCACCTATGATGACACTGGAGAACAGAAGCCAAACAGGAAACCCTTCCTGAAGGCCTGCAGGGAGCTTGTGGTGGAGCCAGGGGATTGTTTGTTTGTTGGGGACTGGCCTGAGAGGGATATAGTTGGGGCTGGGAGAGCTGGGATGAAGACCTGCCTCGCACTATATGGGGGGAACAAGGGAGAAGCTGATTATGTGATAGAAGACGTAAGAGATCTGCCCAGGCTGCTCGATTAAGGGTCTCTCCAGGTTGGAAACCAGGAGATCCAGGTAGACACTGTCAGGGGTCTTCCTTAAGGCAGCGGTTCTTGAACTCATGCAGGTGATAGGAGACTTGCAGCTGCGTGAGTCCCAGGAGGTCAGCTATCTCTTTGTGCTGGAATCCCAGGCCATGTAATTGCACAATACTTCCTGAGAGAGATAAAGAAGGGAATCAGGGGGTGGATGAACCAGTGATTTAAAGAATTCTGTAGACACCCACTCCGGGAACCAGCCACAGTAGACATGAACACATCAGTCACCTGGGGACATAAAACCCTGCATCACTCACCGGATAAGAAACCGGATCAGGGGACCCCAAACCATAATCCATAGCCACAGGACCCACAAACATCACCGACAGCAACATATATTACTGAAAATAGTAAGATTCTTAAAAAATTACTAAAAATAGTATTTATAGATAGAATCCATAAGATAATACATGTTAGAACTAATCTACGGCACGAAAACAAAAACAAGAATCCTTGAAGAATTAAGCGCATCCGGGGCGGCGAAGACGAGGAATGAACTCGTAAAACAAACAGGATGCGGCATTAAAGGAGTATACGAGCAAACAGATGAACTAATAACCCTCAGAGTACTCAAAGAAACAAAAAACAAACCAAGAAAATTCGAATTAAACCCCCAACACCCACTATACCAGGATATAAAAAATATAAGCCTCCAAGCCATAGACTACAAAAAAAACATTATAAAAAACATCCTCAGCATAGTAGACAGCATACTAGGAGATGACTACTACCTCGGATTCTACACCGCAGCCAGAAAAAAAATAACACCAATAGACTACGATCCGCAGATATACACACTCAAAATCCTCAACAAGGAATATGAAAAAGCAAAAAAGAAACTCATGGTATTCAACAGGGTAAGAGAAATAGGCGTCCAAAAAGAAGGATCAATCCAGATAATCCCCCTCAAATGCAACAGCATCCCCAAAGACGTCATACGAGAAGAGATACTCAACAACAAAGTATGGATATGCAGCACCGAAAGAGGCATCATCGAATGCTTCACAAAAGAAAACAAATACTACAGCAGATACGGCACATGCCTGGCACTACTCCAGAATAAGATAGAAGACACGCTAAACGAGAAACTCCTGATAGAGATAGCTGAAGATGAAGAAGTTAAAGACAGATTAATCGAAGTCATGGGTTGCTTCAATTATCTACTGAAGAAGAGGCTATTCAACGCCGAACCCGAAAAAGCACCCATAAGAGAAGTGAGACAAGCAATAAACACAGTAATAGGATGAAAATACACTACACACTAGAGGAAAAAGAAAGCATCCTCGATATAATAGACGTATGGAGGAGGGAGCAGTTAACCCAAAAAACATTCCGGGACATACAAGAAGAGACAGGTATCCCGCCAACACTCATCGAAACAATGTTCTGGCACCTTGACACACTACATCAACTAACCAAACTAAAGCCAGCACCCATATTCAAAGGAGGAACCTGCGTGCAAAACTACATACCACCCAGCCTGCAGAGAGCATCAAATGACCTAGACTTTAATTCAAGAACAGGCAACCCAAACACGATCATAGACCAGATCAAGGAATTGAATAAGAAACTCCTAAAAAAAGGAAACGCCATAGAATTCAAAAAACACAAACAAAAAATACGCTACGGCACATTAGACTACAACCTCAAGGATGAGAGATCCGGCACAGTAACATTCAGCAGGAGAATGCCCTCCCGACTGGGTGAATACATCAAAGCAGGAGACTATGAGGTCACGGGAAAAAACATCAGGATACAGATAAACTATAAACACGCCTGGCTGCCTGCCCTACAGATCATAAATAAAGAACCGGGATTCTTCATACTCAAATATCAGAAGATGAAGAAGGGATACGTATATCCAAGCTCAAGCCCAGAGGATTTAATCACCGACAAAATACTCGCAACCATGGAAGAAAAAGAAGGGGGAAGAGAGAGACTTAAAGACATATACGACCTGATGGTTCTGCTCAGGATAAAACACAGGAAAGAAAAAATACTGGAAAAACTAGAGATGATCGCAGAGAGGAAGGGAAACACCCCAAACATCATCCTAAAATCCTCATCCACAAACATCTCAAAATTCGTTGAAAAAGACATGGAAGCACAAGGATTCAAGAGTTTAGCAGGTGTTGACGGGAAAAAAATTATTGAAAACTGGGAAACCAACTGCATAGACCTGGTGAAAACCATCCAGGAGATAAGTAAACAAACCCCTGTTTAAAGGATTCTGTGGTATGAGATAATATCATAAAAAAGAATGGGCGAAAAGAGGGTGTTGATTGCGTTAACTGTGGGCGCATTATGTGGATTATTCTGTGCTTATGGAACAGCATCCATGGAGGACTCTGGTTTCCCGGTTACTGTGGGAATACTGGCTTCAGTATTCTACAACCGCCTGCTGATGGGGTTGGTTATTGGATTAGGGGAGAGTATCAGGTTACACCCGGTTTTTAGGGGGGCGATTATTGAGCAGTAATCACCTCAGCCATGAGCATAATACCAATAGTGGACGGGCAACCCATGGGCGGGCTGGTATTGATAGGATTCGGCATAGTGTACGGGGTAATAACAGACCTGATAGCAACACGTTACTCCAGAGAAAAAGCACCCTGAAAACCCAGGAACCGCAGAAGGAGGGGCAAATACTCGGATAGAGAAGGGAGTCTAGAGGGGATAGATTAACACGCCCGCCAGGAAAGATAGGGCGTTCACTGCGAAGGCGGTCAATAGCAGCAGGGAACTGTTTTCTTTCGGGAAGAAGATTTTGAGGGATGTGTATTCTATTACAAGAACCAGAAGCTCTCCTAATGCAAGATAGTATTCAGCAGGTAGGAGTTGTGGGAAGAGAAACCATAGGGCTGGGTGTGAGAATAGATTCATCAGGAGCCCGCAGAGGATGACACGCCGCCTATCAAGATCCCATAATAGAAAGAATAATACAGGTAATTCCACAACCAAAGTCAACACGAAAGCAGCCAACCACTCCATAACATATAAATAGATAAATAAACAAAAAAGCTAAGAGATAAATGAAAAACAAAAAAACACTGATCCTAATACTAGTATTGCTGTCAATAACAGTATCAGGGGATATAGGACCTGGCGGATACACTAGAACCGATTCAGTAGCAGCTATTGCGTGGGTTATTTTCACCATATCTCTGACAGCACTTCTGCTCCTAACAAAAGGGGAACTCGAACAAAAGACAAGCGACGCAATGAAATACGCAATAGTAATAGGTGTTTTTGGGACACTAATCATCGATTACATGTATGGGATAGCGCTGGTGATAGCAGTAAAAATCTGCACAAGCGCAGCAGAATCCTGGAGTGAAACAAAAAAACAAAAACAAAAAATCAACAAACTCAAGTCGAAAATGAACCCAGGTCTTATAACAATACTTGCAGTTATAGTCGTAGTATCCCCTCTATTCACCTTTGGCATGGTAGATAAACTTGGTAGATTCAATAGAGGATTTGCCGGCTTCGGAGCAGTGAAGCCTCTGGATCATAATAGTTCCGGGGCAGGGAGCCTGGATGTGACCTTCACAAACGGTGTGGGAGCAAGGATAACCAACGTGAGTGTGGGTTCAAGTGACTCCACAGGAATCGTATCTGCGACATTAACGCCAGCCTCAGCCGACATCGCTCCAGGAGACAATTTCACAGCAGCATTCAACCCACTTCTCACGGCCTGCCCCCCTGGAGCAGAAAGCTATGACATCGTCCTGAATGTCTCATATACCAATGCAATAACCCACTTATCCCAAACAAGAAGTGGTAGAGTATGGGGTCCCTGCTGAGTCCCCTGTATTGCTGGAGGGAAACCAAAAACAGACGAGTTTATATAGACGTAATCTATATTTTAGATTGTGAGTAGAATTCGGAGTAACTAGCATATGAAGTGACGATAAATTCTTCTAAGTGTTTTTTGTTTACCGAAATGCGTTCCTGATTCTACACCTTAAAGAAAAAAGGAGGAACACTTTATTTAGAGAATGGACCACGTAACACAAGAAAACGGATTCAGCGATATGAGCTTAAGTAATCACGTTTTAAATGATTTGGAACACCACGGCTTCAAGGAGCCGATGCCGATACAGGAACAAACAATACCCGCACTATTACAGGGACGGGATCTGATAGCGGAAGCTAAGACTGGCACAGGCAAAACATTAGCGTTTGCTGTGCCCCTGGTCGAAAGAGTAGACCCCCAGAAGAGGAGGGTGCAGGCTCTGGTTTTAGCCCCGACAAGGGAACTCGCCAACCAGGTCAACGGCGAACTGAAGAAGATAGGATACAAGAAGAGAGTGCACTCGGCAGCAGTCTACGGCGGGAAAAGCATAAACGGCCAGGCCCAGAAAATCCAGAAGGGCGCGCAGATAATAGTGGGCACACCCGGCAGGACACTGGATCTCATCAACAGACGCATCCTCAGACTGGATTCTGTTGAGATGCTCGTCCTAGACGAAGCCGACCGGATGCTGGATATGGGATTCATCAAAGACATCAAAAGGATCATATCCCACATACCCCGGAAGAGACAAACAATGCTCTTCTCGGCTACTATACCTGCTGGGGTGAAAAAATTAGCCCAGTCGGTGATGAATAACCCTGAGGAGATAAGCATCAGCTCCGATGACATGACAGTGGATGAGATAAAACAATTCTACTACGAGACACCGCAAGATAACAAGCTAGATACCTTCATCAGGGTTGTGAGACAGGAGAAACCAGACAGCGCCATAGTATTCTGCAACACCAAGAGGTGGACTGACACGCTCGCCAGAATACTCAAGAAAAAAGGCTTCCAGTGTCAGGCACTCCACGGAGACCTCAGCCAGAAACAAAGGGATAGGGTAATGCAAGGCTTCCGTGATAAGAGATTCCGGTACCTTATCGCAACAGACGTAGCAGCCAGGGGACTGGATATAGATGATGTATCCCACATCTTCAACTATGATATCCCAAAAGACCCAGACAACTACGTTCACAGGATAGGGCGCACAGCAAGAGCCGGTAAGGAAGGGAAAGCATTCTCTTTCATAAACCCCCATGAGATACACAGCCTCTGGGATATAGAACACAGGTGCAGGACTAGCATACAAAAAACAAACATCCACACCTAGTTTTTTTTTTATTTTACCCCCTCCCCGCCAGAGTAATATCGTCCTTTTTTAGGGGACTGTATAAGGAAGAAAACATTAGCGGGACAGGGTGGCTCATTTCTTCGCAGATGTCATAACACACGCCCTTTTACCGCTGGTTTACTAAGAAGATATGCTGGGTTTTATCGAAAGCATCTTATATTGTTAAAAAAAAATGAGCTGGAGATATCTTGACATCGGGCTTATTGATCCATACGAAGCTATGGCTGTGCATGAGGCAATTTTCATATCCCGCCTGGAAGATGAAAGCCCGAACACCCTGTATCTGGAGCAATACAACACGAAATCAGTATTCCTCGGGTATCACCAGTGCGCGCAAGCTGAGTTGAACCTTGATTACTGCAAAGAAAATGACATTAAGGTAGTCCGGCGCTCAACCGGGGGGGGAGCAGGGTACATGGACTCCAGGCAGCTGAACTATGAAGTAACCGTTGACAGGAAAGAATACAATATCCCATCAGATTTCGTAGGCTCCTACGGCAGGATAATGGAGGGATTCATTGAGGCGCTAAGATACCTGAAGCTGGAGGCTGAGTTCAAGCCAATAAACGACCTGTTGGTTAACGGCGGGAAGATATCAGGGGGTTGCATGACAAGAAAAGACACCATCATCCTGCAACACGGGTCACTGCTCGTTGACTTCGACCTCGAATCCGCCTTTAGGGTATTGAATATCCCGAAAATAAAATACGAGAGTAAGGGAATAAAATCAGCTAAGAGC
>JAYEGX010000085.1:0-2069 GCA_034659295.1 Candidatus Altarchaeota archaeon | reverse complement strand
AAACCATGAATGTTATGATTTATTCAACCCCACCCATAGATTAACATGGTAAACCAGACAGGAAACCTCACGGAAACCCCGGTCAACGCGTTCTTGGATAATGTGGTGAAGCAGCTTTCTCTTGGGGGGGGCTGCCTGGAAAACAATATCCTACTCTTTATTCTGGTAATACTGGCCTCGATTCTTGCGGCCAGGGTAGCAAACTACCTGATAGACCGATATGTCCAAAAATTAGTGTCCATGACTAAATCAGAGCTCGACGATAAAATATTAGCGTCCATACACAAACCAATCTATTACATAATAATACTTATGGGCTTCCAGATAGCATTAACCCTATTTTTTAAGCCAACGGATGTTATATTCAAGATCATAATAACCCTTCTTGTTATTGTCGCATCCCTGGCTATAGCGGATATAATCGTGATTGTCTTAAACGACTTCGGGAAAAAACTGGCTAAGCAGACGGAAACCAGCATAGACGATGAAGCAATACCCTTCCTCTCCAAGCTGATGCGTTTCATCGTATATATCATGGGACTCATGATTATACTAGATTTATATGGCATAGAAATAACCCCTATGATAGCAGGTCTCGGAATCGCAGGATTCGCTATAGGATTCGCATCAAAGGACACGATATCCAACCTCCTGGCAGGGTTTTTCATACTGCTGGATAGGCCGTTTACGAAAGGGGATAGGATAAAATCAGGAGACAACCTGGGGGCGGTGGTGGACATAGGACTGCGGAGCACTAAAATAGAAACCCTTGATCACACATACGTCATAATACCCAACTCCGAGATTGTGTCAAAGGACGTGATAAACTACTCGCTTCCAAACATGCAGATAAAGGTGCGGGCGACCTTCGGGGTGGCCTACGGTTCAAACCCCGGGAATGTGAAGGACATAATACTGGAGGTCGCCACAAAATCAGATTATGTGATGAACGAACCCAAGCCTGTGGTATACTTCAGGGAGTTCGCCGACTCCTCAATAAACTTCCTCCTCATCTTTTGGGTCAGCTCCTTCAAGGACAGGTTGAAGGCAATAGATGACATAAACACGGGAGTATATGCGAGATTCGCCCAGGAAAATATTGAGATACCCTATCCATGCCGTACAATCTATCTAAAGGAAGAACAAGGATGAAACATGTGGTTCTTCGATGTTATAGCAATCATCCTCTCTCTGACAGCAGCATACGCTCCAGTCATTTTATATGCGGCTTTTGTGTGGTGGCTTGACAGATATGAGCGAGAGCCTATATCCCTGATACTCCTAGCTTTCCTCTGGGGTGCACTGGGGAGTTTTGTTATCTCACTGGTTCTGGAGTTGCTGATACATCAACCCCTTAACATTCTCATGCACTCAGATGAGAAGACGCTATCTATTCTATCTTTCACCCTGGCTCCCGCCATAGAAGAGGTGTCTAAGGCGCTTCTGCTTTTTTTGTTGTTCTTCTACTACAACTTCGATAATGTCACGGACGGCATAGTGTACGGGGCAATAGTCGGATTCGGGTTCTCCGCATCAGAGAACATGCTAAGCTTTTTTGCCATATATTTTTCGACTGGAACGGCTGCATGGCTTTCCACCATACTGTTCAGGGTTATGCTAACCTCCCTGGCGCATGGGGTTTTCACTGCAATGGTAGGTGCCGGTCTGGGGCTTGTGAAAACAACCAGGTTCAGGAAAGAGGGGCATCTGGGATCCTTCATAATACCTCTGACTCTGTTGGCTGCAATAGGCATGCACTCCCTTTTCAACCTAAGCGCCTTATTTATGCAGTACATAAGCCCCATGTTTATTCTAGTGAACTTATCTCTCGTGTTAGCTGGGGTCACAGTACTGCTGCTTGTGATGTTCATCGTATTAGAGCAGGAGTCAAGTTCCATAAGGCGCGAGCTTCTCCCGGAGCTGGAGAACGGGTTTATAACAGAGGGGGAATATAATATCATCCCACACTACCTTAAGAGAAAAAAAGCCTCAAGAAAGATATCAAGGAAGTATGGTAAGGGTAAGCTCTCTTTGCTCAACAGGCTTTTTGAGCTGGAGACGCGGCTGGC
>JAYEGX010000084.1:0-2098 GCA_034659295.1 Candidatus Altarchaeota archaeon | reverse complement strand
TCCAGATTCTGAAGATGTTTCATCATCTTTCATGATTCAAATAAAAAAATAGTATATGCAGCGAAAACACTACTTGATTATATGGGATGGAGTGAATAAAACCCAACCCTTTTATCTCTAATGCTCTCTTAATACTATCATATGAGGTGTTCACATGAAGGGATTTCATAAAAACCAGCGCGTGGGGGTGTTCGTGGACATACAGAACATGTACTATAGCGCAATAAACCTATACGACAGTAAGGTCGACTTCAGGAAGATACTTAATGATGCTGTTGCCGAAAGAAATCTGATACGGGCTTTCGCGTATGTCGTAAAAGCAGATATCGGTGAGGAGGAAAGCTTTTTTGAGGCCCTTGAAAATATGGGGTTTGATGTTAGAAGCAAGGATTTGCAAGTTTTCTCAGGCGGCCAGAAGAAGGGGGACTGGGATGTTGGTCTGGCAATGGACGCTGTCAGGTTAGCTCCTAAACTGGATGCGGTGGTATTAGTCTCAGGTGATGGGGACTTCACGGACCTGGTGAGATACCTTAACAGCCAGGGATGCCGGGTGGAGGTGATGGCTTTCAGAAAGAGCGCATCATCTCAGCTGATTGAGACCGCTGATTTCTTCCACGACCTCGACGGCAAAAAAAAATACCTCCGCAGGAAGAATAAACCAGTGAAGAGCAGGAAGAAAAAAAGCTAATCTACTGCGAAGTATGTGAATCTAACACCTAGGTAGAGGAAATACAATCCCATGAGGTACAGGCCCCCCCACTTACCCAGCCTGCCGCCTGTCTTCAGGAGGTAGGCAAGCAACAACGCTGCTGTTATGGTCTCCATAGGCAGGTCCCAGTAGACGAGAGGCTTGGGGACCCAGTAGGTCGACAGGAGAGCACCTCCACCAATACCCACCAACGGATTTGTTATGTTACTCCCGATTAGAGTGCCAAGGGATATACCCGCTGCACGATGTCTTAAACCAAATATTGCGGTGAAGAATTCGGGGGATGCTGAGGCAACACCCAAGCTGATTACCCCTATAAGGGAGCCACCTAACCCCGTTAATACTACAATCTCTTGGGTGACCTCTAATAGGAAATGGGCGCTGGCCAGCATCAGAGCGAAGCAGGTTACTGCCACAAATAAATCAGCCGGGACGTTCTTGCTTTTCTCCAGTCCCTGGATGTTTTCTCTCTTGTGGTGGTTTTCTCTCCGGTAGAGGTAGATTATGTATGCAATAAATGAGCTGATAAGGACCAGGCCGTCGAGGCGGGAGTATATGCCGTCCAACCCCAGGACCATGCACATCATGGTGGTGGTTATCATGGGAAGGTAGCCTGTTTTGAGGAAACTCTTTTTGAATTCCAGCCGCCCCATGAAGAACACGACCAACCCCAGAATCAGGGTCTGCTGGATAACATCGGATCCTATGTTGGCTCCGAGCACGGTTGCTGAGGCCACCTCATAGTCCAGGCTCTGAGATAGTATCCCCAGGGAGGCTGCCAGGTGGGAGAATATCTCGGGCAGGCTTGTTGCCATCGAGAAGATTACCAACCCGCCGAAGGTGTCTGAGTAGCCGTAGTAGACGAGCAGCTTATGTATCCGCTTAACAGCCACGCTAGCAGCGTACATCAACACAATAAGGGCTGTTAAACCAACTCCCATCTCATAAAACAAACCACCACCTGACATAAATAAATGTTTACGTGAAGGAAGTTAATAAACTCCTAATCAGGATTCTATTGTTTAGGGGAATCAGGTATGGTGTTTAGTTCTCCATTCACTAGGAGAATAGCAGAAACCGATTCAGGGTGTTGTAGTATCCCATTCAGGGATTGTTGCTTTATGTGTTTTGTGTGAGTTATTTCCCAAGTTCTCTTAGAAATTCCTGCCTGTTTCAGAATGCTTATCAGGGTGCCTTTCTTTACGGGACTCTTTCTCGGAACCACGACAAGAAATGTTTTTTCATCAACCGTTTTATGCAAAGCTATATGACTTCCCTTCTGTCTCACAGGTGAGAAGCCTCTTCTCTTGAGAATCTTGTCTGATGAAAGCATTAGGCAGTTTTCATCCTTTATCCTGCCAGGTTTACAGGGATCTCAGTCCTGAATAT
>JAYEGX010000083.1:0-8911 GCA_034659295.1 Candidatus Altarchaeota archaeon | reverse complement strand
AAGGATTGGAACCTCACCTTTGGGTCAAGCCTTTTCTAAAGGCTTGATTTGAGAGGCAGATCCAGTAAAACAAGGATTGGAACCTCACCTTTGGGTCAAGCCTTTTCTAAAGGCTTGATTTGAGAGGTAAATCCAGTAGAACAGGGGTTGGCGTAAGAATATAATCAATCCCATTTAATAAGGCTTTATAAAGACATATGAAATAGAAACGAAAGGTATATAAACATATAAACCAATATTAACTACTAATTATGGAAAAAACCAGATTAAGACAGGTAATAACAGACCACCAAGAGTTCTTCAGAAGAGAAGAGAACATGATAGACAGAGACATTAACCTAAATTATCTACTTAAAGGAAAAGAGATCATTATAATATCAGGTATAAGAAGATGCGGCAAAAGCACCCTCCTAAAAATAATCTCAAAAAGAATAAAAGGAGAAAAACTTTTCATCAACTTCGATGACATCCGGCTAACTGATTTCACCAAAAACAATTTTTTAGACATAGAAGACTTAGCCTACGAACTCCTTGGAACAGACGATATAACCTACTTCTTCGATGAAATACAGAATGCAGAACACTGGGAGAGATGGGTGAACAACCTGCACGGAAAAAACAAAAAAATCTTTCTAACCGGCTCAAACTCAAAACTCCTAAGCTCAGAGATATCAACCTACTTAACCGGAAGGAACAAAGTCCTGAAACTCTCCCCCTTCTCCTTTAAAGAATTCCTTAAATTAAATGAAATCAAAAACGATAACCTAACTAGGATACCAACCAAAGAAAAAAACAAGATCTTCAAACTATTCCTGCAATACTTCGAAGCAGGAGGATTCCCGGTAATATGTAGGAATGAGGATATAGAGCTGTCAAAACAATATTTCGAAGACATACTGAACAAAGACGTACTTACACGCTACCAGATAAGACATATAAAAGAGGTAAAAGACCTGGTCATATACCTATTCTCGAATACGGGAAAAACATACTCCTATTCCACCCTAAAAAAGATAACAGGCATAAAAAGCTTAAGCACCATAAAAAACTATATTGATTACCTGAGAAACGTATTCCTCCTATATACCATCAACCGGTTTGATTACTCAATAAGGAAACAAAAAGTCTCATCCTCGAAACCATATATCGCCGATAACAGCTTCTTTAAGACGATATCCTTTAATTTCTCTGAAAATAGAGGACGAAGAATGGAGAATCTAGTGTTCCTGCAACTGCTCAGGCAAAACAAAGAAGTCTACTACCACAACAAAAAAAAAGAATGTGACTTTGTAGTTAAACAAGGGTTAGGAATATCCGAAGCAATCCAGGTTTGCTTTGATCTATCAGATCAAGGTGTGAGAAAACGAGAGATAGGAGGTCTGCTTGAAGCAATGACTTCATATAAACTGAAAACCGGTTTAATCCTAACGCTGGACAGTGAAGATGAACTTGAAATAGAAAACAAAAAAATAATTACTAAACCTGTTTGGAAATGGCTGTTAGAAAATAAATAACTCATAGTTCCGAAAACCTTTTTCGTCAGGGTTTTTTTTGAATGCATCTCTAGTTCCCCAAGCGAACAGCGAGCATGTTATGCTATTCAAGAAAGCAATCCAGTAAAACAAGGATTGGAACATTGATGTTTTTACAGCAGGTTTTGTTTTCCTGTTATTGCGTCTATGCTCAGGTATTTGTCTTTTGTTTTGATGGTGTAGTTTCCTTTGGAGATGATTTGTTTTAGTTCATAGAATCTGGGTTTTTCCCTGGGAAATCTGACAGCAATATACGCTCTACCCCCCGCTATATCAGCGAACTCCTTAAGAGATAATACAGCTCCCTTTAAACTAAGTTTATCCCTGCTGGTGGATTTACATTCCACCGAAACAACATCAGACTCCCTTAAAGCCAAAACATCAGGAACCGCATGAGGGGTGGAACCGGAACCAGCCGTCCGCAAAGCCACCCAACCCCTGTCCCAAAACAATCGCACAAGCTCCCTCTCGAAATTAGCTCCCTTAGCGTACCTTCCCATATTTCCCCCCAAAAAAAAAAAACTAGTTCCTGGATAACTCAAGCATCCGATCAATAGCCTTACCAGCCCTCTCAAGAACCCTCTCAGATACCCTCACCTCAAAGAGGCCACCCCTAAGAGAATCCAACACCTTATCCAATGTTAAAGACTTCATAGGAGGGCAAAGCATCGGAGGAGAAAGATGATAAAACCTTTTATCTGAGAACTCACGCTTAAGCCGGTAAAGCATACCCTCCTCCGTGCCGATAATAAACTCATCCGCAGAAGACTCCCTACAATACCGGAGCATTCCGCCAGTGGACTCGATACCATCAGCCAGCTCCTGAATCCCGGGATTAACCTCAGGATGAACTACCAGCTCAGCATCAGGATGCCTGCCTTTAGCCCTTAATACATCAACCAACGAAAGCTGATGATGCGTTGGGCAATTACCCCCCTCAGGCACTACCACAACCTCCTTATCGGTTCTTTTCTGAGCGTAATAAGCCAGATTTCTATCCGGGCCGAACAAAACAATATCCGAATCCATTGCCTTAACTATCTGCGGAGCATTAGCTGAAGTGCAGACACAATCAGCCAACGCCTTACAATCTGATGAGGAATTAACGTACAATACAACCTCAGAATCAGGGTAAGATCTCCTGGACTCCAGTATATCCTCAGGAGATAACATCAAAGCCATAGGACACCTGGCAAGTGGATCAGGGATCAAAACCCTCTTTCGGGGATTAACTATCTTAGCTGTCTCAGCCATGAAATAAACCCCACAGAATACAATCACCTCAGCGTCGGTTTTGGCCGCCTGCCTCGCCAGCTCAAGAGAGTCGCCAACGAAATCCGCCACATCCTGCACCTCAGGCCTCTGATAGTTATGGGCTAAGATAACAGCATTCCTCTCCCGTCTCAACTTATCAATTTCCCCTGAGAGTTCCCTGATATTAGTCACATTATTCATATATAAAATAATAGGATTCAATAAATTAGTATCTGATGATGAACAAGAAAATTGTGTTAGCGGTTTGCGGGAGTGTTGCAGCAATAGAGACGCCAAAGATTGCGCGAGAGTTAAGGAGGAAAGGCTATGATATCGAGTGCGTGATGTCTGAGGCAGCTCAAAAAATCATACACCCCAACGTTATGGAATGGGCTAGCGGAAACAAGGTAATCACTGAAATAACCGGGCGGGTGGAGCATGTAAGCCTCTGCGGCATAGACGGGGAAGCAGCACTTTTGCTGGTATGCCCATGCACCTCAAACACCATCTCCAAGACAGCATGCGGCATAGAAGACACTCCTGTAACAACGATGGCGGCAACAGCGCTTGGTTCAGGCACCCCCATCGTAATGGTTCCGGCAATGCACCTGGCCATGTACCAGAACCCATTCGTGAAAGAGAACATCAAGAAACTCCTAGATAAAGGAATTCACATGATAGAACCGGAATGCGAGGAATCCAAAGCCAAAATAGCCGACAAGGAAAAAATAATCAAGAAAAGCGTTGATGTGATGAGATAAGATGGAACTCAGCAAAGAACAGGGAACCGCTCTTGTGAAATACATCAGGAAAACCCTGGAGGAATACTTCAAGGAAAAAACAGCAGACATAGAGGACTACATAAGCGAGGATATGAGAGATGTTGTTTCAAGAGAGGCTGCCGCCTACGTGACGCTCTTCAAGTACCCGAGCATGAGCTTCAGGGGCTCATCAGGATATATGCTACCCATATTATCCCTTGAGGAAACCATCAGGGAAGCGACTTTTAAGGCAGCATTCAGGGACAGGAGATTCACTCCCTTGATGAAAAGCGAGCTAGGAGATACTCTCGTGGAATTCTCCATGCTCAAAAAACCAGTTAAAATCGAAGCCGACAGCTTCTCAGAGTATCCTTCAAAGATAAAAATCGGCAGGGACGGGATAGCCATAGAAAAGGGATACAGTAGGGCGTTACTGCTGCCACAAACTGCTGTTATGATGGGCTGGGATGCTAAACAATTCCTCTCGTTTGCTTTGGTTAAGGCAGGGTTGAATCCAGCATACCAGAGTAAGAATATACAGGTCTATAGAATCCAAGCCCAGGTCTTCAGGGAAGATAAACCGGAAGGTGGCGTAATCGAAGAGGAATTCAACTAACTGCTTCTGGAATATTTATTTAGAGACTCCTATTATTTAGGAGAAATGGATTATTACCGAGAAGCATTCAACCTAATCAGTAAACAACACCAGTGGCGTGGTTCCTGTCTGAATATGATAGCCAGCGAGAACATAACCTCAACAGCTGTAAGGGAAGCGATAATCTCGGATTTCGGTCACAGATACGCTGAAGGAGTGGCCGGGGGAATAGATGAGAACACCGGTTTGAGGGTGTTCGACCGATACTATCAGGGAACCAAGTACTTCGACAGGATAGAGGCTCTAGCAATCAAACTCTCTGAGAAATTATTTAATGCTGAACACGCTAACGTCGTTCCCATCTCAGGTGTAGTGGCTAATCTGGTTGCTTATCATGCTCTATCCAAAAGAGGTGATAAAATCACAGCCCTCGGTCTGCTTGAAGGGGGGCATATAAGCCACTGCAAGATAAGTGCAGCAGGCGTTATGGGCTTGAAGGACGTTCCCTACGCATTCAACGAGAAAGAGATGAACATTGACGTGGATGAATCAAAAAAGATTGTGCGAAAAGAAAAACCCTCCATAATGTTGTTCGGCGCCTCAGTATACCTATTCCCTCATCCAGTGAATGAGATGGTGGATGTGGCAAGAGAGATCAACGCCAAAATAGTCTATGACGGAGCTCATGTGGCAGGCCTTATAGCAGGGGGTGAATTCCACGACCCCCTAAAGGAAGGAGCTGACGTTGTAACCGCATCAACCCATAAAACCCTGCCAGGCCCCCAGGGAGGCATCATCCTATGCAAAAAAGAAATATCGGAAAAAATAGATAACACAGCATTCCCAGCTCTTATGAGCAACCACCACCTACACCACGTAGCAGGTCTTCTAATCGCTTTAGCCGAGATGAAAGAATACGGGAAAGAATACGCTGGACAAATAATATCCAACGCCAAAGCCCTGGCACAATCAATGCACGAACACGGCATCCACGTCCTATGCGAACACAAAAATTTCACGGAATCACATCAGATACTTGTGGATGTATCAGAGCATGGCGGAGGAGCGAAGATAGCGAACAGGTGTGAGGAAGCTAATATCATACTAAACAAGAACCTCCTCCCATGGGATACTTTCAGAGATACACGAAACCCCTCAGGGCTTAGGATAGGGGTGCAGGAGCTGACAAGACTGGGGATGAAGGAATCCGAGATGAAAGACATAGCCATGTATCTCAAGCAATTAATCATAGACGAAGAAAACCCCGAGAGGGTTGGAAAACATGTTGAGGAACTGAAGAAAGAATTCAACAAGGTACACTACGCCTTCCCGTCCCAGAGACAGGCATACGAGCAAATCAAGTTCAAATAATTTTCATCTCCTTCTACCACCCCCTCCTCTGCCTTTGCCTCTACCGTCTCTTGGTCCAACACCCAAACCCCTGCCCATGCCTTTGCCCATTCCTCTGCCACCGCCCCGCACCTGATCGACGTTTATATTTCCTTTAGGGTAATCACCCGATCCCAACCGCTCTATAGCATCAAAGGGACATAATGCCTCACCCCCACATTGCTCAAGCTTTAGCTGGGAGATTATCTCAGCTTTACCATCCCCTGCTATTTTAATTGCTTGCGGGCATCTTCTGACACACGCCATGCATCCAGTGCATTTATCTTTGTTTATTTTATATTCCATCACCAACACGCAAGAGTACAATATCATCTCATCCTGCGCTTGCACCCCCCTGGTTTTGTAAAATCCATGCTCCTGCCCCCTCACCCAAAACACTAGTTGTATATGAAATTCTGTAGTTGAACCCTCACTAATTCTGACCCAACATCGGATGAACAAAGCCGCTGCCACCCAAGGCCAGAGTATTGAATCTATGTTTTTTCTGCAACCACATAATCTTATCCATGAAGGTCATAGCTTAAAGGAACGTGTTAAGGTCTACAAGAGCATATTGAATAAAAACCCCAGTATTATAATCTGCGGTCCCGCTACGATTGGAAGCCATAACGCTGCTCTTTTCCCGATGTTGCTCCAGAGTATTCCTATCTCCGTGTAGTCCGTAGCTACACCAGCCATCAAGAACACGAAACTGTTCCCTAAGGCGCCTGTTTGCCTGAATATCTCGAATGCTAGTGGGGAGGAGCCCTCGCTACAGACCTCTATTAGAGTAGCGGCCGCTAGAGTTATGAACAAACCAAGCACTGTGGGACCAACATATTCCATGAAAAGATATGAGGGCACACATGCACCGATAAATGAGGCAGCCAGTATCCCGATAAGAATCCACCAGAGACTCATTGTGACCAGATCCCAGGTGCCGGGGAGTATATCCTGTACTGCCGCCTTAAAGCCTTTAACAGTAAACCCATACCCTGAAACTCTCTTCTGCGCATCTTCCCGGACACTGAAGTCCTCATCCACCCACATCCCGCAAACGGGGTCAACAGCCATCTGAATCCCCTAGTCAAGAAGCCGTTTCTCCCCTCTCAGTTCCTGTAAATCCGTGATATCCTGACTCGCCTCCATACAACCAAGATAGTTACCTTCCTTATCTCTTAATGCATAGTACTCTATCAGGATTCTGCGTTTATCGATTCCTCCCTTAAGGGGGATGTTAACCCAGAACCTTGCTTTATCCCTCTCTCCGCTTTTCATCTCAGTAAGTATCTGCTCCACCTTATCCAGACTTTCCTTTGGATGGCATTTTCTGACGTTCAGACCCAAGGCAGCCTCAGGTCTCTTGAATGTTCTTGTCTTGTGTTTGTTCCAGGCAATGACCTCATCATTCTCATCAAGGACTGAATACTCCAGCGGCAGGGTCTCCAGCAAGGCATCCAACACATCCCCGGGCAGTTCACCTATCATGCTCCCACCACCCCCTTGAAGCATTGTTGATCCCACATAACGTTTCATTCATCGTATTTATGCTCTGCTACAAAAAATTTACTTTGTAAATTTCTTGGTTATTATGAGGTAGGGACCTACTTTATAATTCAATAAAAAACATCATTTCAACTCTGGCCTTTGCCTTTATTGCGTGGCTTACTGCAGCCGCCCCTGCCCTTGTTCGACCTTTTACCCCTGCCTGAACCGTCTCTTTTAGGAACACCCTTGGTTGCCATTTTATACACCATATCTCCTTCTGTCCTTTAATTCCTGCATCTTACCCTCGTTCCATCCATCAATGTTCTGATAGTATCCTGTTATTCTGGACCAGTGCTCTAGGGGTTTACCCCCGTGTGCCAGTGTTTCCTCGAATTTCCTTGCGCAATCCTGAGAGCACACTATGGTTCCTGCCTTAGTGGGCTTTAAGTTTTCACCTATGTTAGCCTGCATGTACTCGCCGTGTATTTCCTTCCCGCATATATCGCATTTAATTCCCTTGCTTGTAGCTCCCATATTGTTTCACCTCATCTCTTATTTAATGGTTTAAATTACTTTAAAGGGGTATATAACTATGTTTTATATAGTAAGTATATATTAGATATTTATAATATAAAAAAGAACAGGTATCCAAATAGATAGTGAAGATATAATGGAGGGAAAAAAACATACGCTATGCGGGGAAGAAGGAACTTACTGTCCAATCTACGGCATTAAATGCGGTTCAGATATAGAAAAATGCCCCGTATGTCGGGCCTTCAAGATTATAGGAAAGAAATGGACGCTCCAGATACTGCAGGAATTCTTCGTAAACCAGGGCAGTAGAAGATTCAACCAGATACAAAACTCACTGCACTGGATTACACCCAAGGTGATATCAGCAAGGCTGAAGGATATGGAAAAAGAGGATATCATAGAGCGAAAAGTCTACTTGGAAAACACTCCAGTAAGGGTGGAATACACACTAAAAGATAAAGGCCAGGACCTTCGGGAGATAATACAGAAAGCCAGCGAGTGGGGTAAAAAATGGGAGATTGAAACCTGAGAGGTGAACAGATATAATGCTATTGAACTACTGCTGATTCCCTGTTGCTGAAGGGGTTGGTCCTCATGGCAAGAGAGAACAGGTAAGGGTATGCGCTCTTGAGATGTTGCATGTATTCAAGCCACTCCCTTATCAAAAGATACTGCACCCGTTTTATATCACCCCTCAGATGAGCGTAATCTGTTTCAGGCAGCCCCTGAAGACTCTCTCTGACACCCAACTCCTCGGCCAGATGAAATACAGCATGAAGCAGCTCAGTGAAGGTCTCATGCTCCATCAACGCAGGATTCTCAAGTAAGCGAACCATACAACCCCCTCTCTTGAATAGCACACCGTGAAGATTCTTTAAATCCACGGCCGCGACATCTATAGAGGGACTATAATTCTTCAATATAATGTTTACTCTACTGAACTCCTTCTCAGACCAGCCCTCATTTACCACCAACTGCCCTCTTATCTCATCCAGGCTGGTGTCGAATTCAGAAAGATATTTCATTAACCCAATTCACTGAAGAAAACCCCCACCAGCATATTCAGCTTCCCCATCCTGGCCTTTCTCTCTTTTCTGCTCAGGTAGAACTCAGTTACGGTAGCAACCAAACCCAAGAAGCTGCCCACTCCAGCCATAATAACAAAAACCGCAAACAACCGACCCTCAAGTGTCAGTGGATGCAGGTCTCCGTAACTCATCGTGGATATTGTTACCACAGTAAGATAAAAAGCCTCTGAAACAGAAAGCCCATCCAGATAAATGAATCCCAACAACCCCGATAAACAAGACTGCCAGTATTACCGCAATAAAAAAAACCTTAAACGAAAACCAAGTGAA
>JAYEGX010000082.1:0-8951 GCA_034659295.1 Candidatus Altarchaeota archaeon | reverse complement strand
ATCCCGGGTTATAGGTGATGGAATAAGATTAGGCTTTGAAGACGGATTCAGTAACGTGAAGAGTGATTTCTTCAAGCTCATGATTGCATTATCCAGTACTGTATTGGGCATACTGTTGGTGTCCTATGGATCTGCTGTGTTTATAGAAGCCCAACTCGACATCAAGGGTGTTGGTTTCCTCATAGTCGGGTTGATTGCCTTGATACTAGGGCTTTTTGTATCTATAAGAGACTGATAGTGCTGGTTGGTAGTCAAGAACCAAAATATTTTATATTAAAGCAGCAAATATATTAACACCTATTTAGGAATCAGAGGCAATACTATGGAGGGTATAAAAGAGGTTGAGGATGCATTAAAAGAAATAGAAAATATGGGTGCAGGTAATGCATCCAGAGTAATGTCCGATTTAATCAAAAAAGAGGTTCGGCTTGTTGTTCCAGAAATAAAAATAGTGAACAAGAAGGATATTGCAAGTATCGTTGGAGGGCCTGAAAGCATGGTAGTCTGCATGTACTCTCCGATATCGGGCAACCTTTCAGGTAATGTGGTGATTGCATTCCAGAAAGAAGAAGCATTCAAGCTTATAGACCTCCTGAAGAAAAAAGACATCGGCTCAACGGAGTTGCTGGATGATGAAGGGAAGTCTCAGCTGGAGACTGTAGGGCCAATACTTATAAGGCCCTATCTTGACCCTCTAAGCGAGTTTTTGGATATTGATGTCCACAGTGGCAAAGTACGGGTATTATCAACCTTCGGCAGGTCATTATCTGATTTCCTTCTGTTGAACGTTAAGGAGGAAAACACACTACTTATCACAACCAACTTCTCGGTTCCTGACGCTGGAATTCGGGGCGATTTCGCGTTTCTACTTGCTTTCAGTTCCATAAAGACGCTTATGGATGCTATAAAAATCAAGCTATAAATGGAGGGGTTTCGTGCTGAGTTAAGGAGCTGGGAGAATATGTGGATTCTCTCCAAGAGGGTTGCAGCCGAGATAAGGGGTTCTGAATTCTCACCGGAGTATATAGTTGCTGTTGTCAGGGGTGGGATGGTTCCCGCCATGAACCTCTCAGATATGCTTGACATAAAAGATATTCTTTTCTTGAGGGTGGAGCACTGGGGTAAAACCGCCTCCATGGATGAGACGGCTGAGATAAAAACACCACTTATCTGGAATTTTGAGAGTAAGGATGTGCTCCTGGTTGATGATATTGTGGATACGGGAGATAGTATGCAGCTGGCTTCGGACCACGTGAAGTCTCTAAACGCTGGCAAGGTGAAGACTGTGGCATTAATCTATAAGAAACACTCCAGTTTCAGACCTGACTTCTATGGGGAGGAAGCAGAGGATTGGCGTTGGACTATTTTTCCATGGAACCTCACCGAGGATTTATGTAATCTGGTGGATGAGGTGTCTGCTGGAGCAAAGATAGATTCAGAGACCCTGGATAAAGAATTCAGGAAGCGCTACAAGCTCTCCTTGGATAAAGATATTCTAGGGTATGCTCTAACTGAGTATGGAAAAAGAAGCTCAGGACGCGATCATGTTGGAGAACAACGACCCTAGGGCGGTGTTTAATATTATAAAAACAGTTATAGAGACTATTACCATGACAACTGCAGTATACATCCCTGAGGCAGATCCTATTCTCCCACTTCTCATAAGTCCCATAAGCAGGGAGCCGAATAGTGCCGATATAAATAAACAGATGAGGCAATAGGCCTTGAAATTAAACTTTTCTTCACACTTCAAATCAAGGTAGCCGCAATTCATAGATGCAGCCACAGGGAAATCATGTATGGTTATCATGTTACCCATTGATGCGTCTTCGGGTATGTCTATCTCCTGAAGCGTTTTCGAGAAAACCATGACGAACTGGTTTGATGCCGAGAACAGGAGGGGTGCGCCAAAGATTAGAGCGAACCCGATGAACATCACCTGCATGGTGGTCTCCGTTTGCATTCTCCGGACCAGGGCTAGTTCGTTTCGTATATCCTCTGCAATCTCCTGTAGAACAGCAGGCAGCTCACCTCCGGATTGCATTCCCTGTATCATTAAGCTAACTACTCTCTCCAGCCGGGCTGATTTAATCCGATGGGTCATTGACCTCAGTGCTTTATCAAAGGACACTCCGGCAAGCGTATCTCTTGCAACATTTTGTATCTCAACAGCGAGAGGGCCGAATTCAGGTCGGGAGGCAGCCCATAGTGCATTATATGGTGTCATCCCAGCTCGCATATTCTGGCTTATCATAACAAGGACATCGGGCAATACACTTTCGACATTCTGGGTACGTTTATCGATTATTACGATGATAAGTATGTAAAACAGCACCCAGATGCTTATCAGAGACCCTAAGGCAGCGGATATTAGTATCTCGTTAGGGTATTCTAATATGAATTTTATTAACACAAAAACTGCTACAGGCACAGTCAAGCTGTAGATGAAGACCACACCCAGGGTTTCCTCGGGATTATGGGTTAAACCAGAGACCAGAAGCATCTTCTCCAACCTTTTTTTGATGTTGGAGGGGAACAGGGCCCCTACCTTGTGGAATATGTTCCTGAAAAAAGTGGTAAAAATCAGTATCGTAGGTCTAATGGCTGATATAATCTTCCTGATTATTAAGAAAATAAACGAACCTAGGGTAAATACCATGGTATAGATTGCCTTAGCTATCAGAGCTATGAGATTTATGGGGTTGAGGATGTAAACCATGCTCCCCAGTCTCTCTCTGAAGCCACCTCTTTTTTCCTTTTTCTCTGGCCCCCCCCAAACCGAAGTTACCTCGGTTTTGGGGTTACCCCCCTTTGTTGTTTCTTTTCTCATTTTTAGATATTTGGCCTCTTGCTTCTAATCAGGTAAAGGAAAAAAATCTGCCCTACTAAAAGCATAGCGAGAATCAACCAGAAAGTGGTGTCTGTTATGTATGAACCACCTAGAAAGCTGGACATAATGAGCAGCAGGGTTATTCCCATAGAGGGCGCCACAATAACCATGAGCATATAAATCAGTCCCCAAAGGCTGAGCTCCTTTCCATAGCTTTCTATCCTGCTCTCTTTTTCACGTTGAAGCTCTACGGTTATTGCTTCAAGAGCGTTTTTTATATTCGAACCGGTCTGGATTGCATTGGATATCTGCCAAAGCGTCCTCCTCAGATATGCGGAAGCTGATATTATCCCATAATCGTTTAAAACATTTTTTATGGACTTACCTGATTCCACTTCCCTTACTATCTCTCCACATATGCTGGAGCATGCTCCATAGTTCCCTTCAGCTATGTTTTCGATGGAGTTAAATAATGGTAAACCTGCTGTGAGCTGGATTTCCATATCCTTGAGCATGTAATCTAGGTCCTCATCTATCTTTTTTTCTCGTCTTTTTACCTCCAGTTTAGGGAGGAACAACACATAAAAGAAAGAAAAGATAGTGACCATAACAACCATGCCTGCACCGATATACGGGTCAAGGGGGACCTTGAAAACAAATATTAGTGCAAGAACGAAGCCGAGTACGAATATGGAGGCGCTGAATGTCACCAAAAGAGTTACAGCAATATACTGTACGGCGTCCATGTCGAAGCCAGCTCTCTTCAGTTCCCAATGGAGCTCAGGGAAAGCAACAGACAACCGCTCTGCTCCTGATTTAAAAGCCATCGACGAATCCTTCATTCTATCTGTAGCAAATGGGTTTTCCATTATAATTATATTACCTCATTTTAACTTAAATCTTTATCGGATTCAACCAGGTCGAGGACTGTGTCCTTGTCTATATAATACTCGGTTATGATCTTTCCCACGTCATCCACACTCTTAATGCCCTTTTCCATGAGCCATTTAATAATCTGTTGCTTACCCTCCAGGTCCTCGTTTATTTCCGAGCTGTCCATTCCCGTGAACGTGGATATCTCCTCCAAAACCCGTATGCTTTGATTTCTCTGTTCTATGACATCCTTTTTGGGATCCCATGAGTATAATATATTGGTTTCTGGTTTAGCTCCCTCGGTCTTAATCAATTCAACAATCTCCAGTGTTCTTCTCTGTTTTGTCTTCCGGTTTATGTGTTGTATAACTACAAGGGGTAGTGAGCCCATGACCAGTGGGGGGATATTCATCGGGGGGCTGATTATCCTGTCAATCACCTCATAGGCTCTGTTGGCGTGGAATGTCCCATACACCGAGTGACCTGTGTGCATCGCCTCAAATAATACCTCAGTCTCTCTTTTCCTTCTGACTTCACCGACGATTATCCGATCAGGTCTCATCCTCAGGGAGTTCTCTATCAGATCCAGCATGGAGACCTCTCCCTCACCTCTTGGGTTAGCTGCCCTGGTTGAGAGGGGGACCCAGTGAAGGTATTCGGGAAGGTTCAACTCTCTGGTGTCCTCTATGGATATTATTCTCTGGTTTGCCGGGAAGAAGGGCATCAATGCGTTCAGCATGGATGTTTTACCGGATGCTGTTCCTCCTGAGACAATCATGCTAAGCTCGTATTCACAGGCCAGCCACAGGAAGGCAGCTGCCTCAAAACTTATGGTGTTGAATTTAGGATCTACCAAGTGCACCATAGTCCATGGTGTTCTGGAGAATCTTCTTATGGTCAGGGTGTTACCATCAGTTGATATCGGAAACAGGGTGGCATTGACCCTATCACCGCTGGGCAGGTGAGCATCAAGCAGGGGTTCGAGGTGTGTTATCTCCCTACCAACCTGCCTTGCTATCCTGGAGGAGTAGTTCATAATCATATCTTCAGATGGTATTCCTATGTTTGTCTTCAGCCAACCGTGTTTCTTGTTGTAAACCCATACAACATCCCTGCTGCTGTTCACAACCACCTCCTCAAGGAAATCGTCTCCTAGAAGATATTCAATATCACCTAAACCTACCATGTCGTTGACCACTTTGCTGCTTAAGAGGGCTATATCCTCCTCAGAGGCCTTCTTTAGAACGGACTTCAACCTCTCTTTTGCATCAACCCTGAACTTCTTTTTTAGCTCAAGTATCTCATCAAGACCCCCTCCAGAAGCTCGCCGTACCTGTATCTCACCAACCAAACCGTGTTTTGTTCTCTCCAGTAATGCATTTGTAACGTTATCTATCCTTGGGAGCATTATGTGGTAATGGGGTACGTAATCACCAACATCCCTAACACTGACCTTCAAACTGATTTCCTCTAAAGGCACGGTATAGGACTCTAATTCAGTTATTATTTCATCATCTTCCGTATCCACAGATTCTTCATCAACCATTCTCTGTTAATAATTATGTTCTTATTGCTTTATATCTTTTCATTTTTATTCTTATTATAGGTGTTGGGATGGAAGGTAAATCACATAAATTTGGGGACGATGTGAACACGGACTACATAATCTCCGGAAGATACAAGTTCAAGACATTAGATAACAAGGAGTTGGCTCGGCATGTTATGGAGGATTTGGACCCCGACTTCTACAGCAAAATCTCTGGTGGTGATTTCATGGTGGCTGGGAGGAACTTCGGTTGCGGCTCTTCAAGGGAGCAGGCTCCTCTGGCAATAAAATATGCTGGAATATCTGCCGTGATAGCAAAATCATTCGCCAGGATATTCTACAGGAACGCGATAAATGTTGGATTGCCTGTTCTGGAATGTATGGAGGTCAAGGAAATCAGGGAAGGCGATGTACTGAACGTCAACCTGAAAGAGGGTGTTATCAGGGATGAGACAAGAAACCTCCGGCTTAACGTGAAACCCCTGCCTGATGTGATGCTGGAGATTCTGGAGATGGGGGGCTTAGCTAACTACTTCAGGAAACACAAAAGTTTTTTATCTAAAAAATAATATTTTATACTGCATAAACAAATATTTAAATAATGAAATCCGTTAAGCTATTCCAGTTGAGCAAGATGGAAAGAGATGCTCTGGGAGAAGTTATGAGTATTGGGATGGGTCACTCTAGCACAGCACTCTCCAAGCTTCTAAACGAGAAGATAGACATGGAACTGATGGCGCTTGAGGTTCTCCCTATAAAATATCTCTCCAGGAAGCTGGGTGAATCCCATCAGCTTTCAACAGGAGTTTATGTGCGGATAAACGGGACGGTCTCATTTATCCTATCCAGGGATAGTTCTACGACCCTGGCTGACATACTAATGCACAAAAGGATTGGAACAACCAAGGTCCTGGGGCAGGTTGAGAGATCTGCTCTTGAGGAAACCACCAGCATCCTGACAGGACATTACCTTACCGCGATGAGCGACTTCCTTCACATAAATGCCATACCCACCCCACCTTCTACAGTATTCCATCTGTCCGGTTCCATAATAGACTTCATACTATTGGGGGTTGACCGTTCCATAGAATATGGGATTGTGGTGCACATAAAATTCGGCCAAGAGTATGAGACAGTTAAAAGCGATTTCGTCGTATTACTGGACCGACCGTCTCTGGAGAACATTGTTGAGTCAGTAAACAACACCTACCTCGCAGATGAGGTGAAAAAAGAGGAATGATCTGGGGTTCTGGACAACTTTCTTGTTTTATGGTCTCAAGCGTGTTCAATAGCTTAAGTAACTGATTAGAGATCGATGTATTATCCCTGGATGCCCTCTTCAATACACCCCTCCACTAAACCAGATATCCCTCGCTTCCTCCACCTCTGATTTGCTTACTCCGTCACTGATCTTCCATCTTGCTATGAACGCCATCAGCTCGGGCATGTTGATTATGCCGTCATCGTTGAGGTCTGCTTGGTGGTATGCTGGTGCGTAGTCGCAGATTTCCGGGGGGCATGGGTTGCCGAGGTATTCCCAAATATAGCTTGTTAATGTGATGTTACCGCCGTAGATGCCAGTTCCCTCTGCGCAGAAGCCTCTGTCTCCTCTTAAAGGATCTAACTCATCGGCAGGGTCATCATAATAATACTGGCTCATCTGCTCCTTAATCAAGTCTTCGTTAGGAAAAGGCCACAAGGATTCATTAGTTGTTTCATTGAATCCCTCCTCACCCCACAGCGTCCCATCCCTGCCGAGTTTGTATAATATAGTTGCACCAATATCCTCACCGTCTGAGGCAACCCCGTCTAAATCAGAACCATCCTCAATCCTAGGGAAGTATTTCAACGATGCCAACCCGTTTCCAGGAAGACCTGTTAGGGGATCAATTGCATTTCCATTCTCTTCACAGATGTCATTCAAACCAGGATGAGCTCCACGGTTCTCACGATAGTTGTTAGTGTTATTATATAAAACATTATAATCCGAACTATTGCTCGGATTGTCCGTCCATACCAGTGCATAATCTCCTGAATCCGAGCCACACCCATAGATAATGTTATTTCTTGCCACGATGCTGTGGCCGTATTCCCCCCGTATGCCGTTGTAGTCCCTACCGGTCTCGATTTCTCCCACCGTCAAGTGCTCAAATAAAACACTCTCGTCTTCTTCAACCCTGGACCAGAGACCGTTTTTCCCACCCCAAAAAACCGAATCTTTCACCGTATTATTCTGGGGGGCATGCTGGTATGAGAGGATGTACATGGACATGCCCCTGTTATTCAAAGCCATTGAACCTAGTATGTGGACATTATGGGTTGGTCCATTGTTCCCGCCAGGCCAGTATGACTTTGGTGTCGCAGGCACCAGCCCTGAATCTGAATTCTGGAGATAATAATCAGTTTGATCCCCATCTATCGCGATGCAATTTTGCAAAGACACATTGCTTGATGAATATATCCTAAAGGGTCCCATATTACTATATCCTGCCGCAATTCCACGATCCTGTCTTGCCACACAACGCCTCAATATCAAGTGACTTGAATCAAGCATGAAAAACCCATATCGGAAACTCCCCCAGATGTAGGTATCCTCAATTAATGCGTAATCAACATACCTGAAAAACAGAGAGCTTCCGCGAATACTTTCGTTGTTAAATGCCTCACCCATACCGCAACCTAATATTTTGATATGATCGCTGTTTGTTATATCAAAGACGGACCCACTTGAATTTCTAAAAACAACCCCCTCAAATGCGATATATGCCACGTTATCAATATCAACAGGAACACGCACTCCCTCCCCGTCAAAAACCACCTCACCTTTGTGTTCTGCCTTAATTGTTGTATATGATTGTTCCGAACCACTGATTGGTCTATGATCATGGTCGAGGATATTACTGGCTCCGGCATAAATCCCATCCCTGATAATCAAGGTATCCCCTCCAGCTATCTGTGCTATAGAATGTTGTAATGTCTGCCAGGGGTTGCTCAAACTTCCATCACCTGTTGTATCGCTTCCATTAGTCGCCGTATAATGATCAGTTGCCACCACCCCTTCCACAAACCCAACCACAACTATGGAAACAACCAACAAAACCAGCACACTTTTCCTAATCTTTTCATTTCCCATAGTCTTACATCATCCCAAAAAATCATATCCACCCATCCAATAAATGTATTTAGGCAGATGAACTATTTATCCATAAACCGGATTCTATCATAATCCTCTGGATCCAAGATAGGCTTTCTTTTTATGTGGCATGTGCAGGCGGTAGCTGACAAAAACAGGGATTGAAGAGTATCCTGTGGGGAATCAGATCCTGATCCAGGTGTTTGTTATATTGGTTATTTCAGGTATATGCTTTCAACTTAAGGAGTTATGTCGGCGTCCATGTGCTGCTGTTGCTGCATTTAATGAAGTATCCCTCTCCTTTGGTTATGTTGAAACCTGGACCTGGGAAGATGTTGGAGTGAACCTCCCATCCACTCGTACCCCATTTGTTTATCTCTGAACAGTTCCCTCCTTGATCCTTTATTTCAGTAAGCAGGGATTCTGCTGTGTAGTTGGTTGTTGAGTAGGGGACTGATAGGGCATTCCATCCCGCGTAAAGAGTAACTTGTGTGGGATTGTTGAAGTATTCAGCTATCTGGCTCCATATGCTGGCAGCGCTGCATTTAATGAAGTATCCCGCTCCTGCG
>JAYEGX010000081.1:0-9114 GCA_034659295.1 Candidatus Altarchaeota archaeon | reverse complement strand
CTAAGCTTCAAAAGCTCAGGTATTATGAAGGCCGTACTAGAAACCACAACAATAAAAAGCCACTCACTTACGGCCAGAGGAACGGTCTCGAAGGCACTCCACACCAGAAAAAGTGATGCATAGAATATGCTGGATTCACCAAGAAGGTATAACACATCGGTCAAGTGGACAACAAGAACCTGCATCAGCACAGAAAACAGTACAGCAGCAACCAGATATCTGTTCGAGAACAAACCCAGCCTGAAGATGGAATATTCCTTGGATCGGCAGCTTAAGACATAAAACATCTGGAACATAACAAGGGTAGTGAAAGCGATAGTTCGGGGTTTCATAAGATCATCCTCTAGTTTTTCAGTTCCCCAGGAGGTCTCAAGGTTAAGCTCATTCATACCCTGCGGCAGGTTAGATTGAAAGAGGAATATAGTGCCTGCAGTCATCAAAACACCAATGCCTATGAAAGACAGCAGGTTTCTCTTGTTTATAATCCCCTCCCCAGGGTCTCTGGGTTTGCGGCGCATCACGCCAGGGTCCGGTGGATTAAAGCCAAGGGCTAATGCAGGAGCAGCATCAGTTAAAAGATTCATCCACAAAATCTGGAGGGGAATCAGCGGGGACTCGCCGAAGGCCATCAGGGAAGCTACAACAAGAAAGACAAACAACACCTCACCTATGTTACATGAGAGAAGGTATTTTATGAATAAAACAATATTGTCATAGATCCCACGACCCTCCTCCACAGCAGCAACGATGGATGTGAAGTTATCGTCGGTCAAGATCATATCAGATGCCTCCTTGGAGACATCAGTGCCTGTTACGCCCATAGCCACACCAATATCAGACTTCTTTAAGGCTGGGGCATCATTTACCCCATCACCAGTCATAGCTACAACATGACCTTTCTCCTTAAGAGCGTTCACTATATTAAGTTTATGCTCGGGGTCCACTCTAGCGTAAATACTAATCTCATCCACCCGATTCTTTAACTCCTCATAGTCCATCCCCTCAAGGTCATGGCCGGAGACCACCTCATCCCCTTCCTCGAACAACCCAATTTCCCCGGCTATGGCCTTCGCCGTTAAGGCATGGTCTCCAGTAATCATCACAGGCCGTATACCTGCACCTTTACAGGTCGCAATTGATTGCTTTATCTCCTCCCGGGGCGGGTCAATCATCCCCTCCAAGCCCACAAAAACAAGATTCTCCTCCAAACCATCCCCATCCAGTGATTCATCCTCACCAAGCTTTCTATATGCGAAACCAAGAACCCTTAAAGCATCTATGGCGAAGGAATTTGATACCCCTAGTATCTCATCTCTGGAGCCTGAATCAAGCTTGGCTATTTCATTTCCATCCATAAAATGACTGCATAAATCTAGTATTACGTCAGGTGCGCCCTTAACGTAGACGACCCTGCCACCATCAGGTGTCTTGTGTACCGTGGCCATCCTCTTCCTCTCTGAGGTGAAGGGTGTTTCATGAATACGCGGGTACTCATCTTTTAGGTCATTAAGGCCGAGGCCTGCCTTCTCAGCTGAAACCAGCAAACAGGCTTCTGTGGGGTCCCCCATGATCTCCCAACTACCGTCTATCTTGTTGAGGTGGGCGTTATTGCATAATGCACCAGTCCTTAGAAGCAAACCCAAATCCTCACTTGGGGCATCTATTTTTTCACCCCCAAGACTGAACACCCCCTCAGGAGCATAGCCTTCGCCTGAAACCTCAAAGGCCCTACCCCCAGAGTACAGTCTGCGGACCATCATCTCGTTCCTGGTTAACGTACCGGTCTTATCGCTGCATATTACTGTGATAGCACCCAGGGTCTCCACAGCAGTAAGCTTGCGTATCAAGGCATTGCGTTTAACCATCCGCCTCATACCCCTGGCAAGCGTTACCGTCACAACCGCAGGCAACCCCTCAGGTACTGCAGCAACAGCCAGGGAAACCGCGGTGAGAAAGATTGTTACAATATTAACACCGTTCAACAATCCGGTGAAGAAGATCGTAGCACACAAGACCAGAACGATTAAGCCAATCTGTTTACCAGCAACATCAAGCCTCTTCTGCAACGGTGTTTTCTCTTTCTCTATCTCCTGGATTCTGGTAGCTATCTTACCTAATTCAGTGGACATGCCAGTAGCTGATACAACAGCAGTGGTTTTACCATATGTTACGGAGCTGGCCATGTAGACCATGTTTTTCCTGTCAGCAAGGAGTGTGTCTACCCCAACCACTTCATGGTTTTTGCTCACGGACAGGGATTCCCCGGTAAGGACCGCCTCATCCAACCTCAAAGCTATGGCATCAATAACTCGGGCATCAGCCGGAACCCTATCACCCGCCTCAATTTGCAAGATATCCCCGGGGACCAGATCCCTGGCATCTATCTCCATAATCCTGCCGTCTCTGACCACCAGGGCTATGGGAGAGACCATCCCCTTCAGAGCCTGCATCTCCTTTTCCGCCCGGTATTCCTGGATGAAGCCCACCACCACAATAAAAGCTACGACCACAAGTATCGCACCAGATTCCACAAGCTCATCAGATGAGTTCTCGACGAAACCTATAAAGGCAGAGACTAGAGCGGCGAAAATTAGTATAACAACCAGAAAATCCCTGAACTGGTCGATTAACATATCCCAAGAACCCCTGGACTTAGTCTCCTTTATCTCATTTCGCCCATACTCATCCAGTCGTTTACCCACCTCCTGACGGTTAAGACCTTGTTCGCTGCTGCCAAGTTCAGCTATTACCGCACCCGCTTCCCTGCCCCAAGGAGCCTCTACAAGATCAACCATATAGTAACACCATAAAACATATTAATAGGTAGTATCACTAAATATTTATGATTTAAAAATGAAAACTCATGTAATCGCAAAAAACGCTTTCTTGGTTCTGTTATTGATTTATTTGATAGGCTTAAGTAATGCGACAGATAACCTAGTGGATAAATGGGGTTTCACAGCAGACGAGAACATCCGCTCGGTTGGATTTACCACAACAGACAACCAGATCAATGTAGTAGTAGGCGCCGGTAAGTACATACATATCCTTGACAGCGAAGGGAATGAGATAAAGGAATACACGATTGATGGCGATGGTTTTGTCACAGCCATAGCATCTGGTGATCTCGACTACGATGGAATAGATGAGATTCTTGTTGGCGTCAGCTATATTGAAACAAGAGATGTGAATGCCAGCTACCTGGATATCACTAAAACAGAGGTGGGCTTCAGTGAGAAGATCGTATATAAGGTCACAGTCAACGAGGGTGAAGTTTATTTAATTGATGACGGGAAAACCACCAAACTCTTAGACGCTGAAGGCTGGGTTAGAGAGATAATAATAGAAAACCTGGGGAAGGATTGGGAGAAAAACATTATCGTAGCATCTGGAGGAAGCGAACTTGAATACTACAGACAGAGGCTACCTGGCACTTCATACGAGTACGGCTGCCTTCCTAACGTAAAGGAGATTACAAGCCAAAACGAGTCACAGGGTGGGATATATCAACTAGAGGTCACAAAACTAGGGGATGATATTGACGTCTGCAGGAGTAACGACGCATGCGCTCCGGAGATAAAAAGCTATTTCGGAAATAAGAAATTATTTGAAGACTGCTGTGTTGAGTGGGCTAACGACCTGGAGTGCTGTAACTCAAGCGATAAAAGCTGTAACGGGACTTTTGGATATCCCGGGAAAAAACAATGTATTTTTGTGGAAAATGGTTTAACAGTCCGTGACCCGGACTACCAGGGTGATGACCAGATAGCCAGTATTGGCCCAGGATGTTATCGGGTTAACCGATGGCATTGCGGAAACTTTTTATGCCACAAGTTGGGGATGCAATTCAGGACAGATAAAACATATAACCCCATTGTAGCAGTCTATGATACCAAAGGAGAGCTTTTGAATAGTGTTAATTTCAACAACCTCAACTTCAGCGAATGCGAACTTGAAGGCGAACACATCATAGAAAACCTTGAGGTAGTGAACGTGTTCGAGCATATAAGCGGTAAAGAAATAGTTTTCGGCTCAGGACCCTACCTGATAGTGATGGATAATGAACTGGAGGAAATAAGGGGTTTCTTTCTGGGTTGTGATTACCTGAAAAATCAATACTGGCTCGATGAGTTAATGGATATCGCAGACTATAGAATTTATGACATAGACCAAAATAATGAGTACGAGATAGTGTTAACGTACCCGTCTACTGGAGCACTGCAGGTGATAGATACGAACTATAACTGGGTGAGCGGTCAATGTGTTCTCGGAGAAAACAAGACAACCGGCGAGGAAACAAGAGAATATAGCGTAGACTTTGTAGGATACATATCACCAGAGTGGACCTTCAGAGTGCCATTAGGCGAAAAAGTTGAGAGATCATATATAGTTCACATAATGCCATACAACGATTCCCAGATAATTGTTTTATCACCTACGGGTATGAATCTCATAAGATATGGTTTACCTGGGATGCTCAGGATAAAAAATGTTACAGAAGTGGATGACCTGTACTTCCACGACCTCCAAGGTGATGGACTGCAGGAGACGCTGATTGTAGAAGGGAAGCATATCCAGGCCTATGAAACAAACCCAGTATTCATAAAAAATGTCTCTGCAAATACATACTATGAATATGCTGTAGAATATCTTGAAAGCGAACCGTATAAGGCAAGGGATTATTTACTGCATGCCATGGAGGTATATGAGGACATAGGAAACCTTGATGCCATAGATAAATCAAAAAATCTTTTGCAGAAGATAGATAACAGGCTACGTGAAGAGATATCGAAAGAAGGCAATAACGCGTATGCTAAAGCCTTAACGTATTACACCTACAACAATACAAAGGCTAAAGAACATACTCTGGAGGCCCTAAGATTATATTTAAGCATCAACAACACTAAGGGAGTAAACAACTGCAACGACCTTATAGAAAAAATAGAGCGGAGACTGAGTACAACAACAAGCACCAGCCAAACATCACCAACAACTAGCGCGGGCAGCACCTTAACCAGCAACACCTTAACCAGCAGCACAACAACAACCACTGAACCCGACAAAAAAAACAGGGGGCTGGAGGCATGGCATATAATCCCTGCTGTGATTATAATCAGCGGGTTGTTCTATTTATTCTATCACAAGCTAAAGAGGAGGAAGAAAACTTCATAGGAAAATAAGCTGTGACAAAACGTTTCCGAAGAGAGCGAACAAAAGGAACTGCAGGAATCTGGTGGGGATACATATCAATATGAATGGTATTATGTCCATCCTGCCGACTCCTGCCGAAATGGTGAACAACTTAAATGGTAGGGGTGTGAGAGCTGCTACCCCAACCGCATAGACCCCGTATTTCTCAAAAGACTGGTCTACCTTCTCCACCTTCCCTTCATCGAATAGCCAGACCAGAAAAGGTCGCCCCCCCATCATACCCAGATAGTATCCTACAACAGCTCCCAGAACGGAACCAACTGTTGCTACAACAACTACGGATAAAACATCAAGCTTTAATGCTGTTCCAGTGGTTATTATTAATGCAGTGGGCACCGGAAAGATAAAGGACTCCAGCAGGGCTAAAACAAATATACCCACAAGACCATTAGACACTATAAAATCCTTTGAAAAATCACTGAATGACTCGAACATTTTTTCTTTTTAGGAGGCAACAATATTTATCTTCCAAGTTCGTATATATATATGTGGTAAGAATATGGATACTAAACTGATTAACGACATATTAGCTAAATCTATGAGCAACGACCACGTGCACATAATAAACAAGCTTTCTGAACCAAAACGAGATGAGGAGATTGCCACCGAACTGAGCATGAAGGAGACCACCGTAAGGACTTTATTGAATGATTTACACGGTGAAGGCTTAGTTGATTATAAAAGAACAAAAAACAAGAAGACCGGATGGTACACCTACACCTGGAAGAAAAGGGATGAAAAGATCAGCAGCTATGTGGTGGACTATTTAAGCCTTGAACTGCAAAAGCTGAACGATAAGTTGGATAGGGAAGAAAACGGCACCATATTAGCTTGTTCCTGTTCAAGGATTCCCTTAAGTGAAGCTATGGAACTGGATTTCTTATGCCCTGAGTGTAATGAACCCTTCCAGATGCAGGATAACTCAACGGACTTGGAGAGTATCAGAAAAGAAATTGACTCCATCAACGGGATACTCCAAAAGAAAGGCGACTAAGGTATTAACAGAGTTCTGTGAGAGAAATGTTATTGAACACTCCATGGCAGTTTCAGAGTATGCTGTCGAAATCGCCGGAAAAGTTCGGGATTCCGGCCGGGAGGTTGATGTAGATTCTGTGGAAATCGGTGCGCTTTTACACGACATAGGAAGATGTAAGAGCCATGGCATAGACCATGGGATTATGGGAGCGAAGATTCTTGAAAAGATACCTGACTTAAGAGGATACTCCAGGTATTGCCTGACCCATATAGGTGCCGGCATAAGCAGGGAGGAGGCTTTGGAACTGGGTCTGCCTCCAGGAGACTATATTCCATCCACCCTTGAGGAAAAGATTGTGGCCTATGCTGACAACATAACAGAAGGATGCAAGAAAGTAGATGTCTCCGTGACCTTAGAGAAAATGAAGAAAGCCCTTGGAGAGAACCATCCTGCCATAGCCAGAGTCAAGGAGTTAAATGACTACATAACGCCTTTTTTATAGTAATAAACCAATTTTTTAAAGGTGGTTATAAATGAATTTTGAAGGATATGATATGCCAGATGACCTTTACTACCACAAGGAGTTCATGTGGTGTAGGGTTGAGGGAGATTTAGCAGTAGTCGGTTTGATTGATTTCGCGCAACAGCTTTCAGGCGATATAAGCTTTGTGGAGATGCCCATTGAAGACGACCCAGTAAGCCAGAACGATGAGGTGGGAACTGTGGAGACAGGTAAATGGGTTGGAAAACTTTTCGCTCCAGTGTCAGGTACCATTGAATCAAACAACGAGAAACTTTATGATGATCCAACAGCCATAAACCAGAACCCCTACGGCGAGGGATGGATTTTTAGGATAAGCATGTCCGATTCATCCGAGCTGGATAATCTGATGAAACTAGATGATGCGATAGACTGGCTTAAAGGGGAGATAGAAAAAAACAAGTAAACTAAATTTTGAGTTTCTAATACGATGCGGGTTGTTGGCGTATCCGGATCCCCTAGGAGGGGAGGGAATACAGATACCCTTGTTAGGAGAGCCTTGGATTTGTGCGAGAAAAAAGGCGCCGGGGTTGAGTTCATCCCCCTCTCAGGGAAGAAAATAGAGTACTGCGAGGGCTGCTTCAGCTGCAAGAGGAATGGCTGCATCAAGGAGGATGACGTTAGGAGCATACTTGATTCCATGGAGAAAGCCGATGCCTTAATCATAGGCTCCCCAACCTATTTCTCTTCTGTTTCAGGCAAACTCAAGAGCCTATTTGACCGCTCCCTCCCACTTAGAAGCAGGGATTACAGACTGAGGAATAAGATAGGTGGCGCCATAGCGGTGGGTGGTAGCAGAAACGGAGGGCAGGAGTTTACGATAAGGGATATACATAACTGGATGCTCTTGCAGGAAATGATTGTGGTAGCAGACAGGGAAACAGCCCACTTCGGTGGGATATGTGTGGGCAGAGACCCAGCTGACGTTCTAAAGGACCAAGCTGGCTTAAGGACAGTAGATAATCTAGCCCTGCGTGTGCTAGATGTCGCAGTTAAACATCGAGGTTAGGGGTATGTATTTATTCCTGATACGACTAAAGAGTTAATAGATTGAAAAAGGGATACGCTCTGATTACTGATGCATTAATTGCGCTTGTTTTTTTCATGGTAGTGATAACTGGCCTGGTTCAGCTATCGAATTTCTCAGGGATTAGCAGGTCAGGATATAATGAGTTTCTGGCCCTGCACTACAGCTCAGAGGACGCGCTTGACGTCTTAAATAAAAAAAATATCCTGGATGATATAGGATACATGTGGTCCCTTTCCAGGGGAAACATAAGTTCTGTCTACTGGAGCAACGCCAGCAATATATCCAGGAGATATTTAGAGAATATGATTCCATATCATATGGGTTATAAGCTTCTTATCGAGGGTCAGGATGTATGTAACTCCAGCTGGAACCCAAACAGGACAGCTGAGATAGAAAAAGACTCTGAGACTCATGCCACAAGACTCCTGGTAGGTTACGGGGAGAATGCTACTGTTGTCGGCAAAACAGCAAGGGCCGCATTAACCAAAATAAAAGAGAAGATAACATCAGAATACATATACTTCGGCGGCTTCGTAGGTGAAGGAAACCTGAGCCAGGTATTGTTCCTGCCCTCTGATGCGAGCGTGCAGAGCGCCTACATTGAAATGAACGCAGGGGATGCCTTTGATTTATACATCAACGGAGCACAGTGCGGGGGAACATTCAATCCTGTTGGGGGAGGTATGGACGCCAGCATAAAGGATGGAAACGGAAACATCAGCTCATGCGCTCCCCTTATAAACAACAAGGGCAGCAACCCCAACACCTTCGAGTTAAGATTCACAGGCAGCAACATAAGCTACCAGTATACAGGGGGTGGTTTCATTGAGGTAACCTACAACACATCCGAGATGAACACGGATGAGGAAACCGGCTCTATGAGATTCTATCTACCAGGTATAAATGGCATAATAAACTATTACTCATCCTTTTATGTTCCCGGATGGGTTACATCCATCAACACCAACATATCATTCATAAACAATTACACAACATTCTTCACAATAGGGGATAAGACCGTTTTCCGTTTGAATGGAACCAACATGAGCAGGGAGATCTATAACTCCTCAGCGGATTTGTTAGGGAGCGGGTTGTTCTCTCACTCCGAGCTGAGCGAGGAGACTGTACCAATCAGAGTAGGAACCGGGGATATTTCATATGAGACACTCGGGGGGTATGGGGATGTTATTTTGACCACGGATCTGTCGGGAAGCATGAGTGGAGGCAGGTTAAATGACGCTAAGGCGGCGGATAAGGAGTTTGTCAGCATCATCCTAAATACCACAGGCAACAGGATTGGGTTGGTTGCTTATGGACATGCTGATGATGATTATAGTGCTGAAACCCAAAGCAGGT
>JAYEGX010000080.1:0-9370 GCA_034659295.1 Candidatus Altarchaeota archaeon | reverse complement strand
CGATGCCGGCTGGGAGAAAATCAGGGATGTTTTGCAGGTGATTGGAGCCCCAACAACAGCAAAGGATTTAGGTGTGGATGATAAATGTATTATCGAAGCCTTGATGAAAGCTCATGAGATAAGAGATAGGTACAGCATATTAAGGGATGGTCTCTCTAAAATGGAAGCAATGGATCTGGCTGAGAAAACAGGGGTTATCTAATGTAGAATGTCTGTTATTGATAGGATGCTTGGGGATAGGGAAAAATTACATTTCACCTTGATCGATCCGGAGAACCAGTCTCCTGTGGAAGCAACCGAGTTGGCGGGAAGGTGTCAGGAAATGGGCACCGATGCTATAATGTTAGGGGGCTCCACGGTAAAAGAGGGGGTTATGGATGAGGTTACAAGGTTCATTAAAAAAGCGGTTACTGTTCCCGTCATAATATTCCCCAACCATGCTGAGGCTATCACAGCATATGCGGACTATATCTTCTTCATGAGCCTTTTGAATTCCAGGAAAAGCAATTACCTCATAGGGGAGCAGGTCAGGGGGGCCAGGAAGGTGGAGATGTACAATCTAGAGCCCATATCCATGGGTTATATTGTTGTCAGCACTGGAAAAAAGAAAACAACCGTTGAGAAGGTAGCAGACCTCTACCGGATAGAACCGGGGGATGTTGATAAGGTCATCGATTACGCTCTGGCAGCCCAGTACATGGGCATGGAGTGCATATACCTTGAAGCGGGGTCGGGAGCTAGCAAGTCCATACCTGAGGAGATGATAGGGAAGGTGAAAAGGAGGATTGATATACCCTTGCTTGTTGGCGGGGGAATAAGGGATGGGCAGACTGCTAAGGATTTAGCTGACGCGGGAGCGGATGTTATTGTCACAGGCACGGCAGCTGAGGAAAACCTGGAAAAGGTCAAGGAGATTATTGGAGGGGTACATATGAGCCGGCTCATACCCGCTACAGGGAGGTGAACATTGAGAGGCTGGTCTGTTTCTCCGTATCATTGCATAGGTGGGAGTATCCGCAGTATCTTCTCCTGCCGGGATTACAGATAAAACCGGTTGCTTTCAAGCCCTCTTTCTGATGTAATAGTGTTTCCTTAACGTGAGCGAATCTTTTTGTTATATCATCAAGGTCTGCGTCTATTTTACAGTACAGGGGCTCCTGCCCGGGAGGGGGTTCGTTGAATAATACGGGCATTGTGAAATCCCCCTGATAGTGGTTGTCTTCCAGGTGTTTCTCGCTTTTGAGCTTTAGGTTCTCGACGGCATGTTCAAGTTGTGAGGCATACTCTTTAGCTGTTGTTTTTACCGGATTAAGGTTTCTCTGCCGCAGCTCAAGATAGCAGTTGATTGATATCTTATCTCTGGGGAGGTTTTCATCCGCCGGAAGGGAGTACTCCAGTATATCCTCTATTATTCTTTTTTGCACGAAAAGCTGGTAGACATCTCCTGCGAAAATGTATGGTGTGCCGTCTTCGCTTAGTTTCTTCATCCGGGTCTTCCGCTCGATTATATCGATTGTAAGGCATCCGTTGTTGTGGAAAAACAACACATCAGGATATCCCCATATCCTTTCGGTGGGGGAGAAATATGGGAGCTCCGTTAACACGGTACTCTCTTCGGATACGCTGCTTTTCTGTAGTGATCCAAGAATCCCGCATATGTTGTAGACCGCTGCCTGGGGTGGTTCAACATCTCTTTTCTCGGTGATATCCAGCTTCTCGTGTATCCTGGATCCTGCCATACCTTCGGGTGTCTTGATTTTCTTCTCCCGCAGACCCTTGGATAGATAATAAAGGTATGTCGAACAGTACATGCTGTTCTTGATTTTGGAGATGGAGTAGTAGTCCCAGACCCTCAGGTCTCTGAATCTGGCCGTGAGCTGCTTAACCAGATCCCGGCTTACAGGGGGATCATCTGATCCCTGGAGTAGTGAGTTCATGATTATCTCATTTAGTGAACAATAGATGAAATACTTGTTGCGTGATTGGCTTTGCACTTTAATTAAGCAAAAACAGGCAATAAATGTGTAAAATCAGGTAAAAAGATGTAGGAATGTAGTGCCTAACTTTTTTCTACGGATTTTATTTTCTATATTAAACTAGGTGATTGCTTAATTTTCGTACCAGTTATCTATGGAAACAGGCATATATAACTGGTGTGAATGGCTAAAAAGTTTACCGTAAAGTTTTTGGAGGGTAGGAAGTGTATTTTCTGTGGTAGCTATGGTCTTTATCGACTCGCTGATAAGCGAGTCAAATGTAAATCTTGCCGGAGGGTGTATAGCATCAAGAGGCTTAGGCGTGACTTGGATATACTGTATCATTTCTATCTTGAGGTTTCTGCCAACAAGGCCGCTACTGAGTTAGATCTTAGTTATAATACCGTCCACAACAGATACATGTTCTTCAGAGAGAAGATTGCAGAGTACCTGGACAGTAACTTCCGCAAACTAAGCGGGGAGCTGGAGATTGATGAAAGCTATTTCGGCGGCAAGAGGAAGGGTAAACGAGGTCATGGAGCATTAAACAAAGTCGTTGTTTTCGGCATACTGGAGCGCAACGGAAAAGTGTACACAACCGTTGTCCCGGATGTTTCAGCTGAAACCTTGATGGCTGAGATCAAGGCCAAAACCGAGAAGGGATCTGTGTTCTACACTGACGACTTCAAAAGCTATAAAAGCTTGAAACACTACGGGAAACACAGTAAGATAAAGAAGACCAAAGCGTATGCAATAGGGCGAACACACATCAACGGCATAGAAGGCTTCTGGAGTTTCGCCAAAGAACGATTTTACAAGTATCATGGCATACACAAAGCCAACTATTACCTATATCTTAAGGAAATGGAGTTTCGGTTCAACCACCGAAACTTTGACATATTTAAGAAGATGTTCGAAATAATTTATAGGTGATTTGGTACGGATTTTGAGTAATCACCTATTTTTGTTTTCAGGTTCATTTATTTATTAGAAATATTTCATTACGTATTGTATCTTTCAACCATATAAGCGTTTATTAGATAGCACCTAAACACATAGAATCAATCGAACCTGGTGGTACCATGGATTCGGTGTAAACCGTCTTTTTTTTTGATTTAAACATATAGATTGTATATGGTAGCTATCATAGATTATGGTGCTGGGAACCTTAAGAGTTTATTCAACGCCTGCCAGCTTCTGGGCTACAGTCCCCGGCTGGTTTCCTCACCTGATGCCTTGGGTAAGGCGGCCAGGATTATATTACCTGGTGTGGGGAACTTCGGTCCCGCTATGAAAGAGCTGGAGCCTTTCAGGGAGGTTCTGATGGGGAAGATAGATGATGGTGTTCCCTTCCTTGGGATTTGTTTGGGTATACATTTGGTCTTGGAGGCAAGTGATGAGTCCCCTGGTACTGAGGGTCTGGGGATATTTGGGGGCTCCTGCAGGAGATTCCCGTCTACTGTGAAGATACCTCACATGGGCTGGAATAATGTCTCGCTGGTGAGGGATT
Source organism: Candidatus Altarchaeota archaeon (assembly GCA_034659295.1). Taxonomy (GTDB): domain Archaea; phylum Altiarchaeota; class Altiarchaeia; order IMC4; family QMZM01; genus EX4484-2. The sequence goes on along the minus strand of JAYEGX010000080.1, from coordinate 5,884 downwards.
CCCCCTTAACAGAGGGTATAATAGATGACAGCCTTTTTTATTTCGTGCACTCTTTTTACGCGTTACCTGAGCGAGATGATGTTGTTTTGGGGGGGACGGAGTATGGGCTCGGGTTCCCCTCCATTATAGGGGAGGGTGATGTTTATGCTACACAGTTCCACCCTGAAAAGAGCGGGGAGATGGGATTGAAGCTGCTTAGGAATTTCCTGGAGCTATGAACCCTCTGTCTCTGGGCTGAATGCTTTCTCCAGGTCTTTTAGGTCGAATAGCAGGGTGTTTGGTGCATTGATTTTTTCTTTAAATCCTTTGGCGAACAGGGCATAGTATTCTGTTCTCTGGTTGTTGTGCCACTGGAAATCCCCTGATTTAGTCCTTAGTTCATCGAGTATCTTCCCTGCGTTTATGTTTTCCTTCCACTTGCATTCGCAAAATAATGCTTTTTTTGTCTGCTCGTTTAAGGCAATTAGGTCTATTTCATTGTCTTTATGCCACCATCTCCCGATCTGGCTGAAATCAAAGATATTCTTTCTCTCTTTTATCAGAAACTGTCTTGCAACGTTCTCGAAGACAGGTCCCAGATAGTTGCTGTAGTCTGCCTTGATTTGTTTTATGTTATAAGTTCCCTCCTCGATCGCGCTTGTGTTGGGGTAGATATATCTGAACCAGAATTTAAGGAAATTATCTGAGAGATAGTATCTCCCCTTTCTTGAGGTGGTTTTTTCGGTGAGTGGTATGGATCTCTTAATCATCCTGACCTCAAGTAGGTTGCGTAGGTAGGGGCTAATGTCAGTCCTCCTTACCTTCATAAAGTCTTTGATTTCGTTTACCTTGGTTTTTCCGTGGGCGATAGCTTCAAGTATCAGTTTATATGTGCTCACGTCCCCGAACTCGTATCTCATAATGAAATCCACCTCATCCCTGAGGAGGCTTCTCCCTCTGGTGATTTCCCCCTCTAGCCAAGGCCAGAATCCCTTGTCTATCTTTACCAGATATAGTGGGATGCCATCTGCTAGACCGTATATTTCCATGAGCTCTGCTATCCCATATTCTGGAAAGAATTTTTTGAGCTCGAAGAAGGGGATCGCCTTCAAATCCATGGAGCCGGTTCTTCTACCGTAGAGTGGGCTGCTGTAGCTCAGGACTTTGGAGGTCATCATCGAGGTGGAGGAGCCGAGCAAAAACATTTTTATTTGGGAGTCTCTTAATGTTGAATCAGTTATTGACTGGAGTAGGTGGAGTATGTTTTCGTCTTCTTTTATTAGGTTCTGGAATTCGTCGATGATGATGACGTCGACATTCTTTTTGAGGAATTCAAAGAGGATTTCCCAGTCCATCCTCAGGCTGGATACTTCTGGAAGGTGTCGCAGGCATTGTTGGTAGAACCTCTCCAGGTTTCTTTCTCCGACGGCAAGGTAGTAGATTCTTTCTCTGTTTTCGGTTGCTGAAAGAATCAGTTCTGTTTTGCCGATTCTTCGCCTTCCGTAGATTACAGTTAACTCGAATTTGTTGCTGTCCAGAACGTCCTTTAGTTCTTTAAGCTCTTCCACCCTGTTCTTAAATTGTATAACCATGATTATACTAATGCTAATTCTACTAGTTGGATAGGTACAGGAAGAATTCTTAACCAGCTTCAGCTAATTTCTTGACTCAATCCCTATATTATTCTATGGGAGATAAGAAGATCAGGGAGCCTATCATCTCCGTCCTGGGTCATGTTGACCACGGGAAGACCACGCTGCTGGACTGGATCAGGGGCAGCGTTGTCGCCTCACGGGAGCAGGGGGGCATAACCCAGCATATTGGCGCAACGGATGTGCCCTTTAGTGCTGTGGAAGATATATGCGGCCCCCTGTTATCTAAACTGAAGATCAGGACAGAGATTAGAGGGCTGTTGTTCATTGACACCCCAGGACACGAGGCCTTCACCAACCTGAGGAAGAGAGGGGGCTCAGTAGCTGATCTGGCTGTTCTGGTGGTTGACCTCACAGATGGTTTGATGCCGCAGAGCCTGGAGGCTGTGGACATCCTCAAGGGTTACAGGGTTCCCTTCGTCATAGCAGCCAACAAGATAGATAACATCAGGGGGTGGAAGACCGGCCTGCCCCTTAATCAACAGATGCAGCATGTGCAAGATGAATTCTATAAGCATTTCTATGATATGATAGGGCAGCTCTCCAAGTTGAACATAAACGCCGACCTGTACTCTGACATCAAAGACTTCACCAAGCAGATAGCTATCGTCCCCATGTCCGCGAAAAAGGGGGATGGCATACCGGAGCTTCTGATGGTGTTGATGGGTTTATCCCAGCAGTACCTGAAGGGTAAGCTGAGTATCGAGGCCAATTCCCCGGGGAAGGGAACGATCTTGGAGGTTAAGGAGGAGAAAGGTTTGGGCACGACAATCGATGTCATATTGTACGATGGTGTTCTGAAGAAGACTGATACTATAGTTGTTGGGAGCAGGGAACCTGTGGTTACCTCAATCAAGGCCATCCTCAAGCCTAAGGAGCTGGATGAGATGCGGGATCCCAGGGACCGGTTCATGGATGTTGAGGAGGTTGTGGCAGCAGCTGGTGTTAAGATTTCAGCACCCAACCTTGATAAAGCCATGGCCGGAACGCCGGTTTACGTGGGCGGTGAGGGGTTGGTTGGGAAGATAAAATCTGAATTAGAGGATGTGGAGATTGAAACAGATAAGCGTGGTGTGATCATTAAGGCAGATACCATCGGCTCGCTGGAGGCGTTGATTTCCATACTCTGCAGTAAGGATATTCCAATCAAGAAGGGAACTATCGGGAAGGTATCTAATACTGATATCATGGAGGCTTGCGCGGTCGGTAGAGAGGACAGGTTCCTTGGTGTTGTCTTATCATTTAATTCCCCCATACTCAAGGATGCCAAAAATCTTGCCAGAGACAACCAGGTGCCTGTTTTCGGAAGCGGCGTCATATACAAACTCCTTGATGATTACAGGGAGTGGGTAAGGGAGGAGAAGCAAGAGGAGAAGAGAGAAAAGGAGAGCAGGACCGTCTCTCCGGGTAAAATCAAGCTCATGCCAGGTTATATCTTCAGGCAGAGCAAGCCAGCCATAGTGGGTGTTAAGGTTTTGGCGGGAAAGATTTCTACCAAATCCCGGTTAATGAATGAGGAGAGTAAGGTGGTTGGATGGGTTAAGGGCATACAATTAGAGAAAGACTCAATTCCTTTTGCAAAGGAGGGTCAGGAGGTTGCGGTCTCTATTGAGGGGGGTGTTGTGGGCAGGAACATGGATGAGAAGAGCATCCTTTACACGTTCATATCAGGAAGAGATATACGGCAGATTCTGGATGATGAGGAGTTACCTGAAACAGATAGAATCCTGGTGAAGGAGATACGCGATATCAAGAAGAAGAATGTCTGAATATGATTTTGAGTTGGATAAAATCCTTAAGGAGATTAAATCATCTGAAGCCGGGATGGTGGCCCTGCAGTTTCCTGAGGGTTTGAAGACGTATGCAGTATCTGTTGCCGCTGAGGTAGAGGATAAAACCAATGCGACGGCATTGATTTTCGTAGACCCCACATACGGGGCATGTGACATAAAAGAGTGTCAACTGGAGAAGCTGGGTGTTGATTTACTAGTCCACTTCGGCCACACCAAGTTCCTTGAAGACTAGAGTCCCTTAAGGAACATGCTAAGGTAGTTTTTTTTGCCGGTCTTTCTGGAGCCCTGCTCTTTAGCCAGCTTAATCAATAGTTTATGAGCTCCTGAGCCGTATTGTGCCGCCTTCTTCTTCCGGTCCAGAACCTCACGGGGTAGCCCGGCATGTTGTGCTGCTTTTCTAAGCAGGTATTTCCTAACGTATCTTTTCTCACCCACCTCATCTATGCAGCTGAACTCGCTACCTGAGTTTACGATTTTTATCTTCTCCCGGGGGGGAAGTGACAGGCTGTATTTGATGAACTGCGAATCCATGAAGGGGTATCTGATATCTAACCCCCGTTGCTCGCATATTCTTTCCTCCCTCCTAAGGTTCTCCTCATACATTGCTTTAACATCCCCTGCCATCTCCTCCTGCAGTCCAGGATATCCTTTTTCGGTGATAACTTCCAGGTATTTATGGTATCCCCCAAATAGTTCATCAGCTCCCTGCCCTGAGAGCGTGGTTTTCTCCGAGACCCGTAGGGTCACATAATACAGGGGTATGGATGCGCCAACCTTAACGGGGTTGGTCCCTGCAAGCGATACGATATGGGGGAGTTTCTCTCTCAGGTCATCCAAAGTTAGGTCTATAATCTCTAGTTTTATGTCAAGCTTTTTCGAAAGCTTTCTTACGTAGGATACGTCCTCTGAGTTACCTGTTCCCACAGTGTATCCCGTAACCTGCGAGTGTCTTGTTGCCAGAGCCGCTATGAGCGTTGAATCCAGCCCCCCTGATAAGACCACGCCAACATTTTCCTCCCGGATGTTTCGCTTCACTGCCGTATCCAGGGCCTCGATTAGCTCTCCTGAAACCTGTGTCATTTTAAACCATTATGTGTTAAATCATTAAGTATAAATCAGGTTCGGTGTGATGAAGATGAAATTAACATTCCATGGTGGGGCGCATGAGGTTGGTCGTTCATGCATCAATCTTTGCTCCAATGGATATAGCGTATTGATGGACTGTGGCATCAAGCTGACCTCGGATGCTCCTGAGTACCCCCGGCTACCCGAAAAAGTTGATTCTTTTATCCTCTCCCACGCTCACCTGGACCATTGCGGTATGATTCCTGCGCTCTATAAGCAGTTTCTATGCCCGCTTTATGCCACAGATCTAAGCTTTGACATCTCCCACATACTGCAAAGGGATTCCCTAAAGATTACCTTAAGCGAGGGTTTCGCCCCTGAATACGACTACGACGACATCGGCTTGTCTTCTATGGGCGAGAATCCTGTGGGATATAATGAGAGGGTGGAGCTGAACAGTAAACTATCTTTCGAGCTTTTTGATGCCGGACACATACCTGGGAGCGCTTCAGTCCTCCTTGATGTTGTGGAGGGCGGTGAGAGCAGGAAGGTTCTTTATACGGGAGATATCAAGACCTCAGATACGAGGTTGCTGGATGCTGCTACGGTTCCCCAAGCAGATATCCTGATCTCCGAGTCCACATATGGTAACAGGGTGCATCCTGACAGGAAGGACTTGGAGAATAAGCTTCTGGCGGGGGTTGAGGAGACCCTTAACGGCGGGGGTAACGCTGTTCTGGCTTCTTTTGCATTGGGCCGGACGCAGGAGTTGTTGTTGATTTTGGATGATCTGGGTTATCCCATATACCTGGATGGTATGGGAGCCGGCTTGACTAAGTTGATGCTCCAGTACCCCAACTATCTAAGAGACGCTAAGGCCCTGAGGAAGGCGGTCAGGAACGTTGTGTGGATAGAGCATAATGGCATGAGGAAGCAGGCTATCAAAGAACCCTCCATTATTGTATCCACTGCGGGAATGCTCACAGGAGGTCCTGTATGGTATTACCTGAAGAAGCTGCATGGTGATACAAGAAGCACTCTTTTCTTGACCGGCTATCAGGTGGAGGGCACCAACGGCAGGCTTCTGCTGGATGAGGGATATGTTGTGGATCCAAGGAGCGGGGATACGATTAATCCAAGGATGGGTGTGGAGTATCTTGATTTCTCGGCTCATGCGGGGAGGCATTCACTGGAGAGGATGGTTGAAAAGATTAATCCGGATAAGTGCATACTGGTTCACGGGGATTCTGAGAGTTGCGCTTCCCTTGGTGAGTTCACCGGGGGGGTTTGTGAGACCTTTATCCCGGAGGTTGGTTCATCCATCGAGCTCTAGACTATTTTACCTCCCTGGTATCTGCCGTTGTATTCTTTTGTTTTCCCTTCCACTTCCTCAAA
>JAYEGX010000079.1:0-9442 GCA_034659295.1 Candidatus Altarchaeota archaeon | reverse complement strand
TAGGTGAAAGCAAGGAATTGGTTAATGATTTTAAAGAGAATGAGTCAGGTAGTAATCCTTTTGACGTAGAGAAAGATATGTTTAAATCGGCGGGTAGGGAAAAGATAGGTGATATACACCCAATAGAGAGAGACATCAAGTACAGGGATACCATTAATTCTCTTATTAATCTTGTCAGTAAGGAGGGTGAGATAAAACTGGATGATGCTGCTAGGATACTTAAGATGGATAAGCATGTGGTTGAAAGATGGAGTAAGCTGCTTGAGGAAAAGGATGTCATCATCATAGATAAGGGGTTGTTTGGGAACACCATACTAAGAGAGGGTATGGATATGCACAAGCTCACCTAGTTTTTTTCTTGTCTTTCCTTTAGAAGGGAGTCTATCATTTTTCTTTCGTTTTCTTTGTTGTATCTTGTTTTCTCATAGGAAAAATAGGATATTATCAATAGAATTAACAAAACAAAAATGTATTCTGTGTGGGAAGGAACAGCAGAAACTGCCATAAATAAACAAAAAAAAACAAAAAACAGAGAAAAAAATATGAAAACACACATATCCCCAAAATCCATTTCACACCTCCTCATGCAACCAATCCCACATCTCCCTGAAATATGACTCATAGAAAACAGCCGTCTCCTCCGAATCAATCAAAACATTAACCTCATTGTTTTTCTCCAATCCATAGTAGCTGTAATTCGTTGAACCAAGTACCACCACCCTACCGTCAATGATAACTGTCTTGGCATGTGTCGTAACACCCTCTGAATCATATACTATATCAACACCCTCCCCCCGTAACAAATCAAAGGCATTATTTTCTTTAGAGTACTGGTCCACAATAATCTTTACATCAACACCCCGCCTACTGGCATTAATGATGTCCTCAACCAGTATATTCATCTTGCTCTCAGGATACTGTGGGTAATACTTTAACTCGAAAACTAGTAGGTGTATGGACTTGTTAGCATCCTGTAAGGCCCGATGTACCACCGGGAAAAATCCGTCATTGAATACTGGAGTTATTCTGGCTTCATCAACAAAGTTCCTCTGAGGGCAAACACGCATGTCAGCGAAATACACAGTAGTAGAGGATAGTATAATCCCTAAAACCACACCAAAAAGCAGACCCGCAACTAGATTCCTGTCCAACTTCATCAATATAGTATGTGGAAGCTATTATTTAAGTATGGGATATAGTATACTGTATCAAGGTGAGAGACATGGATTCATGGAAGAGAAAAAAAAGACCGTTTGACAACGAGGAACTCTTTGAGGGATTGGAAGAGGAATTCAGGAGAATGGAGGAACGCCTGAATAGGATATTCGATGAAATGCAGGGCATAGAATCTGAGAGGATGGGCCAAGAGCCATATATCTACGGCTTCTCTATCAGAACAGGTCCAGGAGACAGGCCCAGCATAAACGAATTCGGCAACATCAGGAGGATGGGGGTGGAAAAAGACATCTCCGAAGGCAGAGAGCCATTAATAGACATAATCGAGGGAAAGGAAGAGTTAACGATTGTTGCTGAACTCCCTGGCGTGGAAAGAGAGGATATAATACTCCGACTAGAGGGTAATACATTAATAATTGATGTGGATAGGGAAGAAAGGAGATACTACAAAAGGCTTCAGCTACCTGCAAATGTTGAGGAGAAGAGTATAGCATACACCTACAAAAACGGCATACTGGAAGTAAAGCTTAAGAGAAGGTGATTATTATTCCAGGCCAAGAAAGTTGGAGTACATGAGGGGTTTAGTGTTTAGTTTTTTTATCTTGTATTCCCGGCTCATCTTGTTCAGGATGTTCCTGATTTGATACTCAGGTATTTCTAGAATCTCATGTATGCCTTTAACGGTTCTTTTTTCATCCAGAAGATTTTTTATTTTTTCCTCGAGGAAGGCATTCCTCAAGTCACGAATTATGGGTATATTCACCCCAGCTCTCTCGCTAACCACTTCCATCCTAGGTATTAATGGCTCCATAAGAGCATTTCCTGAATCGGAAACAAGCCCTTTTATAACACCCCAGTCAAGCTTTTTCCCTTTAATCAGGTTCTCGCACTCTAGGACATCCACAGAATTGAGTGAGATGATCTTGGAGATAAATAATACCTCATCGGAAAGTTTTATTTTTTCATCCCCCGTATTTTCCTCGTATTTGCGGAAATCAAAGCCGAAACGGTCACTGAATTCGTCCCTATGGATAAACATGCCCTTATTTTTTACTCTGCTATTGTTGGATATATACGATTGGATGTCCATCCACAGATTCAGTACCCCAAATCTACTAGCTAGTCTCTCTATTAGAAGAGGATTCAACAGTTCAGTGTTGTTGAGATAGAATGCTATACTGTAGGACAGCATTTCACTGTTCTCAGAGGATTTTATGGAATGCACTAGTATCTCCTCCGGCCGGAGCTCTCTGGGTGGTGTATGATAATACTTTGAGCCGATTTGGCTTGTGTCTATGCCAAATTCATTGAATCTTGAGAAGGATGTGAGACTCCCCGCATATTCTTCTTCGGTTTTTATGAGGGCCTCGTTTTGTGAGAGCCAGAGTTCAACAGAACCCATTGATCCCCCTTCATCAATTATTTCAAGGAACTCGAGAAGTGTTTTTTTGTTTCTCTTTATTCTGTAACTGTTTTTTTTGTTATCCAGCACGGACTCAAGCTGGCTTATGTATTTATAGGATGATGAAACGGATATGTCCAAATCCGTGGAAAGGTCATCTGGGCTTTTCCATTCGGTTAGAGACTGCAACAATCTGATTCTTTTACCCGTTAATTTGCTGAAGCTGAAGCCCTCTGAACTGAGTTTTCTCAGCATGCTGGTGACTTTGTTTTCCTCCAGTTTAACGTTGCTTTTTTCTTTTCTGATGAAACCGCGTTCTTCCAGCTTTTTTAGTGAGTGATATATTGATATCCTGCTTTTTTTAACGTTTTTTCTTAGCTTCTTCAGGCTTATATTACCCTCAACCATGAGCTCATTAAGAATCAGTGCATCGGTTTTGTTTATCACAAGTCCAGTTAACTTTTTCTCGATTGTGGAGGTGGATTCAACTCCAATAACCTCTTCCAGAGTGCTCTCGTCTTTTTTACGGGAGGAAGCGCCTTTCTCGACAACATATTTAAGAGTATTCCAGTCCTGCATTTTAAGATGTTAAATAATAAGAAATTGTTAAATAAAAGTAGAACTCAGAACTCACCTTCACTGAAATGCTGCACCCTGTAGCGATAGATTTCCACACCCCCTCTCCCCCAGCAACCAATGGGAAGGGTGGCCTTCTGACAAAGGGAATCAAGGAATAACTCCGTTTTAGGAATCTTCTCCCAGACCTGCGGCAGGTAGGTAGCACTTCTATCACCCTTCTGGATTATAATCCCATCCTTGCCCGCCTCTATCTCATTAACGTAATCCTGCGGGCTTTCTACCCGGATAAGCTCAGGAACGGAGAGAATCGAGACCTCAATCTCCAGATCATCAAGCTCGCTTCTCTTAAGGGGACTGAATCTAGGATCCCTGAAGGCTGCGTTTATGGCGTTATCCCTGACACTGATATAAACCTTCTTCTCGGGCACGATATTGCCGATGCAGCCTCTGAGCTGGCCGTTTTTTTCCAGAGTGACAAACGTGCCCGCTCTCTCCTCCAACTCAGAATACCTGGCTTCAACCTTAGGGGGCATGCCCTTATCCATGTATGCTTCAATCGACTTCCTCGCAACATCCAACAGGTATTTCTGCTGCTCCACGCTAACCACCCCTTCAGCAGATTCATTTTTGTTTTTTCCATGAAATACAATAGATGCATACCCAACCACGCCACTTGACTTGTCTCCTGTAACATCACCTGAGTTCAGGTATTTAAGCAGCTGAGGGGACCATCCCATCTTCTTTGCTATCTCCATAGCAGTCAAGACAGCGTATTTACCGCACATCTCACCTTTTAAAGCATTTTCCATATCCATTGAAAGAATCGATTTGATGCATTCATCGTCCAGGGAAATAGCTTCTTCATACGAGTGGTAGTGTGATAGGTCGGTGCTGACCACGAGCAGGGTTTCATCGTTAAGATGCCCTATTATCACGTCAGCAGCGCACCTGATTTCATCCATGCTAAGCCTCCCGAAAACCAGAGGTATTATAAAGAAATCATCCAGCACCATCTGGAGGAATGGAAGCTGTATCTCCAGCGAATGCTCTCTAAGGTGAGCCTCCTCTAGGAAATAGAACAGCTTCGATTCAGATACTAACTCAAATGACTCATCTGAGACGGGAACATCACCCAAAGGTGTTCTATAATGTGTGTAGTCCCCTACCGACACACCCTGGAAGGGATACTGGTGGCTTGGAGCCAGCATTATAACCTTACTGTAACTCTTGTTTCGCAGCTGCTTGTAGCCGTACGCTGCCACACTCCCTGAATAAGCGTAACCTGCATGAGGACATATCAGAGCCCTGACGTCTTCAATAGCATCATTTCCCACCTTATCCAGGAAACCCTCGAGCATGTTTTCAAGCGTTTCCTTGTTGCCAGGATACCATGAACCTGCGATAACAGACTCTCTCACCCGCTTTACACTCACAATCCCACCCCCAACAGTAGTATGCTCCTCATTTCATTTAATATATGCGTTCACTTCAATATTAGATACAATGAAACTTTACCCTGAGTGCGGTCCTTGCATGCTAAAAAGAGCTTTGATGTTCTGCGAGGGAGCAGATGATGAAACCAGGAGGAAGGTGGTCAGGGAGTTGTCGAGGCTGTATAGTGTAAACTTCACCAGCGAGTGGTCGACAACGAAGATGGCATATGAGAGGAACAGGCTGGTTGAATCCATTACAGGCAACAAAGACCCGATGAAGGAATTAAAGAGGAAAAGCTTCGAGGTTGCCTTAAGCTTGTACCCGAAGCTGAAGGAGCACGTTGAGGGGATATCAGACGAGAAAAAGAGATTCATAGCTGCTCAAAAAATAGCTCTCGCAGGCAACACGTTGGAGTTCGGGGCCCGAGACCATGAACCCGACCTGGATAAACTGGAGGATGATATCTTCAGGATTGTTGAGGAAAACCCTGCTATAGATGAATCAGATGAGGTTTACAGGAGAGTTAAGGAATGTGATAGGATTTTGTATGTTACCGATAATGCTCCTGAGGTTGTGTTTGATAAGGTATTCATCGAGGAACTCGATAAGTACTCTAGGGTGGAGATTGCCCCATTGTCCAGGCCGGTGCAGGATGACGCCACCGTTGAGGAGATAAAAAAAGTTGGACTGGACGATAAACACAGGATCACTCCAAGAGGTGACTCCATAGGCGTTTGGTTCGAGAAAACAGGTGGTGAATTCTGTAAGAGCTGGGATGATGCGGATCTGGTGATAGCGAAGGGTATGGGCTGCTATGAAACACTTGTGGATTACCCCAAGAAAACAGGTGGTAAGGTTGTTTTGTTGATGAGGGTTAAATGCCTTCCGGTATCCAGGGACATTAAGGCACCCCTGGGCTCTACTGTGGTCAAGATTATGTGATGATGTTTAAGCTGGAGGAGTTTGTTTTGGGGTTTACTTTCCCGGGTGTTATGGCCCATGAACTGGGGCATATGGTTTTTTGCAGGATAACCGGTGTGGAGGTGAAGGAATACTCCCTTTTCCAGCCAACAAACCCCTTGGGTTACGTTGTGCACTCTAAACCCCAGACAGTATTTGGGGAGTTTCTTATCGTCATGGGCCCTCTGTTTTTTAACACAGCCTCGGCCATGGTTATCTTTTATTTAACCCATTTAGTGGACTCCCCTTATAGCTGGCTTATGCTATGGGTTGGGTTCAGCCTCGCATTCAACTCATTCCCCAGCCGATTTGACGGGGAATCACTTTACAAGAGTGCTTTAAAGAGCATTAAAAAGGGTAGAATTTATAACATAATCTATTTCCCCCCGGTTTATTTCATATACTGGAGTCAGAAGAAACCCCTGCTCAGAAGCCTTCTTTATCCCCTGCTTCTTTTGGGATTAGTTGTGGTTTTCCCGTGATATTTTTACAGGCAGGGTAGCAAATTCCGTCTTAAAAACACAGGAAAAACCTATATTATCGTATCCAACAGCATCAGCAGCAACCCGGTTAGAGAAACAAGTACTGATGGAATCCAGTAAACGTAAACTACCTGGGTAATCCTAAACCTGGACATTGCCACCTGGATGAATGTGGAGCTCACAAACATCAGCAGAAATAATTTGATGAAAAAGAACAGGGAGTCTGCTAGAACACCTGCCAACCCGGGTACACCCAGCCCGTATGGGAAAAAGAGAGCTATGATAACTGAGATAAATACGATAGCCTTCACTGCATTCGCGAGATAGAATAGGGCAAGGTTTCTGCCGGAGTATTCTGCCAGAATCCCACCAGCTATCTCCTGGCTCGCTTCAGGGACATCGAATGGAATTCTTCCAAGCTCTCCGGGTGTAACAAACAACAGAACCAGCAACTGGAGGATTAATCCCAAAAAACCTAACGGACCCACCAGACCCCAGACGGGATTGCTGGTTACCGCCTGCAAAGAGAATGGATCAGCTACATTTGACACAGTAAGCAGCCAGGCAATGGAAACGACTATGATAGCCAGGGGGAACTCATAGCTCATCATCATAATCATCTTCCTCTGTGCTCCAACAGCTGCATAGGGGGAGCCGGAAGATAATCCGGCCATTACCAGAGCAAGGGCTGGAACAATCAATAGATAGAGTACGAGAATAAGGTCTCCATGGCCTCCCAGTAGGGGACCGAATCCACCGAAGGGTAGATAAAAGAGGATTATGAGGGTTGAGGCTAAACAGACCACAGGCATCGAATTAAACAACCATTTCACTGAATTCTTGGGAGTAATATTCTCCTTAATCATCAACTTAAAAACATCCAGAAACGGCTGGGTGAGGGGTGGACCAACCCTTTCCTGCATTCTCGCAGCAAGAATCCGGTCTATGCCCGCATAAAGCAACCCTATTACTATCGCAATAAAACCTACCAACGGAATCAGCATAATATTAACCCATATCATCATTTTTCAATCGGCTCCTTGATTACACTCTTTGAGTCAAAGGTTGAGAGATAAACGTTTTTTGTGAGTTTCAATGCATCGGTTGGGCAGATGTCCTCGCAGAAGCCGCAGAAACAGCATTTCCCAAGGTCTATTCGTGGATATGTTTTCGGGTATTTATCTCTATGTTTCTCCGGGGCCTCTATCATCTCTACCGCCCTGTTAGGACATACCCTGGAGCACAGGCTACAGGACACACACTTATCTATCTCATAGACCTGCTCTCCCCTGAAGCCTTCAGGTATATCTATCGATTCATGGGGGAACCTGACAGTAATCGGTTTCTTAAACAGGTTCCTGATTAACTCCAATATTGTTTTTATCATCTATAATCACCTATCCATATCCGCCGGGCAGATATTCAGGCTCCAGTATATGGCCGGTACGTCGGCAATCTGAGACCCCTTAAGTAAATGCTCCAGGACAGGAATCATGTGCAAAAGAGAGGGACCCCTGATTTTACACCTGTAAGGTGTTTCCTCCCCGATAGATTTCATGTAAACCCCAGCTTCACCTCTGGCGATTTCGTTTCGCACATATACTTCACCTTCCGGGATTTTATCGGCTATTTTAGGTTTTATCGGATCCAGCTTCCCCTCAGGCATCCTCTCAAGGACCTGCTCAACAATCTTTATTGACTCCTTGATCTCCTCCCTCCCGACGATACATCTAGCGTACGCATCACCCTCATCTCTTGTTGGAATCTCAAAATCCAGCTCGGAATAGATTTCGTAGGGGTCATCAACCCTGACATCAGAGCACATGCCAGACGCCCTCGCTATCGGGCCCGTCGCACCCAACCTGAGAGCATCCCCCCGCCCCAGGATACCAACACCCTTAGTTCTATGCTGAAGCGTTGTTTTCTCGAAGCTTTCACACTTTCGCAACATTTCCCGCGTCTTCCCCAAGACATTTATTATCTTTTCTTTCGCGCAATCAGGTAAATCCCTTCTCACCCCCCCGGGACAGATATACCCTGCGGGATAAACCCGGCCCCCAGTTACCAACTCAAATAAGTCCAGGATATAATCCCGGTAACCGAATGCTATCTTAAACCCGGTATCGAAACCCAGACCCATAGACATTGCACCATACCATATGATATGGGATTGAATCCTTGACAGCTCAGCCATCAAAACCCGTATGTACCTGGCTTTTTCAGGAATATCCTCCCCAGTTAATTCATCCACCGCTCCCGCGTGCACCAGATTCCAGTTCAGGGCTTCAAAGACACAGACCCTATCGGAGAGAACGGAATTCTGCATCCTGCTCCGGTACTCCATTAATTTCTCGAAACCCCTGTGCAGGTACCCCGGGTCAGCCCTCGCTGAAGTAACCTCCTCCCCTTCCACTTTCAACCTGACCGAAAAGTTTCCGGATCCGGGATGGGCTGGTCCAAACAACAGCTCATATGAGGTAGGGTTTTTCTCGTTCATTTTCTTTATCATAGTATTTCTCGTTAACGTATGTTCTCCAATTAAAATCTTTCCTGAACGGGGGTGGACCATCCCATTCCTCCAGGAACAGGGGGGTTAGGTCCATATTTCCCTCAAAGGTTACTCCAAACAATTCATGTAATTCCCTCTCATGTATCTGTGCGGATTCACCCCATATCGGTGTGGCAGATTCAATAGCCGGCTTATCTCGGGATATTTGCGTCTTAACAGTAACCAGAAAGTTATCCACGTAACTCCAGAGGTGGTATGTGAGCTCATATAATCCATCATCCAGATAGTCTGTTACGGAAATCGCAGATAAATGCTCGAATCCTTTATCAAAGAGGAACTTTAGGATATCCATCAGCTCACTCCCTTCAACGGTTGCCCAGACCCTGCGGTCTCTTTGCTTCTCTGCGTTAACCCCGAATTCCAGGTCCAGACCATCTATTAAATCCAGTTCATTCATCCTTCATCTCCAATACATGCTCAAATATCTTCTCGCACGCCTCAAAAACAGCCTCGGGCCGGGGAGGGCATCCCGGAACATAGATGTTCACCGGCAGGTAATCCTCCAATTTCTTTATTGTGTTATATGAATCCCAGTACATACCCCCCGTCATAGTGCAAGCCCCTAATGCAACAATCACCCTCGGTTCAGCCATCTGCTCAAAGATTCTCTTAGCCCTCTTAAGTGATTTGGGGGTCTGGTATCCTGCAATAAATAAGACATCCGCATGCCTTGGGGTCCCGGTAACGATCATTCCAAACCGCTCCATATCCCACCTTGAGCCGACCACAGGAACAAGTTCTGTGAACCCGCAGGAATTAAACCAGTTGAACACCCAGATGGATTTTATCAACTTCCTTAGTTTCTTTGCTTTACCGGTCATCTTTAATTCATCATATCGC